>JAFSPC010000116.1 GCA_017443075.1 Paludibacteraceae bacterium
GTGATGCCGGTTGTGCCGAGGGGCGCCATGAACACATAGTACATCAGCATGAGAAGCACCAGTACCGGCGTACCGCGCATGAGGTCGATATAGATTTTCGCCGTCTGTCTGAGCCACGGCGTGCGGCTCATGCGTGCCCGACAGACGACACCGCCGAGCAGCGTACCCAACACTGCCGCGCAGAACGTAATCAGCAGCGTCACCTGCAGACCGTCCAGAATCATCCGGTAGCGTTGCTCCGCTATCAGGTTGTCGGTGAAACTGTTTGCAATACTCTGCAGCATACCCGTCTTCCTGGCATCCATATTATAACTGTCGGACGGGGAAATCGAAATATGTGTCAGGGAAAGGCTCGCCTGCAAGCGTGAAATGCCACCATTCGCTATCTATTGGCTCAAAGCCGTGACGTAGCATGGCATTGCGCAAGATAAGGCGGTTCTCAGATTGCCTGTAGAGCTTGCAGCGATAATCCGGGTGACTCTCCTCGCCAAACCAGTCGAAAGGCGAAGCCATGTCAAGCTCCTTGCCAGTAGCAGCGTCAATGAGCGTCAGATCGACAGTCGAGCCGCGCGAGTGGCTGGAACGCGCGTAGATATACCCTTGCTCAAACAACACAGATTTGTCCACCATCGGATAGAACACCTTCTTCATCGTTGTGTCCGACAGGTTCTCTGCCCAGCGGATGAAGTGGTTGACGGCAGTCTGCGGGCGGTAAGCATCCCATATCTTGAGGCGGTAGCCTCTCGCCTTGAGTTCATCATTCACCGCCTTGAGCGAGTCGGCTGCCTGACGTGTCATCAGCGCAACTGGCTGCTCGTAGCCATCGATGCGCGTACCGACAAAATTGTACGTGCTGTAATACCGAATCTCAAGAATAACGTCCGGCACTACATCAGTGAGGTTGACAAACGCGCTGCTATCCATTTCCGGTGCCGGAGCGGCTTGCTTTTGACACGATAGCATCAGTAGGCATGCTGATACCAAAAGTAAAAAAGATTTTCGCATAGTTGTAATTTTTTTCTTGTTTCTAAGGCTGATTTATTCCCTTTACTGAGTTGTTCCTAATAGAGTTTCGATCCCAACATATCGTATTGCTGTCCGTTGCGAATGATTATCACGCGGTCGTCTTTCAAGACTTTGGTAATGTCTGCATCCTCGGTAAGTGGCGTGAGGATCACCGGCGCCTTGAGCGAGCCGTGGTGAGCATCGGGAGCATTAACTATTTGGGTATTTGCCATTTGGCCATTATCCATTTGGACATTTGCTTGAATAGCAAGCCTTTGTCCGTCGCCGGTGATAAAGATCAGGGGTGCACCCACCTTATCGCTTTGGATAGTTAGGAAGTACAGTTGCTCGCCATTCACCTCGGTTGGTTCTGCCACGCCGGCAAGTTCGTCACCCACATAGACATTTACCATTTTATCATTTATCATTCGGGTATCTGATAATTTGGCTATCATGGTCATATTCGCAGCAGCCTGCGGATTGGAGAACGCCCTTACCTGTGCTTTGGCAGCGACAGTGGTTGTGGCAGGGTAATAATGCATCTTAACCGTTGTTTTTTCTTGGCGGTGCATAAGGTAGCCTTGCCCTGGTGTGAGCGTTTGCAGTGAGCCCTCCCATCTGCCATCCTCGCTGAAGACGGCCACACTCTCCTTGGTCTTGATGAGATCACCTTGCGTAGCATTTTCGTAATAATCTGCCAACGCCTCGCGTATAGACATCGGCTCGTCGAGCAGGAACGCAATGGCATTCCATCCCTGATGCAGTGTGACATATCGTGCAGAATCGGGAATGCTACTGCCCACAATATTGATCTCGACAGGATAATCAACATACATCATATACGTATAATGATAATCCATTTGCCGGAGCGGACCTACCCATTTTCCCCTTAGCGGGTTAACAGTGAACTCAGCAAAACTCTGTTCGGCAGGTGATTTGATTATATGACCTGCTGAGAATCCGGGTGATGCATTGAGCATTGCATTCAGATCGGCAGAAGGCTGCGGCAGGAGGTACAACGACATCCAATTCCAACCGTCGTTGAGTTTGACAGTTTGCGTCTGACTGTCAATAGTAACTAATTGAACCGGAGCGTCAGGTGTGTAGCCATATATCTTGCTCGGTACAAACGAGATAGCAGGCGTAGCTGCAAGGTTATAGACCTTAGCTGTAGCCGCCCTCCAGAGTTTGAAGGTGACGGGTAAGCCTTCCAGCTCGCGGTCGCCAAACAGGGTAAGGTAGAGATTAGAAATGGCGCTTGTCGGACTCTCGCTATCGGCGGTAATAGCAGCTTTGCCAATCAACAACCCGTTGCAGAACGCAGCAACCACATCCTGCCCTGTGGCGTTGATCAGTCTGTTACTATTCTTCGGATCAGAGATAGTGACCTTGCCCCGCAGCGACGAGCTCATTGTAAAGCGGGATTTATCCACTTCCTGCCATGGGCATTGCGCATTGACACGGTATTCAACCTTAATCGGTTCGCGCAGATTGTTCTCATCGGTGAGATAGATCATCTCACTATACACCCCGGCGGGCAACCCTTGCTTGAATTTGAGGGTGATTGTCTTATACTCCTGCGCCTCAAGCGTACCGACAGCAGGTGTAGCACTCAACCAGTCAGGCAAGGCTTCGATCTTATAGTGATGGAAGATACCTGAGGTATTGATGATAGAGGTGCGGTAGGTGATCTCTTCCGTCTGCAAATCGGCATCTGCGAGTTCGCTCTGCAGATCGATAGCCGGTTCTGACCACTTGATGCTGTTCTTATCCACCTGTGCGCACCACGTGACAGGCGAAGGCATGGGGTTGCCGCTCAGGTCTTCGACACCACGAACGGTGATATACACCATCCGCTTGTTGATTTCTCTGTCAAGCATATTCAGATTGATCAGCAACTGATCATTGTTGTACGCCCAGTCAAATTTCAGCTTGGTGAGTTCCTCTTGTACGCGCAAGGGGGCATGATCGGTTTTGTCCGCCATGGCTTGCAGCGCCTCGGAGCCCGACTGGCCGACCATACCGGTGATGAGCGGAATGATCTTGTTGATGACCTTGCCCTCCGAATCTGTGATGATACGTTGGTCGTTGGGTGAGAACACGAGTTCGTAGATACCATTGGCATTCTGCTTGCGTTCGCTGAACCGCAGGTGAGCAATCAATCCCATCTCGTTGCCATGCGGCTCGACGTTATCCGACCTCGCAATAATATCCTTAGGCAGAGCTTGCTCGTAAAAGATGAGGTCATCGACATGTCCGGTGAATCCGTTTCCGCCGAGATACATCACTCCGCTGATAGCCCCGAGTTCGCTTGCCGCAAACGAGCTCTGTATATTGCCGTTGATATATACCGAAGCATTGTTGAACGTACGATTGACAGAGAGCACGAGGTGTTGCCACTCGTTGTCAGCATACGAGCCAATGATCCACTCGGACGAATCGCACTTGAGTTTGAGTCCATCCGCGTCGAACTCGATAGCGAAGCCATGTTTCGCATCTTTGCGTCCGGCAGAGAAGAGTGTACCTTTAGCCTCAGCCGTCTTGAACCAAAGCATGATGGTGGCATCCTGCATTGCCGAACGCGACAGTACATCGCTATTGAGGATCAGCTGTTCGTCGCCTGTGAAGCGCATAGACATACCCTCCTGCACGTTCCAGCCGGCACCTTTCATATAGAGTGTAGCACCATTGGCATGATCGTGCAAGGTGTTACCTCGCCCTTCGTTCATCGGATAGTAGGCCGCCAGCTTGTGTTCGTAACCTGTGAGGCGCTTGAGATTCGTTTCTGCCACCTCGGCAGGCGAGAGAGCTTTCGTCCAGACACGTACCTCCATCATTCGGCCATTAAATCCGCGCCCGAAGGTGAGAATACCCGAGCCCGAATATTCGATGGTATTGTGTTGGGCGTCAGTCACATCCGATGTGCCGGCATAGAAGTGCACCCTATGTTCCTTATGATCATACGCACACACAACGCGCGTAAGCGCCGTGATGGCATTCTTGAGCGTAGCGGAATAAACAGTCGTGCCATTAGCTGTGATATACAATCTGTTGTCGTCCGTAAGACCAAACACCCAACCGTCATAGCTATTCTTATGGATGAAGAAGACCGCCTTTTGGTTGCTTTGTGCAGGATTGATCAACATGTCGATTGAGAAAGACTTGTTGTTCAAGTTCCGCTCAGCCTGCGATGCTGCGTACGAATTATCCGAGCCGTCGAATTGTACCGAAGTCTCGGCATTCATTCCGATAGAATTAGTTGAGCCTAAGACTTGGAAATTGTTATCTTCATCCAGCCAATTGCCGGCGATAGCCTCGTTGAAGCGCAACATTAGATTTTCGCCCACGCTGAGTATAGCATCGGCAGGTTGCGGTGTGCCGAACACGCGTGGCGGTCGGGTATCCTTGGTGCCGGTACGAATGACTGACGAGCGGCTGATCATGCCACTGCCATGACGGCAGAAAGAGACGGCACGCAGATCATACTGTTGCTCAACAGGATCGCGATAGCCATAGAAACGGATATTACTGATCTTGCCATCGGTGATCATGGCCTTGTTGCCGCTGGCAGCCGCATAGAGGCTGTCAGAAGCATAGAAAGAGCACATGTTTACCCATCTGTCGTCGCTTTCGGTAGTGAGCTTATACTGGAGTTCGATATGATCAAAGCCGTTGTAGTTGACATTAAAGCCGTTGATGGTGACAGGCAGGTAATAGCCCGTTGAGTCACGCGGCGAAAGAGTGTTCATCGTCCAATTGTCGTGGGGTGCAGCAATGTTCACCTGGCACGAAACAGGCATATAGTGAACAGAGAACGTACAATACGCCTTGTTGTACACATCACATTCGGAAACGAACTCAAGCGTCAGGTTCTCGAAGTCGTAGCCCTCGCCGGCAAAGACCTCCATTGTCTTGTTGATAATCTCGCTGCCATGCAGGGTGATAGCACGCCCGTCGCCGGAAAGCGGCATTCCGTCCACCATGATCTTGGCACCATGGGGGTTGCTTTGTTCTTGCTGCTTGAGGTAGAACGTGATAGGTCTTTGCACACCCCCTACCGATGCATGCGATTCGTTGGTGAGGCGCAGGTTGAAAATGGCAGGTTGATCGGCCGGCACGTTGGAGTGCTCATGGGAATCAATCTCAATCTTCTGATTATCGATCTTGAGCGACCCTGCCGACAGTGGCATTCTGGGGGTATAGAATTGCGTTGAATCGGCTTTCTCCCACGGGCATCGTGTAGCACCGCCATTCAAGTAATAGACGAACGAACCGTAGCGATAGGATTTGCCATCGTAGTCATGCCCTGCGGTGATGTCGGTACGCGTCTGCTGCGAGGCACTGTTAAACGCAGACTTGTCATCCACTATGCGATAGACAGACACGTCAATATACCCTTTATCGTCAGGATGCAAGACAAACCCTGTCTTCTTGGTTTGCGTAACCGAGCGATTGGGATCTCTGTCAAAATTAACGTCAAGGATCGGCGTCAGGCTGAACTTGAGTGAGGCATCAGGAACCAAGCTTTCTACATTCAGGGGGCGTGCGTTATTATCCTGGTCATTTCTTCCATTTAACTTATCCGTAACCAGTGAGGATATATTCTGCCCGAACAGTTGTCCTACAGCATTGCCAAATCCGACATTGAGGTTAAGCGATCCGCCCGGATAATCGATGCGCTTGGTATAGGTATTGGCAAACTCGTACGCCTCGCTATGACTGGCAGTCGTACCACCGGATACAGACCATGTGCCGACTCGTTCGACATTGGTGCCGTAGGTAGCAGAGATTTTCTCCTTCTCGTTAGCAACGAGGATATCAATCCAGTCGGTGATCTGCCGGTTGTAAGCATCCACTTCGTCAGGATAAACCATTTGCTCGTTGTACTTATCGGGCAGGATCTGGCTATACGTCCCTTTGGTACCGAACATGGCATCCGTAGCCGGTACACGCGACCAGTACATCACCTTGTGCGTCTTGTCGGCTGCCGCCTTTACCGCAGCACTGTCACCGGTCATAAGCAAGGCATCGCGCGACATCTTGAGTTGCGGAATAAGCGTGCTGACGATGTGATCATGCGTGTAGTAGAACGAGGAGTTGAGGTACGTACCCGCCTCCGTTTCGGTGCCTATAACGAGGTAGTACAACTTGCCATCCTTGCCCCTGTTCACACCCAACACCTTCATGGTACTGTTCGCCTCACGCGGGCTTAGGAAGGCATAGGTGAGCGAGTCGATAGGCTTGACGGCATCGGTTAGGCCGAAATAGACGTTCTGCGTCGTACCGATATAGACATCGCCCTTGTTGCCTACGTAGTAGGGATCCGAGCCCGTCTCGATGCGATCGGTGGTGGTGAAGGTGTAAGATGCCTGGTGCTTGTAGTAATAACTGGACTTGATAGGTAGCGAGAAGCCCTTCATAGAACTCAGGTTGAGCACATGACCGGAATAAACGCCACTTCCTGCCCCGGCATACGTACCAATATTGACATTGGTAGCTGTGCCGGCAAAAATCGACACATCCAATCCAAACTGAATAGTGAAATCGTAGGTATAATTGTACTTGTAGGTTGTACCCGCCTCAATATACGCGTAGCTCTTGCTGCCCGGTGGGTCGCGCAGCACATCCAGCAGGTGCGTGGTAGCGTGGGTGGAAGTGATGAAGTTGCGGCCTTTGGCACGGTTGCCGGTGATGTACGCCTTGAATGCCTGCTTCTCAACATAGTCATTCTCCACCGCAACCGATATATCCAAGCGTCTCAATCCCGGGTCATCGGGCTGACCGATAGAGATATTGTTGACATCCAAGGTGATGTCCGTCTCGCCATTCTGATTGAGGGCGTACGTTTGGATATCGGGTGTTTCGACTGCATTCAAGCCGTTGTACACCTTCACCTCACCGCCACGGATACGTACCTCCTCATGCTTGCCGGTAGGCACATTGTTGTAGTAATAATCCTCGTGGACGGTTATGCGGAAATCATATTTGTCGCTACTGAATACGGGGTTGCCGAACAGGTATTTGATATCACCTTCAGCTGTCTGCTCAACGAGGGGTACGGTGATTTGTTCGCCGGCGATGTTCTGTCGGCTCATGGTCTGTTCACCATAGAAATTCTGCACCATCCCGTAGCGCATTTGCAGACAAGAGATGTTGATAGGCGAGCGGTACGTGAGCGAGTAGCCGGCATTGCGCAGGGCATAAACGGTATCTCGACGTAATGTATCGGCGTGAACAGGCGCAGCTGTCAGATCGATGGTCTGTGCGGCACTGCCGTCGCTAAACAGCGAGGCGTAGCCCTTGGCGGTAGCCTGGACGATCTTATACTTGACAGGGAACAAGTCGGCAGCATACTCACCGGTCTTGGCGTCGGGCGCGATGATGATACGCTTGTGCTGGTACTCAACGGCCGTTGCCCCGACGGTGTCCACGGGCTGATGCGTGGCGGCAGCGTAAGTGAGATGCGGAATATGATAGTGGAGTGAATCCTTGTTCGGGTCATCGGTCAGGTGCACAATGAATGAGGTGTTATCACCCTCCAGTTCCAGGACAATCTTTAGGTCGTCGCCAAGGTTATTCTTGCTAAGTCCGAATCCTTCGGCGAGTGCAGCCTGCGTGGCGCCACCGATGATTCGTCCTGCCAACCGCACCTTCGTCAAGTCGTACACGCGCACACCATCCAGCGCCTTGGTCAGCGTGAGGGTGTCGCTACCATCGATGCGGATAAAGCCATCGTTATCGAAGCGGTGACCGTCCTTTCGGATCTGTAAGGTGAATGGTGCATTCTGCGGCACATGCAGGTCGAAATTACCCACATTGTCGGTCAGCACATAGCTGACGGCATTACGTGCCGGACGGCCATTGAGCCAGATCTGTGCATCCCGCACGGGGATGGTGGAGTTCTTATACAGCACACGCCCGGAGAAACGCACAGCTGAGATATTGTCGAAATCAATATTGGTGACTTCACATCGCTCCTTGCTGAGCGTGATTGTTGCCGTAGCCGCCGAGGTGTTGTTGTAGCGGAACTGTGCAGTCTGGCTGGTGGGGGTAAGGGTGTAAGTTGTACCGGTGCCGTAGCGGAGCGAGTCAAACTTGTAATTGCCGCTTTCGTCCGTTGTGACGGTTGCGAGTTTCTGACCATCACTCTCGATAGCCACCTCGATGCCGGTGCAGCCTGTACCGTCCTCGAAATGTATTCGTCCGGCAATGCTGCCGAACGGCGAGCGCCAACCGGTGGCGTAGGCGGTATCGGCGGTGGTAGTCACACCGCAGGTGTAACCGACAGTAGCGCGGTATTCCCATTGTTCGTCGGGCTCGGTATTGGTATCGCGGAAATCTGTTCTGCCGGCTACAATGGGTAACTGTTCCCACTCGTTGGATGTATCTTTCTTACGGCGAGATAGCGTATAGCCGTCCACCCCACCGGCGGTAGGAATCCAAATCAGATGAACGCCTTGGCGGTCTGTTCCCTGTGTGGCTGTGAACGAAGCGAACCTTGCCGTTTGTGAGCCAAAGAGGTCATCGCCCTTGAGTTGGATAGCCTTCAGGTCGTCGGCATTACTGAGTTTGAGAACCGAACCCGATTGATCAATCCGCACGGCATACTTGTAATGCACACACATGCGATCCGCCACATCGGTGACATGTGCCTGCCATGAGCCGTCGCCCTGACGAACGATACTATCGTGCGGCACGAAGAATTCGAAGGTCTCACCCGTTTCTACAATCGTGCGAATGAGTACGAGGTTGGCATTCTTATCCCAATTGCAGCGTGCGTTGGATAACGGCGTGAGGCGTTCACGCAACTTGGTGTACAACTCATCGGTAAGACGGGTCTTCAAGACCGCTACCTGTTCGCTGGTAAGCGGCGACCCCGAGGCAGTACTTTGGACAGTATATTCCAGCCGGCACTCCTCCTTAGGCGGAATCTGCTGCGTTACTTGCCTGTTGTCCAACTTGAGGTAGAAATGCACTTTTCTGTTCGTATCAAAATCGGCATCCTTAACATAGTTATCTTGCGTTGGAGCAAGCGGCGCCAGATAACCTTCCTTCATGAGTGAGGTGGAGAGGGCGTAGGGCTGACTCCAATTCCACACCGCCGACGAAGCACGGCGCATCCTGTAATAGAGAGGTTGGCCGGCAGCAAGCACTTTGTCGGCATAAAGGGTCGCATTGACGATAGCAAGTTTGTCGCCATTAGCATCCGTAACCATCAGGTCATTGGCGCTGTACTGCACTTTTTCGCCTTGCTTAACCACCGCCGAGTCGCGTAGCACGGCCGAGGGATCATCCGTCAGATGATACGTCGTAGAGTCCGGCGAATAGGGCACAATGGCTATCGTTTGCGCGTTGGCAAAATCGCTGGTGACGGCACGTTGCACCTCGAACACATCGCTGGGCACAAGATCTTCCGCCTTAGGCGTATGGATGTTCCAACTGAGGTTGACTTGGCCGGTAACGCTCTGTTTGTCATCCAGCACCTCTACAGCCTTCAGGTCGTAGGGCTTGTGATATGCGGGGATGTTCACGGTGTTCGTCTGCAAAACAGCCGTCTGCTGTGCCTCTTTGTTGACATAGACATTAAACGAAGCCTTGAATTCCGTGCGTACGGTATCGGCAGTTGAGACAAACAGTGTGCCGCTGCGTTCGGTGGTGGTCACCGCCTGCGTATTGAAAGAGGTAGTGTAACTGATAGGCTCCTGATAAACAGCATACTGCATAGCAGCACGACCGGGTTCGCCTTGCTCGCTATTGATAGCATAGAAGTACGGCTGCAGGAGTTGGGGTGATTGCGGCATATTGCCTCCCGTATAGCGCTCGGGTTTAGTCCACCACTTGAGATAGGACGATTCGCCACTGGATTTCTTGTAGATATTCGCACTCACGCCCCAATAAAACACTTGATTGGCAAGCGAGACCGGGGGATACCAGTCAAACTCAAAATAGGTAATGCGCTTGTGGTCATCATCGTTTTTGCGCTTGAGTTTGAGTTTTTTCCATCCGTCACTTTCCGTCACGGTAACTTTTACCCCGTCGTAGGTCGAGTTGACGATGACTGTTCCCCCTCCGGCATGCACACGGATATAGCCTTCGCCATCGCTATTATCGCCATCGTTTCTTCCCTTGCGTTCGCCCCGAACAGACACAAAGCGGTGTACATCCGCTCCGCCACGTCCTGCATAATCATGCTCGCTCCAGAAGAGGTAGCTATCGTTGTTATCCTGGGCGTCGTCAGAGCCCCATAGATAGTAGTCGTTGTAGCTACCGTATACCCAAACGGGGATAGTGAAACGCATCACGCCGTTCCCCATGCTCATGGCACTATAGTGACTACCGACTTCAAGATAATCGTTGGCACGAAGCTGCTGCGGCATGAAAAACAAAGAAAACATGGCAATGACTACGATTGCCAAGCGATTAAATAAAATGGATAGTTTTGACATGTATTCAGATAGAATTTCTTCGACAAATAATTTATGATTTGGTTGTAAAGCGGTTACTTCGCCCAACGTCAGAAGCAAGCACACTTTTCCGTAGCAAAGATACAAAAAAAATATTAAAATTGCAAATTTTCTTTGCAATATTTGCAAATATGCATTATTTTTTCTTGCAAGGCTTGCAAATGCGGATTAATTTTTGTAACTTTGCAAAATGAAAACTATGCATACCGATCGTATTTTACCTGTTAACCGTGAGCACCTGTTGCTCATGCAAGTATTGTGCTGGCTTGGTCCGGGCGTGAAGATTCTGCTAACCGGCCTTCGTGCGCTAAGAGAGGTGCAGATGGTGCATCCGGAACGTACCGGGTGGTTGATAACGGCAGCCGTGGCAGTGGCAATCAGTTTCTCGCTGATGTTCAATAATTTCGTCAGGCGGTACACGGCACGGATTCTCACATTCCCTGAGCGAAAGAAGTCGTTGTTTGCCTTTTTTGACCTGCGCGGGTACATATTGATATTCTTTATGATGGGCCTGGGTATCAGCCTGAAGTTCATACCCGGTATGCCGCAGGAGTTCTTTGCAGGGTTCTACCCGGGCTTGGGCACAGCTCTCTCGATAGCCGGTGTGAGGTACTTCGTGAGTTGGTGTCAGGCGATGAAAAAATAAGGAGGGAAAAAGGGAAAAAGATGGACTTAACAATGACATACCCCCGATAAAACCCCGATAAAGTCTGGCGCAAATACACAAAAATGCGGCAGAAGGGCACAATCTCGCTTAGCGGAGAGTAACATCCTGTAGAAAGAAACAACACACACATTACATCGCCAAGACACGCATAATGCACCACTGAGGAAAGACAAAACAAAAAAACTTTATACATAGCAATGAAAAAAATAGTAATACTCTCCACAAGTCTGCGTCCCGGGTCGAATAGTCATGCCATGGCAGAGCGGTTTGCCGATGGTGCCAGAGCCGCAGGGCATGAGGTGGAGTTAATCAGTCTGCGCGGCAAGGAAATCAAGTTTTGTATCGGTTGCCTCAAATGCCAGCAGACCGGCGCGTGCGTCTTCAAAGACGATGTGCCTGCCATCATGGACAGCGTGCTACAGGCAGATGTCATTTGCTGGGCAACACCAATCTACTACTACGAGATGTCGGGCCAGATGAAGACCCTAATTGACCGCATGAACGCGATGTACCCGAAGGATTACAAGTTCCGCGACATCTATCTGCTGACCACGGCAGCCGAGGATGAATCATTTGTGCCGGAACGCGCAGAGAGCGGTCTGCAAGGCTGGATTGACTGCTATGAGAGATGCAGTCTGAAAGGGCATCTGTTCTGCGGCAGCGTGAACGACCCACGCGAGATAACCGGTCACCCAAAACTGCAAGAGGCATACGAAATGGGCAAGAACGTATGAGAAAAATCTTCACCTTTGCATTGGCGGCATTGACTTTTGCCGCGTGTGCAAACAACAACCGGCAGGCGGAAGGATGCCGGTCAGATAAGAAATCGAACACACACAAAAAAACAGAAATGGCTAATGATACTTGGGACAAAGTGTTCCCGTTGAACGAAAAAGTGAGTCAGAAGAAGGTGACGTTCGCCAACCAGTACGGCATCACCCTTGCAGCCGATCTTTACGCGCCAAAGGCAAATGACAAATCTCAAATGTCAAATCACAACTACGCTGCTATAGCAGTGTCCGGACCGTTTGGCGCGACAAAAGAGCAGTCGAGTGGATTGTATGCCATGAAGATGGCAGAGCGCGGATTTATCGCTCTGGCATTTGACCCTTCTTTCACAGGCGAGAGTTCGGGCGAACCGCGCAGAACGGCATCGCCGGACATCAACACAGAGGATTTCTTGGCAGCAGTCGATTACCTGAGCCTGTTGCCCGAAGTAGATGCCGGGCGCATAGGTATCATCGGCATCTGCGGTTGGGGTGGCATTGCCCTCAACGCAGCGGCTGCCGACCCGCGTATCAAGGCTACGGTGGCTTCCACGATGTACGACATGACACGCGTCAGTGGTAACGGCTATTTCGATTCAGCCGACAGCGAACAGGCACGTCACGAGGCACGTCAGGCAATTGCCGCACAGCGTCTTGCAGACCCTGCAGCGATGGCAGGCGGTGTGGTTGACCCGCTGCCGGTCGATGCACCACAATTCGTCAGGGACTACCACGACTATTACAAGACCGCCCGCGGCTACCATGCACGCAGCGGAAACTCCAACGACGGCTGGCGTGTCATCGGCACACAGGCGTTCGCCAACAGCCGGTTCCTCTATTACATCAACGAGATCCGTTCGGCGGTACTGATTATGCACGGCGAGAAAGCGCATAGCCGCTATTTCGGCGAGGCTGCGTACCACTACATGGTGGACGGCAGGGCAGAGGGCTATAAAGCCGTGGTTGCACCGAACCCCGTACCGGAGAACAAGCAACTGCTGATCATCCCCGGTGCCTCGCATTGCGACCTGTATGACGGCGGATTTACCGGTGCAGCAGGTACGGGCGAGACGAAAAATCATATTCCGTGGGATAAATTGGCAGAGTTCTTTGCAAGTAACTTACAATAGGGTACTTCTGAAAACATCTTTATTTTAAGGGTACTCACAAAAACAATAAAACTATGAGAAAAACTATTCTTCTTACCGCTTTGTTGCTCCTACTGACTGCAAGCGTATGCGTGGCACAAAACGATCACATCGGCGAAGGTCTGGCATCTGTAGCCGCTATAGCCGGTGAATCGAAAGAGCCGGTAGAGGCTCAAGATACCACAGCGGCGGCTGCACCTGCAGAACAATTGCCGTTGTGGAAACAAAAACTCTTTTACGGTTACAACTTTGACATCTACTATCACAACGACTCACGTTCGGACAGGAAGGAAAACGGCTGGTCGATCAGTGTGACGCCTGAGATAGGTTGGCGTGTAAAGGAGCGTCTGCACGTAGGCGTGCGATTGAGTGGTGGTTATCAAGACGCTAACATTGCTTACGCAACAGAAACAAGCAGCGGGACAGAAACATATAAGAACATACGCGTCCGCCAAGGGTCGTGGGAGGTAATGCCGTACGGCAGATATCGGCTCAAGACCTTGTTCAACGACAAAGTAGGTATCTGGGTTGAGGCGCACGCATTCGCCGGCATGCAATACCCCCGACTGAATGACGAAGAGACTAAAGGAACTGATTTTTACGGTTTGCAGCACACCATTACGTATGGCGCACAGATTTCTCCGGTGATCACCTATCAGTTCAACAAGAAGAGTACCCTACAGCTATTCTTCTCCATCATCAGTTTCGGCTATAGCGGCACTACACAATGCTATACCGATCCGCTGGATGGGCACAAGTACAACGAGCATGTACATGATGTAATCATCTTCTCCGGCAAGTTGCGTAACCTGCTCAACAACCAGTTCACGCCTGGATTGTACGGCATCAAATTTGGTGTACAGAAAAGTTTCTAATCAACATCGCCTATGAATCAATCCCACCTACACCGGCTGAATACGATCGTTTCGTGGCTAATAGCCGCTATGGCTGTTGTAGCCGTAGTGCGCCTGATATATCTGGATAAGCCTGCCAACGAAATCTTTTTCCGCGCTCTGCAATACGTGACGATGTTAGCCATCATGCAGATTCCGCTTCTGCTCAAGCGCCGTTGGCAGATTGAGGTGCCATGGATACTGACGGTTGTGATCGTATTCTTCAGCTTCGGTTCGCTGATCATGGGCGATGGCTTGGATTTCTACGGGCGCTTTCCGTGGTGGGATATGCTTCTGCATGCCGAGAGCGGTGTGTTGCTATCAATGATTGCGCTGTGGCTCATACACGTAATCATGGCGGACGATGACAAATATATCTACCTCAACAAGTGGTTCTTATGCTTGTTTGTAGTTATGTTTTCGCTGGGGTTGGGAGCATGCTGGGAGATAATGGAGTACTCATACGACAGCCTGATGGGTACGAACACCCAACAATTCATGGCAACCACGACGGGTTCGATCTTCACAGCTGACGATGAGCCGTTGTGCGGACACGCAGCCCTTGCCGATTCAATGCAAGATCTCATTCTCGACCTCGCTGGAGCACTACTCGTTGCCATCTACGGATTTGTCAATCACGAACGACTGGTAAAACGTTACACACAACTGAAAGATGAACAATAGCGTATTCTTCACATGCCTGTGCGCAATTTGTATCTTTTCGGCACAGGCAATGGCACAACAGCAATCACACGTACACACGCCGGCTACGGACTCACTACGAACAGTCAACCTGCAAGAGGTCGTAGCCACCGGCACACGCGCCAATACCGATCCTCGGCTGCTACCGATGACGGTAAACGTAGTGAACGAAGAGCAACTGACTGAGCGCCACGAGGCGAACATCTTACCTACACTGACCGAGCATGTGCCCGGGCTGTTCGTCACCCAACGCGGAATTATAGGCTATGGTGTAAGCTCCGGCGGCAGCGGAGGGATCAAGATCCGCGGTATAGGAGGTGCGCCCAACACGGACATACTGGTGCTGATAGACGGGTTGCCACAGTACGCTGGCATCTATGGCCATCCTATATCGGACAACTATCAGACGATGCTTGCCGACCACGTCGAGGTGGTGCGCGGTCCGGCATCAATGTACTATGGCAGTAATGCCATGGGGGGCGTGGTGAACATCGTGACAAAGCAGCCCAAGCATGACACCATTCTGACCAACCTGCACCTGCAATACGGCTCGTACTACAGTCTGGATGCCGGGGTGACGAATCAGGTGAAACGCGGCAAGTTCAGCTCGGCGGTAGGGTTCAACTACCTGCGTACGGACGGCCATCGGAGGAATATGGATTTTGACGAATACAACGGCTTCCTGCGTTTGGGCTACGAGTTAAGCGAACACTGGCGCATCAATGCTATGGGGAACATTGCATACTTCAACTCCTCCAACCCGGGCACGGTGAGTGCACCGCTTGAAGACAACGACATGCATATCCTGCGCGGCATGGCTTCCCTATCCGTGGATAACGAATATACCGACACGCGCTTTCCCACCTCAGGTGCCCTGCGCGCGTACTACAACGGCGGCAAGCATAAGATATATGACGGGTATGCATTCGGTGCCACCCCACCCGCACAGACTTATTACCACACCGATTTGATGACCGGTCTGAGTGCCTACCAGAGTGTGGAGTTCTTCCGAGGCAACCGCACCACGTTCGGCTTCGATTACCAGCACTTTGGCGGGCACGCATGGAACGAGGCACTCTCTGACAAGAGCACGACCGATCTGGTCAGACGGACGCAATACAACATTGCCGGCTACGTGGATTTTCGTCAGTGGGTAGTGTCGTGGTTCTCGCTGGATGCCGGAGTTCGTATCGATTGGCTATCAGTGTGCCCGACCAAGCCACAGGTGATCCCGCAGGGAGGACTATCGTTCATCCTGCCCAGGGATGCACAGATCAAAGCATTGGTCAGTCGCGGATTTCGCAACCCTACCCTGCGCGAACTGTATATGTACAAGCCTGCCAATGCCAATCTGGAGCCTGAGAGTCTGTGGAACTATGAGCTCAGCTACCGCCAATCGCTGCTGCAAGGCAGACTCAGACTGGGGGCAAACGTCTATTACCTGCACGCCAAGAACATGATAGAGACGCGGCCTGTAGATGGGCGTCCGGTGAATGTGAACACAGGTGAGTTGCGTAACACCGGCTGCGAAGTGGAGATAGGCTACACCATCTGGCGCGGACTGCACGTGGACGCCAACTACAGCTACCTGTACGCAGCCAATCCCGTGCTGGCTGCACCTGAGCATAAGCTGTACGCAGGTATAGGCTACCACCACGAACGTTTCCGCGTAGCCACAAGCCTGCAGTACATTCACGGCTTATATACCCAACTCGCATCAGCCACCACAACAGCACAGAAGCAAAACTACGCCTTGTGGAACGCACACGCTGCAGTGCGCATCTGGAAAGGGTTATGGGCGAACATCAAGGCGGATAACCTGCTCGGGCAGGAGTATGAGATCAATGCCGGTTTTCCGATGCCTCGCACTACGCTGATGGGCGGACTGAACTGGACATTCTAATGCAAATTATTCACTATAAGCAAAATATATTCATCACTAAAATCTGCAACTATATGAAATCACAACTATGTATGGCAGCACTGCTGATATTGCTAACAGGCTGCCACAGCAAACAACAGCAAGCAAACAGCAGCGAGCAATCAGAGATCACCGATCAGAAGACTGCTGTTGTCTACATGACGCAGGATATATCGCCTGCATCGCTCGTACGTATCTATGAGGCGTTGGGGCGTCCGGCAGAAGGGCGCGTAGCGGTGAAGATATCCACCGGCGAGGCTGGCGGACACAACTATCTCAAGCCCGAACTGATCAGCCAGCTCGTACATCAGGTAAACGGCACAATAGTGGAGTGCAACACAGCCTACCCGGGTAAGCGCAACTCCACGAAAGAGCACTGGCAGACCATCCGCGACCACGGATTTCTGGATATAGCCAAGGTGGATCTGATGGACGAAGAAGGGGATTTTACCATCCCCGTACAGGACAGCACATGGATCCACTACGACCGTGTTGGCACGCACCTGAAGAACTACGATTTTATGATCAACCTTGCGCACTTCAAGGGCCACGCTATGGGCGGCTTTGGCGGTGTGCTCAAGAATCAGTCGATCGGCGTTGCCTCAGCCGCAGGCAAGGCGTATATCCATTCCGCAGGTATCACCGAGAGCACCATCAAGACATGGCTTCATACCGATAATCAGGATGGGTTTCTTGAGTCGATGGCAGCCGCCGCACAGGCCGTACACAACTATTTCGGTAACGGCGAGCGGATTCTTTATATTAATGTGGTGAACAACCTGTCAGTGGATTGCGACTGCGACAGTCACCCTGCTGCACCGGAGATGGACGACATTGGCATCCTCGCTTCGCTTGACCCCGTAGCGCTGGATCAGGCATGCGTAGATCTGGTGTTCAACTACCCGTCAAAGGATGGCGATAATGCAGCCGCACTCATCGAGCGGATCAATTCGCGCCATGGCATTCACACCATCGAGCACGCTGCCAAGATTGGTCTGGGTAGCCGCCAATACGAACTTGTAAGCATCGACGGAGCGGATATGCTCAGTCTGCTGAACACGAACAACCTGAGTCTGCTCGTGCGCAACAAGGGCGTAACCACCACTCACGACAACCGAGGCGTACAGGACCTGCTGGCGCTGCTTGCTGAGCACCCCGACCGACTGCACGGGGCTGTGGTTGCTGACAAGATGATCGGCAAGGCTGCAGCCGCACTGATGATCAGCGGCGGGGTGAAAGCCGTATACACCAATCTTATATGTACACCCGCGCGAGAGATGCTGCAGCAAGCAGGCGTCAAGGTTGTGGCTGCCGAGGAGGTGCCGATGATTCTTAACCGCGACCGCTCGGGGCAGTGCCCCATCGACAGCCGGCTCAACGATGCACAAACGGTCGAAGAGTGTGTGGCTATCCTGCGCCAACTGTAATTGCACAAGTGCCATTTGCCGGAGCGGAAGACAAAGAAAAAAGGTGTTAGATTTTACGATTTGATTGCCAATTATTATAAAAATGCACTGATTTATGCTATATCGTTTGCGATATTAAAAAATATTTTGTACCTTTGTATCGCGAACGACAAGAAGAACAGGTAGCATTTATTTGAAGTGGCATAATTAGCAAACAACTATGAATAGAAAATTAGGAATTGGAGTAAAGGGTCTACTCGGGCTGGTAATGATACTGTCGATGTGTCTGCCGGCATGTGCAATTGGAAATAACAATAAAAAAGATAAAACTATGGCAATTTATGATTTTACGGTGCTTGACACCAAGAAGCAGCCGGTTTCGCTGGCTGAGTACAAAGGAAAAGTCCTTTTGGTAGTGAATACAGCTACAGGTTGCGGATTCACGCCACAGTACGAGGCACTTGAGAACCTCTATAAGAAATACCAGGAGAAGGGTCTGGTGATTCTCGATTTCCCTTGCAACCAGTTCGGGCAGCAGGCTCCGGGCACAGAGGAAGAGATTGTTTCCTTCTGCCAGCTCAAATACAAAGTATCTTTCCCACAGTTCGCGAAGATTGAGGTGAACGGAGAGAACGAGAGCCAGGTATTCACCTTCCTCAAGGAGAACGGACCGGAGGAGAAATACGAGGGTCTGAAAGCCAAAGCTACCGCTACGATGCTCAAAGGCATCAGCAAGACCTTCAAGAAAGAGAACGACATCCGCTGGAACTTCACCAAGTTCCTCGTTGACCGCGAGGGTAAAGTAGTAGGACGTTTCGCTCCTACCACCAAACCAGAAGATATCGAGGCTGAAATCTTGAAACTTTTATAATTAACTTTTTAAATACAAATAGTATGAATAAAGAAGAAGCATTGAAAGGCCTAGCATATCTGGGCGCAGTATGGTTTGGAAACAGTAAGCAACATTTCGCATTCTCGGCGTACGACCGTCTGAACGGTTGGAACAAACTCGCTGACAAGTGGAAAGAGGAAGCAGAGGAAGAGTGGGACGAGGCCGAGGAGGTACTCAACCGCCTCGTAGAGCTCGGCTGCAAGCCTGCTGACCTGCAGGA
>JAFSPC010000117.1 GCA_017443075.1 Paludibacteraceae bacterium
GCGCGTGCCAGTTCCTCTTCGGTGTAGGTGTACGTCACCCCCTTGTAGGTATAGCTGCGTTTCTTGCCGCGTTGCTTGAGTTTGTGGAATAGCTTGTTATATACCTCTGTACCTGTGTTGCCGCCTATCTGTATGAATCGTGCCCAAAGGTGGGTGCCTGTTTTTTCAATGATTCGTCTGTCTTTTTGTCCGGCTGCATTGGTGTAATCTTCTACGGCGTGGTTCGGAATCTTGTGGCTATCCAGCCATGTGACGGCAGCTGTTATGCGTTGTTTGAGTTCATCGGACGGCTCATCAATTGTCATGAGGAACGACAGTAGGTTAGCCGATTCGTAACCGCTGATGGAGGGCAGCTCGTGCGGACGGCCTTCGGTAGGCAGATAGGGGGGCACGGTGTCGTGCTGCGCGCACCACGCGCTATATGTGCCGTCAATCACCACCTGACAATCCAATATGCATTGCACGCCGCGTGCGAAAGCCTGCTCGCACCATGTGCGGGCGTCTGCATCAACGATGCCGGCAAAATCACCTTGGTTATGATAGATGTCGCGCAGCAGATTCAGCACGTTGACCATCAGGTCATCGTTGAAGGTTACATAGTCTTGGTAGCCGTTGTCATTACTCAGAGGCACATACTGGCTCCAGCCGCCGCACCCCTTCTGTGACGTCTGAATCATTTGCAGCCCACGCAGGAATGCCTGACGATAGGTATCATTGCCGGTGGCTTTCCACACCTTAGCCAGAAAGCGCATCTCTTGGGTGGTAGCCACGTTGTCCAGACATGAGCGTCCGCTCTTTTCGTTTAACAGGCGTTGGTACTCGGATGACGACAACTTGTGTAACTGGTCATTTTTCATCCAGCCACCGTTGGTCTTCTGCACTGCGATGACAATGTCGGCTATCTGCTGTGCTTCTGCCGAGCCGTACCACTCAGCAGGCATCTGCCCCATGCAGACCTGATACCATGTCAAATCTGTCACAGCCGAATGGACTGCTGACAACTGACATATAATCATTAGTAATGCTATAATTTTCTTCATTGTAATTATTTTTTCGTGATGTCGTGATGACGTGATGACGTGATCACGTCTTAGTTCATCCTCCGTCCCATTACATTGTACTCTTTCCCTTGGCGAATAATCACCAGTTGTCCGTCGTGTACCACTTTCTGTACGCTGACGGCAGACTGCTGCACATTGATGGCTTCCGCCTCTGTGTATGCATCCTTTGCCAAGGTGATGACTGCTATAAAGCAGACTTGTTTTGTCCCGAATGTAAACGTAAACGTACTGACTGGGGCAGCAAATGTCTTGCTGATACATGTGGGGTTGTTGTAGTCCATCAGGGAGCTTACTTCGTCATTGCATTGTACTCCATTCAGTTCAGTTAGAACGCCCTTGGTGTTATCATCTTTGTTATTTGTTGTGGCGTAGAACATTATCTTGCTTGCCTTCTTGCCTGTGGGCAGCGTGACGGTGTTCTGTGCTCCGTTGGAGTTCTTCAGCGTCTTGTACGCTATGCCATTGTAGGTGATAGAGCCGTTACCGGCAGTCCAGTTCTTGGCTGTATTACCTGTGATAGCTATCGTATAGCCCTCTGCCGCACTGCCGGTTGCGCCGGTTATGACGTTGGCTGCTGTGGCTTCTGCGCCATTATCGCCCATGTTCCAACTCAGTACAGCAGGCGGTAGTTGTTCGCTTTGCCCGTTCCATGTATAGGAGCCTTTGTATTGTTGTTCAATCAGTGCGGTGGGCAGCGCTTCTTCGGTAGAAGAGCCGTTCTTGGCTGTCTTGTTGGTGTTATGTACGGTGATGGAGCAGTCCTTGAACGTTATGCCTGAGCAGAAGTTGAGCTTGAGTCCCTTGCTGTGCGTGAGTTGTACATTGTCGAAGGTCACATCGCGTACATAACTTTCAGGGCGACCATAGATGAAGATGCCATAGTACTTACGGTCCTTGTCCGGTTCGGCACTACCGGTCTTGTACTGAGTGTCACCGCTGACGGTTACGTTTTGGATCAGTATGTCGTGGAAGGCAGGCGTCTTATCCGTCAATGCATCAGGGTGGGCGTCTATATAGGCAGGACTTGCAGGCAAACTGTCGTACCAGCAGGTGATACTAATCGGGTTCGCCACATTCGTCATGGTGCAGTTGCGGAAGGTGAGGTTATACACATCACCGCTACGTCCGTTGTTTGACTTGAGGCGAAAACCTGCATCGGTGCCCGTGAAGGTCAAATCTTCGTATATGATGTCGTGCATGTTTGTCGTATAACTGCCGAACGAGGCACCGTGCCCTGCCTTCAGGTCGCAATGCCATACGTGCACATATTGCGCATCTTGGTCGCAGACGATGTTGTCGTCACCCGTGTCAATCTCGCAGTCGTAGATGTTGACGTACTGCGTCCATATAGGAAAACCATCGGTGTTATGCGACGGATCACTATCCGTAGATGCGGGGTTGCTGATGGTTATATCATGTGCCGTCGCGTGTGCCCCATTGCCGCTGCGGCCGATGGTGATATTCGTGTTCGGTGCATTCTGAATACGGAAATTACGGAATAGATACCTATTGCCTTGCCAGAAGCGAATCAACGCCGCGCGTGTAGTGCTTTTCTTCGCGGACTTCGCTGCTTCTACCTCGTCCCACCATAGGGCTCCTTGCCCGTCAATGATCGATGTGCTGCGGCTCTCGCCCTCTATCACAATGTCAGATGCTTTGTTTTTGCCGGTGATGAAGGGGTTCGCCATTTTGTGATAGCCGTTGTTATCTGTTTCAAAGGATGTGATTGGCATCATCTTCAGCGTAGCATTCGCGCTTAGGTGCAGAATGGTATTCGAACCGATGGTCAGATAGCTGCTCAGGTACTCGCCGGCAGGAATAATCACCATGCCTCCTCCGGCAGCGGCTGCGTCATCCAGTGCTGCCTGAATGGCTGCAGTGTTGTCAGATACAGATGTGGAGGCATTGTATGGTGCATTGGTGATAACGAATGTGTTCGCTTCGGTTATAGTTGGTATGTTCGTAGGCAGTTGCACAGCATTCCACC
>JAFSPC010000118.1 GCA_017443075.1 Paludibacteraceae bacterium
ACTTTCTTGTCCGCAGGCAGCAGCGAGTTAATGCATATATCTATATTTATAGTACCTGATCCGCAAAACAGCACAGCCGTATATTCGTCAGCAGGGGCATGAGCTACTTTCAGCAAGTCACGGCGTAAGCCTTTCATCAGACCGGCAAACTCTTTCTCACGCGGACAAATATCCGGCACTACCTGTGCCAGTTTCACGGTGTCGGTCGTGGTGGACGGACCCGGATTCAATAGGATATTTCTTTTTATTTTCATTTCTGCAATTCTATCATTAGTGCTTCTTTGTTTTCCTCTGGCGTGGTCGTCGGACGCCCCAAATCCCTACGGCTGCCTTTGCGCACATTCACGTTTATCAACGATACACCGGATGCCACCATTTGGTTAACATGATTCAAGCAACACAATAGCGATTCTCTGCTGTCTGCGGTCTGCACATCTGCATACCCAACCGCTTTGGCTATTGCCTCAACATCTATCTTCTGTCCCACGGTAGGTTGCCCGCCAACGGAGTCATGAGCACCGTTGTTGAATACTATATGTACAAGGTTCGCAGGATTGTAGTCACCTATGACTGCCATACCGCCCATGTGCATCAGCAATGCTCCGTCACCGTCAAACACTACAACGCGCCGGTCTGGTTTTTGCAGGGCTATGCCTAATGCTATCTGCGAAGCATGCCCCATCGAGCCTACGGTCAGAAAATCATGCGAATGACCTTGACTTTTGGCTTCACGATACTCAAATAACTCACGACTGATCATGCCGGTCGTTGATACGACAACATCGTCAGCACGCAGATTATCTACCACCATTTTGATTGCTTCTTCACGTGACATTGACCAATCGTGAGATACGCTGTTGTGCAGCGCGTAATCGGAAAATGTCCCTTTGCGCACAATCAGCGCATAAATGCCGTGTGTCGAACGTATTGTTTGCAGCGCGTCGCTTACTTGGGTATGCCAATTCGCATCCAACACACTATAAGGTATGCCCATAGCCTCAAGCAGCGAGAGTGTCACTTTGCCTTGCTTGACGTGCTGAGGCTCGTCATGCACCCCGGGTTCGCCACGCCAACCGATAATCAGCAACAGGGGAATACTATACACATCCGCATCCATCAACGATAACAGAGGATTTATGGCATTACCCTCACCGGAGTTCTGCATATACACGCACCCTACCTTGCCGGTCGCCAGATGATAACCGGCGGCAAGACCGACGGCATTTCCCTCGTTCGCGGCTATGATGTTTTGCTCGCGAGGCATGCTATCGGTTATGTACGCGCAAAGGTTCTTGAGCAGCGAATCCGGCACACCGGCATAAAACTCCACGCCACCTGCACTCAGCGTTTCTATAAAATCCTTTGGAGCTATCATTGTTTGGTTCCGGGAATAAGGGTTAGTATATCCTTTATCGGCATACAATACTCTTCGCTGGCTTCTTTGCATCGACCGTGTTCCAGTATCGTCTCAGCGCAATGCACCATTGCTGGATATGCCGAACGGAGCATGTGGTTGGCATAAATGACGATATTCACACCCCATGAAGCAAACTCTTCTTCCGTTATTTGATTGAACGTCGTCGGTACAACCACTATTGGTGTATGGCGGTCTTTCTCCCTGAAACGAGTGCAGAACTCGTGTATATCTTCTCCATCCTTGTTGCGAGAGTGTATCATTATGCCGTCTGCGCCTGCTGATACATACGCCAACCCCCGCTCCAGTGCGTCTTCTACAGGCTTGCCCGCGATTAGAGACTCTATGCGCGCTATTACCATAAAGTCATTGGTTATCTGCGCTTGCTTGCCTGCATGTATCTTGTCGCAAAAGCCATCTATAGTATCTTGCGTCTGTCGGGCTTCTGTCCCGAACAGCGAGTTCTGTTTCAATCCGATTTTGTCTTCTATTATTACAGCAGATATACCCAGACGCTCAAGCGTGCGTACCATAAACGGAAAATGCTCGGGCTTGCCGCCTGTATCACCGTCAAATATCACAGGTTTGGTTGTCACCTCAAGCGTATCATTCAAGTCGTGCAAACGAGTTGTCAAATCCACGGCTTCTATATCAGGTTTTCCTTTACTCGTCGAGTCGGTGAGCGAAGATGCCCACATGGCATCAAACTCCAGACTCCGATTGCCTTTCTGAACCACTGTGTTTTCTATTATCAATCCCGTCAAGCCGCTGTGACTCTCCAGTACGCGCACAATAGGCTTGGCGGTTATCAACCTGCGGAGAGTTTTCATTCGAGCCTGCGGAGTAGTACCCATCTTGGCAAACTCACCTGCCAAACCCGATGAGGATATGCCCTGAGTGTAGGGAATTTCTATCACTTCTCCGCCCAACTCTTTCATCACTTGAAATACTTCATCACGAAGATATTTGTTGGGACCTTCTTTCCAATCATCACCATGGATGATGTAGTCCGGATGGTATTTCTTCAGATTGGGAACGTAACTCCAGTCATCTTGCGGAACTACTTGTGACACACCCTTGATATTTTCCACTACATTTTTGCGTTGCTCATAGGTCAAATACGGCAAACGCTTATGAGTGGCTATCGCTTTGTCGGTAAACAACCCGATCATCACTTCTCCATATTGGGCACCCTGACTGATGATATTGATCAGTCCCGGATGCATAATGTCGGCTATCATGCCGAGATA
>JAFSPC010000119.1 GCA_017443075.1 Paludibacteraceae bacterium
CCCAAACCGGGAAAGATGGCACCCAGCCATACCGCACGCAGCGGATCGGGGCGCCAGGACACTTGTGGTAAGGTATCCACCGCCAGCTGTGAGGCATCTACCAAACGTACCGAATCAGGTTTGAAGGCAAAATTGTCATTCTCCTGCCCACACACCATTAGCGGCATAGTTAGCACCAACAGCAATAGTATGTACCGTACAACGCGCAAGCTGAATTATCGTAATTGTTCTATTATGCTGTTCAGTTCGTCCTCCGTCTTGAAGGCTATCGTTATCTTTCCCTCGCTTACTTTCACCGCATGTTGCAAGCGCTGCTCAAGCCACATCTGCTGAGCCGGATATGCCGAACGGGCATTCTTACGCGGCTGACGGGGCGTAGGGGATGTCGCCTGACCTACATTCACCAGTTCCTCAACACGGCGCACGCTCAACCCTTCGGCAAGGATGCGGCGATAGAGTGACAACTGCTGTTCGGGCGACGAACTGCCTAATATCGCGCGGGCATGCCCCATATCCAGTTTGCGCTCCTTGATTCCCATTTGTATCTCGGCGGGCAACTTCAGCAGGCGAAGGTAGTTCGCTACGGTTGCACGTTTCTTTCCCACACGCTCGGCCAAGTGCTCCTGTGTCAGGTCATAATCGTCCATCAGGCGCTGGTAGGCCAAGGCTATCTCTATGGCATCCAGATTCTCGCGTTGGATATTCTCAACCAACGCCCACTCCATCACCTGTTCGTCTTTGGCTGTACGGACGTACGCAGGTATATCATACAGCCCTGCCATCTTGGCGGCACGGTAACGGCGCTCACCGGCTATGATCATATAGGTCCCGTCATCGTTCTGCTTCAGCGTGATGGGAGAGATTACGCCATGCTCACGTATCGAGTCGGCTAACTCCTGCAACGCCTCTTCATCGAATGTGCGACGAGGCTGGTTGGGATTGGCTACAATCTCATCCAACGGGATCTCTGATATACGGCTGGCCTTGCCGGTCGTCACATGCGAGGTGTCTATCAGGGCATCTAATCCTCTGCCTAAACCTGTGGTCTTCTTCATATCACTCTATACTTTCAACTTTCTACTCTCTAATTCTTTCAATCTACCTCCCCGTCACTTCCTTCGCCAATTCGGTGTACGCTAATGCACCTTTGGATTTCGGGTCGTAGGCCAAAATCGTCTGACCATGACTGGGGGCTTCCGACAGACGTACGTTTCGCCCTATCACGGTCTTGAACACGAGGTCACCAAAGTGACGCCTTACCTCCTCCAGCACTTGGTTGCTCAGGCGCAGACGGTTGTCATACATCGTCAGCACAAAACCCATTATACGCAGTCCGGGATTGAGCTGCGATTTGATAATCTTGATTGTGTTCAGCAACTTGGCTATACCCTCCAACGCAAAGAACTCGCACTGCACAGGGATAATCACACTATCGGCAGCTGTCAATGCATTCACGGTTATCAAGCCTAACGACGGCGAACAATCGATCAATATATAATCATAATCTCCCTGCAGGGGTTGCAGCACACGCTTGAGCAGTTGCTCCCTGTCGGGCAGATTCAGCATCTCTATCTCTGCACCTACCAGATCGATGTGGGAGGGGATAAGGTCCAGATTATCCACATCCGTATCTATCACGGCATCTTGCGGATTGATATTGTTTACCAGACATTCGTATATCGATGCCTCCAGCTCACGTATGTCTATGCCTAATCCTGACGAGGCATTTGCCTGAGGATCAGCATCCACCAGCAGCACGCGATACCCTGCTGCTGCCAATGCGGCTGACAGGTTGATGGCGGTCGTGGTCTTACCTACTCCGCCCTTCTGATTGGCTAATGCTATTATTCTTGTCATATCTATTGGATGTTCAGTGTTTTGTCAAATCGCTCAATTATCATTTCGGGCGTCAATGCCTTGCACGCAAAATTTCGATACTTACACTTCTCCGTACCGTGGATGGAGCATGGGCGGCAACTAACCGGCAGCGACAATATCTGCGTATTGGCTCTTCCCCACGCTGCAAAACCCATGTAAGGATGCGTGCCGCACCATATACTCAGGGTCGGGCAGCCTACCAATGCGGCCAGGTGCTGATTGGCGGAGTCCATACACAGCAAGCCGTCTATCTGACGCATCAGTTCCAACTCGCCGTCTAACGACAGTTGGTTGGTTACGCTCTCCACATTGTCCCACAGCGATGCCCACTGTCGCAACATCTCCGTCTCTACATGTCCGGCACCGAACAGGAAGATATGTGTATCAGGCTGCTGCGCATAGTTGGCTATCACATCTTTCATGGTCTTGTAGGGCAACACATTCGACAGATGTTTGGCAAACGGGGCTATACCTATCCATCGGCCTGTTTTCTTGCCGAACAGCTCTTGCACCTTTGCCGCGGCAGCGGGATTAGCCGGCATCAACGGCACATCGCCTGACGGTTCCAGACCACCGCTGCGGAAGGTATCGGCATAATGCTCTACTTCCGGCTTCAGCGGCGTGCTTTGCTCATACCCCTTTCGGCTCAACTGCCTGCGGTTACGGGCATCGGTATCTATCGTCTGCGTCGGTATGACATAGCAGTGCAGCATATAGCGCACCAGGCGCGTACGAAAATCATTTTGCAGGTCAAACACCTTGGTCGGATTCAGGGCCTTTATCTGCTTTGCCAATCGGCACAAACCATGCGCATGCTCCACCTCAGGAGCGACTTCTACATAGCGCACATTTGCCAAGCCGCGGAACAAATCCGCCAACGGCTTGAGTGCCATCACTACGAACTCATCGTTCGGATACGATTGGCTCAGCTGGGTCACCACCGGCACCAACATGGCTACATTGCCTAACGACGACAGCCGCAGCACAACGTATGTATTCTTTTCCTCGTGCATATATCTTTTCCTAATATTTTCACCTTTCACTTTTCACCTTACTTGCCATAGATACGCAAGATTCAGGCTCGCCGTCAGCGTGTTCGAGTTGGCGAAATGCTCCACTCTGGAGTTGTTGTACAGGCTGCCGAAGCTATAGTGCACACGCACCTCCAACTGAAACACACCTACCCTGCGATGCTTGCCGTAGAATCCTATACCGCCGCATACACCCCAGTCAAACGGATGGTCAATCGCCCTGTACTGGTAGGTCGAGGTGGTCTGTTTCACGCCGGACTCCTGCACCTGTCCCGATTGGATACAATAGGCTATATCCGGACCTATATTCACAAAACCTTGTGCATGCTCTCCGCCAAAATGTATGTGAGCCAACACCGGCACTTGTATGTAATGCAGCGTGCGCGTATAGTCGTAGCCGCCTGTGGCGGAATATTCGCGCCAACCGCGTTGCACATAGCCCGCCTCAACCTGCACCGCACACACTTTGTGACCGCCGTAGCGAAACATCAACCCCGCATTCCAACCTATCGGCACTTTCAGCAAGTCGCTCATTCCGGGTACGCTGGGGCTGAAGAACACCGTCGAGACTGTCGCACCGCCATAAGCACCCACATACATCTCCGGCTCATCCAACCGAGGCTGGGCTATCGCAGGTACAACTGACAGCAGCACGGCTATCAGCAGACTAACGCTTCTGGATGTCAATATGTGTATTTTCGTATCCGCCATTCTCTATCTTACCGAAGTGTATCGTTGATTGCAAACCCTCGTACCGGGTCGGGAGGCTGTCGTGCGTACCTGAGCGCAATATCTGCAATATATATTGGGTCAGATCATAACCTAACAGGTCGTAACGCGGCTGAACGGATGACAACTTATGCCCGAAATAGTGTGCAAAATCGGACTCATACTTCGCCAATGCCTCCGACTCGGTTATACGGAACACACTGGCATATAACTGAGGCAGCAGCACGTGCTCACCCATCCACGCATACTGGCTCAGCAGGGTCAGACGTTTGTCACGCTTGCCGGATAACAGGTAGGGCATCAGCAGTTGCACATTGGAGTATCGCTCCGAGTGGAAGAGCAGTATGTTCTCCACGCTGTCCTTCAACGCCGGACCTATCGAGTCGGCAAGTATCTGACGGATCGTTGTGTGCGTGCAGGGCAGGCGCCGCGATTGGATACTGTCACGCAATATGCGTATACCGGGCGAATAGTCGGCTGACCGCGCGTACGCATCAACCAGCACAATGTTGATTGCTGAACGAACGGAGTCCAGATAGTCCATCATTGCATGCGTTTGTATCTCGTCCGAAGGATTGAACTTCAGCAGATACGGATTGTTGTTCACTTCGGGCACGGACGGCAGGAACGGTATCAGCACGGGTATCTCATGCTCGCGGGCGTAACCGGACAAGGTCTCCAACTGCTTCATGTATGCCGGACCGATTATAGCATCGGCATCTGCCAAACGGTTGGAGTCTACCAATTGGCTGATTACGTCCACCGTTTTGCCTACATCGTATGTGCGCACATCATAATAGGTTGTTCTAATGGTGTCCGGGCTGTCTGTCTGACTCGGCTCCTGATGTTTCAGGGCAAGCAATGCTCCGGCATAGAAGTCGTAGAATCGGTCGATGGTCGGATTACGCTGTGCCTGATCGGCATGCAAGGGCAACAGATACACTAACCGTACCGTATCCGTATACTGCATCACCTGCCCGCTATCAGCTTCTGACGCCATACTGTCTGTCATCATCGCCGAAGTACTGTCCTGCCATTCTACCGTATCCGTCTCAACTGATAGCAACCGTTCTATCACCAACGGCTTGCTGACTGTTGCCTCCTTGGGTGAGAGGGGGTGTTCTGCTACTGTTGGCGTAGCTGTTTCTTCTATCACCTTGGGGGCTACCGGGTGTTCTATCACCTTGGGCATAGCTGATTGTTCTGCCGCCTTGCGGGTTACAGGTTGTTCTACCACCTTGGGTGTAGCAGGCAGATTGGTCGGAATCAATATTACCTCCTCATAGCGCAGACCTCGTGTCCGCAACGCGGGATTAGCTTGCAGAATGGACTCCTGCGACACACCGAAATTCTTGCTTATCCTGTACAGACCTATACTTTTCTCCACGGTGTAGCGGTAATACACTTTTCCGTCTATCGTATCGGTCGGCCAGGGCAGCAAGTCCTGCGCCTGTAGGCTCAGTGCTGCGAGCAGCAAACTGTATAGTAGTATTCGTTTCATTGCAAAATATATCTTCTTCTACGACTTATCCAAACGCTCAACGCCAATATGCCTATCAGCAGCAATGGCAAGGCGACACTCACGGCTTGTATCAATGTCCGGCTCTGGTGGGCGCGTCTGTCGTTCAGCAGACGCAGTGCTATTGATTTTTCTCTCAAGGCTATCAGCCCGTTGTCGTCTGCCAAATCAAGCACGGCATTCACGACAAAGTCCCTGTTGCCGAACTGTATGCCTGAATACCTGTCATACCCCACTGGCAATGGTTGACCCTGTTGCCAATGGTTCTGCAGTATGCTGCCGGAGGCTACCACCAACTGACGCGTCCTGACAGACCTGTTCCGGCGATCTCTATCCGTCAGCCCCTCGGGTAACATGCGGTGGTTGAATACCGACGCAAACTCACCTTCCAACCGTACGGCTACCGGCAGATAGGCGGACGCGAACTGTTGCGGATCAATCTGTACTGTATTCAGGTCTATCTCTGCCGGAGCATGTGTCTGACGCGATGAGGTGGAGGTGGCAAGCAGCACATCTTTACGTATATCCGGCGTACCGCCTACGGTATCTATCGTCGAGGCAAACACGCTGCTCACCTGCATCACATCTTTCGTCACGGGCGAAGAGGCCGAGGTCAGCAGGAGCGGAGCAAACGTCCATGGCATGGGCTGATACTGCGCCTCACCTGCTGTACCAGACACATCTACCGGAACGGTCAGGCATTGCAGGTCCTGCACCAGAACAGGGTTGATACGTATGCCGTAGCGGTATAACATATCCGTCAGATTCAAGTCCAACGGGATGACTGGCGTCATACCCGACTCACTCAGCATAGCTTCTGACAGGCGCACACCGTCTATAGCCCACAGCACACGACCGCCATGCATCACATATTGGTCCAGTATATACTTGTCCTTCTCGCTCAGCGGCGTTTGCGGCGAGGCGACTATTACCACTTTGTACGGCTTCAGCGCCTGCACATCGTCGGTCAGCGCACCGCGGTCCACATCAAAGTACCGGCTCAGCTGACGGCTCACGTCATATACATCCGCCTCATCCAGCTCGCCATGACCCTCTATAAAAGCTATCCGCGCTATCGTATCTCTGCTGATGCTGTGTATAGCCTCAGCCAACATATACTCCAGATTCTCAATGCTCTTATTCAGGTTCTGCTCGCCGGTCAGCGTGCGGTTGTTCTTCAGTAGTGATACTACCGTTTGCCGCTCGCGGTATCGGATCACGGCGTACGGATAGATCGTTGTCTGCACCGTCTTGCCGTTCTGCTCGCGCTCATGAATAACCGTGGGCTGCAGTCCTTCGCGGCTGCTTTCGCTCGCCGGCAGGATGCTAACCTTGCCATAGCGCCCCAACTCGTCTGCCAACTCCAGCGTCGCTCGGCGCAAACGGCGGAAACCGCTGTTCAACTCCCCATCCAGCAGCACCTCTATTTCTACGGGCGCCTCCAGCCCCTGCAACAACTCTTTCGTCGGCGTACGCAGGCTGTAACGCTTGTCTGCGGTCAGATCCCAACGCAACGGATACATGTATGACGCCACACCAAGCAGCACCATACAACTCACGCCTGCTATGTATCCGACACGTCTCTTCATTCCTGCTGAGTCCTATCCCACACGAAAATCCCCGAGTCTTATTCACACGAAGTTCCCCGGGTTCGGAGTTTGTTTTGAGCGGATTTGCGTTTTCTCGTGAGGGAGTTATGGTGACCATAATGACCGAACGAAAAACACAAAGACGCCAAAAGAAACCCGAACCCTTTATTTTAACACCTCTTTATAAATCACGACAGGGTATTTGGCTTTCAACTCCTCTATCCATTTCGCATCCAGATACTCCTGATAATCACTCGTCACGCGATTCCTGTCATCCGTATATTCCTCTGCACCCTTCAGCACCTTGCCGCTTACAAACACGTACGGCAACTTTGAATCCGGTACAAACTCCGTCTTCTTGTTCTTGAACCCGTACTTGTCGATTGCTGCATTCTTTTCCGGCAACCACAAGCCTTGCTCCATACGGATATACTTCACGCTGTCTGTGTTCAGACGCTTCAGGTAGCTCATTACCGAATCCGGCTGAGCCTGCTTGATGATGCGTTGGGCGGATTTCAGGGTGTTCTTGTCCTTGCAATATACTACTATACCTTTGAACCGAGGCTCATCCCATTCGTATTTCGCTTTGTTGGCGGCAAAGTATTGTTCCAACCCTGCCGTATCCTTCGCTGCCTTGTCCCATACCTCTTCCAGCGACACATCAAACAGCAATATACCATCGTGATACTCTTTTACCAAACGCGCCAACTCGGGGTACTTCTCCTCCAGATGTTCGTCGGCATACGCCATCACCTCGGCATCGCTCATCTCCGCGGGCAGGTTGTACTCGGCACGCGTCTTGGCGATAAAGCTGTCTTTCACCTCTTGCGAACGCTCGTCACGCTGCACCCGCTTGCGTATATCCTCTTTCACCTCATCGTAGGGCAGCGTCCCGCGCTTGCCGTCCAGCTTGGCTATGTGCCAACCGAAGCGGGACTCGAACGGCTTGGTTATGTCGCCTACGTTCTGCAGACCAAACACAGCGTCCTCAAACGGCTTAACCATCGCGCCATGTCCGAACCAGCCTAAGCTTCCGCCGCGCATAGCCGACCCCTTGTCGTCCGACAGAGCACGTGCCAACTCGTCGAACTTGGCATCAGGCTCCATCACCAACGCATAGATCGAGTCGATCTGCACCTTAGCGCGCACAGCGGCCACACTGTCGCCGCGAGGCACGGTCTTCATGATGTGAGAGGCCTGTATCTCCTCGTGCGCGCGCTCCTCTTCTACCAGTGCTATATGAAAGCCGTACGGACTGCGGAACACCTCTGTCACCTCGCCGACAGGGGTCGTGTATACGGCTTTCTCAAACGGATAAACGAAGCGGAACGGACTGATCCAACCCAGCTCGCCCTGCGTCTCGCTCAACCCGGGATCGGTGGACACCTCCAGAGCTACTGACTTGAAGTCCTCCTTCGGAGCGTATGTCGTACGCGCCTTCTTGCCTTTGCCTTTTACAATCTTCTTGCCGGTCGTCACGCGCTCACGCGCATCATTGATCTTTGACAGAGCCTGTGCCACCGTTGCCGAATCGGCACTCATCGGGCATTCGATAGCTATGTGTGCCACCCTGCGGTCTACTTTCTGCCACTCATACGTACGACGCATCAGCGCCTCCAACGCATCATTGTCGGTCAGGTACTTCGGCGTGGCCTGGGCACGGTAGCCCTTCAGCTCTTTCAGGAACGCCGCTGTCGTGTCTATGCCGCGGTGCTCTGCCTCGGTCACTTTCAACTTGAAGTTAACGAACAAGTCCAGATATTCCTCCAGCGACTTCGGGCTGCCGGCGGCCTCCTGACTGTTTTTCTCATAGATGTACTTGAACTCTGACAACATCACCGGCTTACCGTCGATGGTCATCAGCACTTGGTCATCCTCAGCACGCACGCATAACACGCTCAACGCCATTACCAGCGTCAAAATTACTTTTTTCATATATCCAATTGTTTTTACTTTTATGTCTTTCCTCAACTCTCAACGTAATCTCTTCTCTCTACGCGCAACGTTCAGCGTAACCGCTTCTTTCAACTTTCAACTTTCAATTTTCACATTGCGCACATAATCCGCTACAAAGTTACAAAAAAATTTTGATATTTGCAAAAAAAATTGTATCTTTGTAGCAACTTTTTTACAATACGACACTTTTTTATGAATAACGCAGTCATTTCCGACAAGTTAACACCCCTGCAGTTGCAGCACGCCATGCGTTGCATCTTGGATGCACAATCCATAGCCGTCATCACGCATCAGAACCCTGACGGCGATGCTATCGGCAGCAGTCTGGCTATGCGGCACTTCTTGCACGCCCTCGGCAAAAATACCATCACAAACATCGTGCCAACCTCGTTTCCTGACTTTCTGGCATGGCTGCCCGGCGTTGATTCGGCTATCCAGTACGAGCAGAACCCCGATGCCGCACGCGAGGCGCTGCGCAACGCCGACCTCGTCATCTGCACCGATCTGGGCGAACCGACACGCGTGGCTGCACTCTCCGACATCCTTACCGAACGATTCAATACCTATAACGGCACGGCTGACAACCTCTCCATTAACGCTGACCATTCCGGTAATTCCGACCATTCCAGTAATTCCAACCATTCCGGTAATTCCAACCATTCCGGTAATTCCAACCATTCCGACAAAGCCAAGCACTCGCTGCTTGTTATCGACCATCATCTATCACCACTTTGCACCAACCACCCCGAGCAGATAGTTTACCCCGACGCCGCCTCTGCCAGCGAACTGGTCTTCCGGCTCGCCTACCAATGCACCGGACTTTATCGGGGTTTTACCGAGGTTTCATCAGTCTATTTACGTGAGCACTACGCGACCATCCCGGTACGTGACCGGATGGTGTCCCTGTCGTTCGAACAGATTCTTACGCCCGAGTTCGCCACGTGCATCTATACCGGCATGATGACCGACACTGGCAATTTCTCCTACAACTCCTGCCAGCCGGAGATGTACAATATCGTTGCCATGCTCCTTACCACCGGCATCAACAAGGATGCCATCTACGACCGCGTATTCAACGCCTATTCGGCGGACAGGATGCGACTCATCGGCTATTGTCTCTACCACAAGATGCAACTCTTCCCCGAGTACCACACCGCACTCATCACGCTCAACCGAAAGGAGATGTACCGCTTCAACGCCAAGTCCGGCGATATGGAGGGCATAGTCAACATGCCGCTGCAAATCAAGGATATCTACTATTCCGTCTTTATGCGGGAGGACAAAGTGCCGCCGCACCAGCAGGCGGACGCCAACGGTGCCAAGGTCAAAGCAAAGATATCCTTCCGCAGCCAGGGCAACCGCCCCGTGAACATTCTGGCTCGGGAGGTCTTTCGTGGCGGCGGACACAAGAACGCATCGGGCGGGGAGTGCTTCGGCGAGGTCAATGATGCTGTGCAAAAGTTCATCGAAATGATGCCCAAATATATGTTGAAAGACTAATTTTTGCACATTCTTGAAAAAAAAATCATATTTTTTGCCCTTACTCTTGCAAATATAATTTTTTTTTCGTAACTTTGTAGCGATAATTCTGGTTGCCTCGGGATCTGCGAAATCCGAAAGTTCCGTACAATCCGTACATTCCGGTCCCCCTTGGAGCCTGACATCCCATTATCCTGGCCGACCGGAGCAATCACGCGCAATCAATCATAAAACTGAATAACAAAACAAAAACTAAAACAAAATTATGACAAAAGTAGCTATTAACGGCTTTGGCCGTATTGGTCGTCTGGCTTTCCGTCAGATGTTTGAGGCTGAGGGTTATGAGGTTGTTGCTATCAACGACTTGACCAGCCCGAAGATGTTGGCTCACCTCTTGAAGTACGACACCGCTCAGGGCGGTTTCGCCGGCAAGTTCGGTGAGGGCAAGCACACTGTTTGCTATAAGGACGCTGTTCATGCTGAGGACGGCAAGACTGTCGTTACACCGGGTTCGATCACCGTTGACGGCAAGGAGATCACTATCTACGCTAAGCCTAACGCAGCTGAGCTGCCTTGGGGTGAGCTGGGTATTGACGTCGTTCTGGAGTGCACCGGCTTCTACACCAGCAAGGCTAAGGCTTCTGCACATATCGAGGCTGGCGCCAAGAAGGTTGTTATCTCTGCGCCTGCCGGCAACGACCTGCCTACCATCGTTTACAACGTTAACCACAAGACCCTGACTCCGGCTGACAAGGTTATCTCTGCTGCATCTTGCACCACCAACTGCTTGGCTCCTATGGCTGCAGCACTGCACAAGTATGCTCCTATCCAGAGCGGTATCATGTCTACCATCCACGCTTACACCGGCGACCAGATGATTCTGGACGGCCCGCAGCGTAAGGGCGACCTCCGTCGTAGCCGCGCCGGCGCACAGAACATCGTTCCGAACAGCACCGGTGCTGCCAAGGCTATCGGTCTGGTTATCCCCGAGCTCAACGGCAAGCTGATTGGTTCGGCACAGCGCGTTCCGACGCCTACCGGCTCTACCACTATCCTCGTCGCTGTAGTTAAGGGCAAGGACATCACCAAGGAGGGTATCAACGCAGCTATGAAGGCTGCCGGCACCGAGAGCTTCGGCTATACCGAGGACGAGATCGTATCTTCCGATGTTATCGGTATGAAGTACGGCTCGCTCTTCGACGCTACCCAGACCATGGTTGCCAAGATCGACGACGACACCTATCAGGTACAGGTTGTTAGCTGGTACGACAACGAGAACAGCTACACCAGCCAGATGGTTCGTACTATCAAGTACCTCGCCGAACTTAAGTAATCCTGCCCACCGGGCTAACGATTACATCCGCCAAGTTTGGCGGATACAAAAAGAGGGCGTGCAAAATGCACGCCCTCTTTTTTTGCAGGTCAGCAATGTGCTACTTACAACTGATACCCTACTCCGTAGCGCTGCTGTATCCAAAGCGTGAGGAACAAGTCGGTGAGTTGATAACTCTTCTTGCCTTCTTCACCGACAGTCTCCGCCACCCAGCCGTCAGCTATCAGTTTGCGCGTAGCTGATTGTACGGAACTGGCAGAGCCCAGACGGTTATGATTAACAAATTCCGCTCCGGTGATCTGCGTAGCAACCCCTCGCTTACCAATGGCATACAGCACTTCCTTCTGCGGGGTGCTCATTGTCATCAAACGTGTACGATAGTCGTAGGTATTGTCCTCAAGAATCTCGTCAATAGCCTCGCGGACTACATCCAACGTACATTCAGCCTTTGCTGCCGTGAGTGAGAAGGCGACATTCATCGTCTTTTGCATGGCAAACGTATTACCGGAGAACAAGTCATAAACACGGCTAACACTATCGGCATCAATCCGCTTGCCGAACTCAGCGAAATGCTCAATGGCGAATGCGGCATATTTGGTTTTGTCGATTCTATCCAAGGCAATGATACCGGCACTGGAATAGAACGGGCGATTGCTATCTTGGAACATTTGCCCTAACAAATGTCGTTCTGAGCCGGCGAACACAAAGCCGCAGTTATTCAGTCGCTGGATATAGGTGCGAAGCACCGCTTCGACATTCTTCTCCGGATAGAAAGCTATGCGTTGGAACTCGTCAATAGCTATTATGCATGGCTTGTCAGCCTGCTCTACAAATCGAAATATCTCCTCAAGCGTATAGATCGGGTTCTCTATATGACCGAGAGAAAAACTGAACTTCGGGTGTCCGGTTATAGGATCGATGCCAAATTCGCCGTGTAGGGAACGCACGGTCTGGATAAATAGTTTAGCCATGCGGCTACTCACGGGGCTCAAAGCCTCAAACACAGCCTTGCCTAATTCATAAGTAAACTCCTGCATATTTGCCGTTTGCAGGATATCAACAAACACCGTGTAATATCCATCCCCGATTGCCGGCTGCTCAAAGCAGTGATCAATAAGCCTGGATTTGCCCATACGGCGCGAAGCAATGAGTACCACATTATTGCCGTTTGTCAAGCTGCGTACTAATTTCTCGGTTTCTGTCTCTCTGTCGCAGAAATATGCCGGCGGGATTGCTCCCCGTACAATAAACGGATTTGTTACCTTTGCCATAATCGCATACTAAAGGGCACTTCTAAAAATTGCTTTATGCTGATTTTGAGTTTTATCTTGAGTAGGTTTTTGAGTTGTGCGAGGGCGCAATGCGGGCATTGTAACTAAGCACAAATCAAAAAGATACCAAGAGAAAACCAAAAGCAGTATAAAAGTGCCAAATTATTATTTATCGGGCTATATTCTAAAACGTGGAATTTTTAGAAGTGCCCTAAATATTCTACGTGGCTGCAAAGATAACACTTTTATTTGAATTATGCAAATCAAATTATTCGATTTGAATAAAATGTAAGTATCTTTCGTGAATTTGATAGTCAGGCTTAGTATTTTGCTTACGTTTTGTGTGCATTTTCCCTTCGCTACTTATACCAACATCCCCAAGGACTACGGGTGTAGCCCTTGGGATATGTCGATTTTTTGGGGTTCGCGAGGCGCTTACAAGCAGCTATGCAGATAGATTTAAGTTGTTTTAGACTTTGCCCCTCCCGCTTCTCAATGGTGGTCCATTGTGCATCAAAGCGATCCAACCGGCTCATCTTATGAATGAGTTGCCATGTTACATCTA
>JAFSPC010000120.1 GCA_017443075.1 Paludibacteraceae bacterium
CTTCATCTCGGAGTACAACTGTGCTGCCAGCGTCTTGTTGTGCGACAGGATAAGAGTCGGGCGGTTAAGTCGCGATATGACATTGGCTATTGTGAATGTCTTGCCACTACCCGTTACACCTAACAAGGTCTCGGCCTTGGCGCCGGAACGAATGCCGTCAACCAAGCCGTCTATGGCCTGAGGCTGATCACCTGTAGGCTGATATGCTGATTCTATTTTAAACATGATTGTATAGTATATAGTAGAAAGACCGTGCTGCGCACTCAAAGAAAAAATCACGTGCCACTCAAAGCCTGTTATGCCTCGTGCTTGCAAATACTAATCGGCCTTTTATCTTTGAGCATCAGCGGTCTTTTGCTGCTTCTTGCGCTCTGCGTTACGGAAGGCATCTCCCCAATTGAAATCATGCTTGATTACAAAACCTAAGCCTTCTACCATATCTGCTTGACGAAGCGAATATTTGTCAACCGTGTGCGTATACCCTTTCACGCGCAACAAACCTTCCGGCGTGATGATATATTCGATATCCAAATCGCCAAACACAGGGCGGTTGTTCAAGTCATTGTACCTATACCCCACATTACCGTTTATCAGCAGCCTGTCAATAGGTTGTATTGAGAACTGGGCTTCGTACTCCTGCTGGGCATCCGCACCCTCACCGTCCGTACGGAAATTGATGCCGAATGTAACGATGTTTGTCAGTTTACTCAGCCACGAATTGATCTGCCCCGTTACGGTGGACGATAATAGCGAGTACGTCTCGCTCAAACCGGTAGTGTTCGTGCTACGCAGGTATTCCGGCGTAAAGAACTTGTTGAACACCAGCAGGTACAACACTTCACGCATCAACATATCCTCGCTATTGATAAACGAGCGGACTTGCGATTGTATCGTCTCATCGGATTGAGGCAGCTCGATGCCGAATGATAAGATAGGATTAGCTATGTTGTCACGCACATAGATCACACAGTTCACCGGCACAGATGTGCGGTTGGTCTGCAGTGAACTCAGGTCATTGCCGAACAAGTCTTTGAGCGATGCCACGACATGATACTTGGCTGTTACATCCAGATTCATATCCATCGGACCACCCTGCCATGTGATACTTGAGCCGTCACTGATGCTAAAGTCGCGATGCACCATGTTACCTAACGCATAACTCAAGCTGCCTTGACGCAAGGTCAGAGTGCCTTGCAGTTGCAGATCGTTGTTGATCAGGTGAACGCGCATACTGCCGTCACCTCGGCCGCGAAGTATGTCATCGCTATTGTTACCGAACTGAGTGAAGAACTGCGTCCCTTGGTCTACCGTTACAAACAAATCAAGGTCGATATTCGAACCCTTATGTATGTCCTGCAAACTTGTGTTTTTATTAATCTTGACAGGACCTTTGTGATCAACAAACGTGATAAAGTTGTTTTCCTTGGCATCGCTTTGACCGCCTATGTTCAGGTGGAAAACCGAACCGTTATTGGACTTAGCATGTGATACAAGACTTACCAACTTCTCACCTCCGCTCAGGTGAACATCACCCGTGCCATACACCTTGCCGTAGAATGCTGTCGTATTACTCTTTGGCAAATCCAGCACAACAGCATTGTTGGCGTACATCTTCAGGTCAAAACTGAAGTGTTGGAAATTTGTATGATATGCCGCACCATCCAATTGAATCTTGTGCCCCTCACGATCATACACTGTGTGATGGGGGAAGATTATCGACGTACTGTCCATGAATATGGAGTCGCGCACGTAATACGTAACTCCCGTAAAGGGCACTTTGATGCTTACATTGTGAGGCACAGCCTCTATCGTTACCCAGGTGCGATGTTGGCGACCGAACACGTGAACATGACCTGAACCCCGGCCTGTGATGTCATGCAGGAAGGCGTGCGTCCAATGATTGATAAAACCTAAATTGAAGGAATCGGGATAGATATGCACACTCCACGTTTTATCTTCCTGTGGTGTTATTTCACCGTTCAAATTCGCTACATGACGCCCGCCATCTACAACATCACCCTCCAACAATACGGCTTTCCGCTGGCTGTCAAACACTGCCCGGGCATCCATCTCACCAATCGGACTGCCATTCAATCCTGCATTGGCTATGTGCAGGTCGGCACTAAAATGCATATTCGATAGGATGCCGAACAAGGTTGCAGTGCCTGTGATGGCACCTTGGGCAGTGATGGAGCGCTCAGGCACAAGGGTCAAACCTAACAGCGAGTGCAGGTCTATATTCTTCAGATGAATGTTTATCGAGTCTTCTATATGAGTCGAGGCTATACCGTCTGCGTAGATAAACTTTTCATCATTGCCTATCCACAAGTGCTCTACCTGCATCGCTGTATCGGCCACTGTATAGGTAAGTCGGGCTGGATCGACATACCATAGCGAATTGGCAAGATACAGGGTGGACGGCAGCACATGTGCTGTTATCAGAGGCTTATGGGCATATTCGGCAAAGGTGGTGAGGATGCCCAACTGACCACTGTACTGCTCTTCTGCATCGTTACCCAGATTCAGAGACAGGAGTACTGAATCATTCTTGGCTTCTACATTCATCAGCATGTCAGCATCGCCTAACTGCAAGGTATCGGGCAGATTGATGTGCGCCGAGGCGCGAAGGTTGATCTTGTCGCCTATATTGTCTGCTGATAGGATAATATCTGTCATCTGCTGTTTGCCTATCGTCAGTTCCGGCACGACACCGCTGATCGCTACCTTGCCGTTGGGCTCGTCTATCATGCCTTTGATGGTCAGACTGCCGCTCTGCGATATATTCACCGGCATTACCTTCAATACTTGGTCCAAATCATGGGCATACAGGTAGTAGGTCGCCTTGGTCGTTGACGGACGCGAACTGATACGGGCACGCATCGTCGCGTCAAACAGATGAGGTATATACCGCACCGCTATCTTCTGGGCACTCGTGCCTAACTCCGTATAACTGAAGTGACCGGCAAAACGACCGACCGCATAATCCGATTCCAGACGCATATTGTGCCAGGTCGAATCATTGGCATCGGATTCGGCAATCACTTTCAGTTGACGCATGCGCAGCGTATCACCGTGATTAGCCATCAGCAGGCTGTCCAGTACGACATAGCCGTTTATATGATCGATATGCGTACCCGAGAAGTTGACGTACAACTTGCCTTGTATATCGCTTTCCGATAACTTATCTGTCAATTGCAACTTATCCATGCGCAAGTGCCGCAAGTCAAGCGTCAGATTGATGGTTGGCGATGTTTCACTCATATCCAGCAAGCCCGTCAGCGAGAGCTGGATATTGGGGTCATTGCTGAGGATGGAGCCCTCTATATTATCAGGGTCAAAATGGCCGTCAAGGCGTATGTCTGAGTACGTATAACCCTTATACCACAGCCGCTGAATACCACCCTTAAATATTCCCTGCAACGGATGGCCCTCTGCTATATGCCCATTCAGTTGCATATTCATCGTTACCGTTCCCAGGTCTTTGTTACCTGACAGCCGACCGACATGGAACCGCTTGGTGGCGATGGCACCGTTGAATGCCAGATCATCAAACTGGGCTGTAGTCTGTGCATGACCATTGGTGGATATGACGCCAAGGGCTGTACGAAACGTTCCGTGCAGATTCATATCACGTAGCCTGCCATTTAGGATGCCGGTATAATGCATCTCTCCCAACCTATACACTGGCGCGGACAACTGATACGGATGATCCAGTATGTCCGCTATAAAATCCTGCAGCAACGAGGGTTTCACCAGCAGGTCCTCGCATTCAGCACGTAGCTGCAAACTATCAAAATCCTGCCAATGGTATGCGGTTGCCGAACCGCGGAAGAAAGGTATCTGCTTATAGGACACACTCAGGCCGTTCAAGGTAACCGAATCGCGATTGCCATCCAACGCCGCAGTGATACCTATACGCCCGTCTGCACGGCGTATCTGAGGAATGAGCAAACCCAAATCGCACGGCGCAATATATGTATCCGATAGCCGGAGTGTAAAAGCATCCCTGCTGATATGAGCCACCTCGCTGTTTAGCTGCGAATTAGGCAGGCGGATATGCATACGCGGTATGTCTATCACGGAGTCATTCAGCCGAAACTCTGCCTCCATCTCGCATAGTTTGAACTTGGGTTTCGTGCGAACGCCCTGCACTGCACTACGGTAGTCCACTATCGTACCACGCAAGGCACGTATGCTTGCATCTATACCCTCGTTATCCAGACGTTGCAAGCCCAGTCGAGCCTCGGCATCGGTTAGGAGCAACGTATCCAACCGAGCGCGGATATGCGTAATCTGAATATCATTGACCTCCACAGATAGCGGCAACGAGTCAACCGGAGTGGCATCTGGATTCTTCAGCGCACGCACCAAAAAGCCATAGTTGTCATCGTGCAGATTGACATACGGCTGGTCTATCGCTATCTTCCGCACAGATACTTTCCTGTTCAGCAACTCGCGCATACGCATGCTCACATCCACGCTGCTGATGTATGCCAAGGTGTCACCCTGTTGATCCGACACGTACAGACCTTCTATATGTAAGGTGTTGAAGAACCGGTATTCGACATGCCTTACATCTACCTCCGCCTTCACCGCCTTGGATACTTCGGCTGCCAGCCAACGAACGGCAGCTGTCTGCACCTCACCGTTGCGCACCAGCAACGACAGCATATACGCAACCATCAGGATGCATATCACTACTATCGACACTATGTACGCTAATCGTTTCAAGGGCACTTCTAAAAATTGCTTTATGCTGATTTTGAGTTTTATTATCGGGCTATATTCTAAAACGTGGAATTTTTAGAAGTGCCCTCAATTTTTAGGCATATATCACATACCCTGCAACACCTGCCAAGGCAATCAGCAATATGGGGTGCGACAATGTGCTTACCACGCGCTGCACAACAGGGTTCTTGCTACGTACTAATTGCGGCAGGATGGTCAGAACGAACACTGCTGCAAACAGTACGATACTCCACTCGTCGATGAACGTTGCTGGCGTAATCAGCAGCAATGCCGCGGCGGCTATCAGTCCCAACACGGCAAACCGCAGGTAACGCAACGTGTTCTGAAAGTACACATTGTCCGCAAACCGGGTACTCAGCAACACATAGACCTTGCATAATGTCAGCATGATAATCAGGCTGGGTAAGATCAACGCACCCGTGGCAAGCACGCTCCCCCATACCGTACCTGTGGCGGTATAACCCACGTATGTCGCACAATTCACACCTATCGGACCGGGAGTAACCTGACTGATGGCTACTATATCCACAAACTCCTGCTCTGTCAGCCAACCATACGCAAGCACCTCGTGTTGGATAAGTGATAAGATAGCCAGTCCGCCACCGAAACCAAACAAGCCTATCTTGAAAAAACTGATGAATAATTGCAGGTAAATCATCATTTGCTATGCCTCCTCTCTCCTATCCATGTAGCTGTCAGTGCCAGAACGATAGTCGCTATAATGATATATACGGGGCTTACATGCACCAGCCATATCAGCAGTGCGGCCACTATCGACCAACTGAGCAGCAACACACCACCGTCCTTGAACGGCTTGGGGTTATTGGCTTTTTGTGCCATCCGTAGCAACGGAGCGGCTATCAATGCTACCACTGCCGGACGAACACCCTTCATCACAGCCTCTACTGCCGGCTGACTGCTGTAACTGCTGAACACCATCGCTATAGCCAGAATGATAACAAACGAGGGGATCACTGCACCCAACACCGCTGCCGCTACTGCCAAATGTGGATATAAGCGCGCACGCCAACCGCCCGACCACGACGCCGGCACGTGACGCTGACCTACCTGATAACCGATAAAGATGGCGGAGTTCACGGCTATTATCCCGGGGGCTGCCTGAGCCAATGCTATCATGTTCAGAAACTCCGTCTCATCTATCCACTTCCGGTAATCGACAACCTCACGCTGGATCAGAGGTAACATAGCATAACCTCCACCCAGCGTGAATGTCCCGACTTTCAAGTATGTCCAGAATAGTTGTAGCAGCATTATTTACTGCTTGAGGTATAACTGGAACCAACCATCTTCGCGGCTTCTTTGTTCAGCACGGACGACGGACCTTTCAGCGTCGTGGCTACCCATTGCTTAGCCTGTTTGTCCCATTGCTGGTTCGTGAACACCTGCAGTATCTCTGCCTCGGCTTTCGACATCTTGCCGGTCATCTTCTTGCGCTTGCGGAAATCCTTGCGCCAGTTCTTCTTGAACTCTTCGGATACACCGCATACCTCTACAATCTCTACCTCCATCTTGTACTGGCCTGTACCCCAACTCTCGGCATACTTGCCATCCTCATCACGCGTAGGCATGTACGAGCGTGGGACGATAAAACTCTCACCTATCAAGCCGTACTTGGGTGCTTCATCCTCCTGACGGACATAACGGAACATGTTGTTCTCATCCAGCGAGGCGGAATCAACCGGCACGTTCAACATAAATTCGCCAAGCACCTGATCCTTGTGCAGGTCGGGCAACTGATCCATCCATGACGACACCATGCGCATCTTCATCGTAAAGTCGAAACTCTTGCGGTCGGCGTAGGTGAACAGCAACGGCAGATCCGTATTGGGCAAACCGGCTTTGTAGGGGTTGATCATGAATGTATCCATCACCAACTCAAATTTGGAGTGACGCACAATCCTGTCTATCTTCTTGCGGTTGATGTGACAACTGATATAGAACGTCGTATCCTCACCATCCATAGCCAGACAGCCTATACCGTCAAATCGCATTCCCTTAGGGTCCATCGGGCCATACTCCGACATGCAGTTGTAGAAGTCGTTCAAGTCGGCTATCGTTCCCATGGTGATAATCAGTTCGCTCTCCTCCTTCACCATCTCTTGCCACTCCTTCTTGTTCTGAGCATCCAACTGAATCAGTTTGGTTATTGCGGTTATTCCCATCTCTACCAGCGTTGAGATGTATCCCGTTGCTGCACCTGTGGCTGCGCTCAGACCTGCACTCAGCAGGTCGGCTCCCAAACCACGGCTCAATGCATCGCGGTCGGCGGATACCTGACGCTCAATCTCACTCGACAAATCTTCGCTCGTGTATACGAACGTCTGGTACTTGGTCAGACCTTTGCTCTTCCTCTTCGGACCTTTGTCTGCCTTCTTCTCGGTGTTCTCACCACTCTTAGCACCACCGCTCTTCGGTGACTGACCCATTACAGGTAATAACATTGCCATCAATAGGCATAATACAGTGATTGGTCTTTTCATAACGGATATTTTTAGCGGGTTAATATTTCATACTTTTATAGCGCATCCAATAGTATAAATGCAGCCCAGTACCGCGGTGCCGCGTAGGGCATTTTCGGTTTATCAGGCACTGGCGCAGTTGTGTTGTTTCTTCCTCCGTTCTGTCGCAGGAATTTCAGCGGACGGGCGGCGCGCGTATTGCCTGCCAACTCCTCTTCCACCTCTGCCATATAGTCCTCCTCTTCGCTTATCGCGCGCTGTGCTTGGGCACTCGTACCGGTGAACGTTCTTACCTTTGCCTGGGCGGCACGCAACGCTTGCTGTTTGTTTTTACCATGCTGTATGCCTTCGTAGAACGTGGTCATCAGCATTCCTGTCGCCTCATCGTTCACATCCCACAGACTCATCATCATCGTCTGCACGCCGGCTTTCTTCAATCCGCGTTGCAGACCTGCCACGCCGTCTGCCTCAATGTCACCCATGCCCGTCTGGCAAGCCGACAGCACGGCCAAATCGGTTGTGTGCAGATCGGTCATCGTTATCTCACGCGCCGTCAGAACGCCGTCATTATTCTGCTCCTCTGCTTTTCCCGTCCAGCCGCTTTCGGCACCGCACAGCAGCAAGCCCGTTCGGCTCATCGAGTTGTCTGCTATGGCACTGTTAGCACCAATCTGTATAAAACCCGCACTGCGCGTTCCAGCTGCCATCTGTTGCGCCTTGTCTCCGTGGATATAGAATCCGTGGGTGGCTATGTGCAGGTGCGAGGGCGAGTGACCCGACATGGCATAGAACGCCTCTTCCGTTCCTTCACTGCCGGTCACGGTCTTTGACCCGGGATACATAGCCGATATGTTTTGCACCTCTTTTAGCGTTGCGGGCAGGTACTGGAACAGCTCACCTTTCGTATTATTCGGCCCGTACAACAATCCGCCGAACAGGGTCATGTCACTTCCCGATGAATGTTTCGGTCGCTGGCAAAGCATACGGGTTGACGACAAGCGGTACATCTCATACGTATCGTTCATCAGGTTGCCGTCTGCCGTCAGATACTCTATTCCCATTTGGTACATAAAGCCGTCTGGCGAGAAGTATATCACTTCACCGGCTTTAGCCTCGGCTGCTGCCAGCACATCGTGCCATATAGCGTTGCCTAACTCTTCATATTCGTAGGCGCGAAAACGTTTTTGGATATATTCGGCAAAATCCTTCTGCTTGCCGACACTCACACTCTTTGGCATACTCCACCCCTTGCGGAGCACTAACGCCGCATATTGCGCCTCATCGCCTTCACCGGCTTTGGCGAACTCAATAGCTATCTCATTATCTTTCAGCGTCTTTTGCACATCTTGCCAGTGGTAGGTCAGGCTGCGTGTCAGATTGCCGTAGGACTGCGATTGCGCCAGTAGTTGTTGCTCGGCGGCCTCGGCACGACTGTTCAACGCCTCTATCTGAGCTCGGTCCTGAACATCGGCAGGCTGGGCATACAAGCCGTCCAACGTCAGACGTATAGACCTCAGTTCGCCAAACAACCGGACGATATCGGCATCCTTCGACTCGTGCATAATGCGCTCCAACTCTACGGCGGAGGATAGCAGCAGACCTTTCGTCAGCAATTGCTTGTCATACTGCATCCCGGCCGGGCAATACGACGCCACTATACCATCTAACAGTGCGGAGCGTTGCTGCACAAACAGTTGACGTTGCTGCTCCGTCAACCATGTGAAATTGTGTTTCACATCCGCCAGCATCCAGTCCAGGCACTCTTGCTTACGTTGGGCGTAACCGGCTCTGTCACCCAATGCCAGACAACACGTGGCGATGTTGTTTACCGTATAGATATAGTCGGGATGCTGCACGCCCAACACCTTCTTTCGTATCTCCGAGGCCAACTGTAGGTTGGCCAACGCCTCGGCATAGTCCAGCCTGCGGTAGTGGCAGTCGGCTATATTGTTCAGCGTTGTGGCTACGCTTATATGGTTCGCCCCGAGCACCGTATTCTGTATGCTCAGCGCCTGCTCATTTGCGGCCAACGCCTCGTCTGTCCTTTCTAACATTGCCAGACAGGCACCTTTGTTCACCAATGCCGCTGCATAGGCGGCACTTTGTTCGCCGGCTTTCTGCTTGATCAGCGTGGCGGCACGATCGGTCGTCTGCAGCGCGTTGGCATAATCGCCCTGACGGAAATAGGTCGTTGCTATGTTCGTCAGCAGTTCGGTGTTCTCGGGCGACAGACGCAACGCCTTTTCCTGCATGGCCCGCGAACGGCTGTAGTCACCTATACGCGCATAGCATAGCGAGAGGTTGTTCTGTATGGCGGCGTTCGTCGGGTCTTGTTGCAGCAGGCGGCTGTAGATGCCGATAGCCTTCTCATAATCGCCGTTCAGGCTATAGCAACTCGCCATCTCGCTCTCTATCTCTTTACGCGGTGCCAGCGAGCCGAACTCATCCAGTATCGTTTGCAGACTCTTGAGCGCCTGCCTGTATTCTCCCCTGTGTTTCTGCCCGCGCGCACCCTCCATACGGCAGGCGGCTATGTTATGATACGCCGTCTGAATATCCGACTCATAGATCAGCTTCAACGTATCAGCCGCCACAGCCTGACGGGTCAGACTGAGGGCTGCGGCGCAATTGCCTTGACGATAAGCCGCTGTAGCCTCTACAAACAGGCGTTGGGCAAGGGTCGTATCCGCCTCACGCACTACGGTGTGGCGTACTATCTCTACGCGCTCCTCTACGGGCATACTGATCTTCTGCTGCAGATAGGCGCGGTTACTTTCTAATTGGGCCAGCTCCGGTGCCGCTGCGCCGTGCAGACGCCGGGCAAGAGCTATCGTATTCTCTGTGGTTGTTAAGGCGGCTTGGTACTCACCGGCCTGCGACTGTGCCGCAGCCAGCGTGGTCATCATAGCCAATAGGTCATCATCTTCGGCAATCTGTTTCTGCAGGGCTACCGCCTCTGTCATCAACGATGCCGTCTGCTTGTAATCCCCTGTCTTGTACGCACTCATCCCTTCTTCGTACAACGCATCTATGCGCTCATACAACGCATCCACCTCCGCTTGCGTCAATGGCACGGCGGTGTGCGCGCACAACGGTGCCACCAACCACATGGCGAGCAGCACCGCTGTTGCTATCTTACGAAATAGTTTAGCCATGAATAATCAATTATCTCTGGTAGTTCTCCCACTTCGTGTTACGCATATCACCTGTCTTCAGGAACTCCTCATGCATCGCAAAGGCGCACGACAGATTATGCTGCGTCTGCCCGTGCTTGGCGATCTTCAGGTAGTCAC
>JAFSPC010000121.1 GCA_017443075.1 Paludibacteraceae bacterium
TATGAATTTGGGTTACACATCCTTTTGATTTGCAAAGGTACAACTTTTTTTGAACCGCCAAATTTTATGGCATTTTTTTGGTTACAATCACAAAAAATTCCGTTTTTCATGCTGTTTTATACGTTTTTGTGTCTCGGTCTTCTCGGCTTCAAGGAGTTCTATGTTCGCCCTGCGAACTCGCGCGGCGCACTTACTCCTTGACTGTCCACCGGACACTCTGCGGTGCGCCTTAACCGCTTCACAGTCGTGTCTCGGTCATTGTATTATCATGAAAGTGACATTAACAGTGACATTTACTACGACAAAATTTCCCAATGACCATTCTTCTTTGAGCCAACACGTACAATGAGACCTTTTTTCTCTAAATCCTTTATAAGCCGTTTAACGGTAGAATAAGGAATATCAAGTAATAATGCTATGCGTTCCGTATTTAATAGTTCATTTAATGGCTCATTTAATGGCTCAAGTGAGCCTTTATTTTTTATGAGATTATAAATAGCTTGTTGTTTCTGTTGCGTTTTTTGTCAATATCTATGGCTTTATAATTGTTATTATTTTGAGTTGTATTCATGTATTTACTCTAAGATGTTATTTTTCAGAAACTCCTTCAGCGGTTCCAGATATTCTGCATTCAAATTCCAATGAAGAGAATTTTCGTAGTCACGATTAGCATCTTTGATAAGTTTCTTCTGACTTCTTGACGTACCTAACAATGTTTCAAGATAGGCATATATCTTCGTCTTCTTTGCCGGGATGGTTAGAGTTGGAGGCGTTTTTATAGGGATTCTTACTTTTTCGAGTTCGCCTTCGTATGTTGCCCAACAATCCATGACAGGTTGATTGACCGGATTGATAATGTTCTCCAATAAATCTTCCAAGGCTCCGGTCTCTCTGTCATTCGGAAGAAGGAAAAGTTCAAACTCTACGCCAAATTCCTCTTTAATAGCAAGTAACTCCCTGCGACGAGTCTCGCACTCATTGTCAGCATCAAAAATAACAAGGTTCTTCCCTCCTGCATCCGTATTCTGTTTCAGCGCATTGATAGCATCTTCCTTGCGGAGCTTCTGATAACCACCAGTGTCTTCATCTTTGCCAGGATGTATGATGCTCCCCCAAGGGGCTTTCTCATGGAACAAATGATGATAATAGTTTTCAAAGAACTTCTTATCGGCTTCGCCCTCTACAATAATCATAAATTTTCCCATCACGCCATTCCTCTAAGTTCTACATTGTTTTCACATGCTCCGCTCAGCCCCTCATAGGTGTACTTGTACGCCTGATGCCCCTTTTTCAAGGTTTTGGCAATAGTATAGAGCCGCATGTCCTGCTGGTACTCAGGATGTTCTTCCAGCATTCCATTCAAACTGCAAAGGGTTTCTTTACTATGAGTGGTGATGAACACTTGCTTGTTGGTGGCCGCTGCCAATGCAAAAATAGCTTCCCATAACTTTTTATAGGCAGAATAATGCAAGCCGTTGTCTATTTCATCAATGAGAATCATTGTATTGCCAGGATTTGCCGAGCCGGCAATAATATTCAGGTAACGCCGTAAACCATCACCAGACATGCTGACAGGCAGCATTTCTTTGATGTCGTCGAAGCCAATATACACATCGTTGTTTAAAATCTCTATCGCATTTATTCTTGGGTCAAACTTTTGCAAATGTTCCAATAGTATGTTTTTTTGCTTGCGTTTAAAAAGTTCGGATAAGTCATTAGTCAGATTGCTTGATAGCAAATCGGCTGAAAATAACACAGCATAATTCTTTTCTATATACTCTTTGGACTCTTGGCGTGATGCTGCGTCAGACTGGTTGACAAATAGAGAACTGCGAAAATGTTTAGTTCCATTGGCAGTGGTAATATCAAAGAGCAACTCTAATGTGTTTGGCATTCTCACCGTTTCTGTTAGAATCAGCGGTTCATCAATTGACTGCGTATAATCATCTGCAGTTTCCGTATGAAAAAGTCGCATCTGCAGATGTCGGCTGACTCCGTCCATCTGTTGCGATGAAAATTCCGGAGTGTTCTTTAGATTCAAATTATAAAACTGGTAACGGACTTCTTGCAGATAAGCTATTCGGAAGATACGTGTTCTTGCTTTATTCAAGCTGAGAGGCAAATCGGGGTTTGACATACCTGCCAGTAAGAAAATTGCCTCCAGCACAGAACTCTTTCCTGAATTATTCTGCCCGAGAAACACATTAACTCTGGAGAAATCATCTATCGACAAGTGCTTGATTCCCCTGAAGTTCTTGATGTCTATATTTTTAAATCCTTCCATAAAGTGATATATAATGATTCCTGTTTCCTCTTTTGTTTTTCAGTGTATTATTCTTTTCTGTCGCTTCCCTATCTACAACCGAGAGACAACCCTCCGCACCCTGCGAAAAGATCAACAACCGTATGTTGGCGATTTTTAGGCATTCTTCCTCATTTTACAAAATCCGCCACAAAGTTACAAAAAATATTTGATATATGCAAGATTTTTGTAAAAAATACAAAAATAATCGTTCGGGGGCAGCGAAAGAAGACGATTACGGCACAAAAATAATCGTTCGGGCGTAACGAAAAAAAGAAATCTATTTGCATGTGGGGAGGGGATTTTCGGTTCGCAGGCGGGACGGGGCTTGACATCCTGCGTCTTTTATCGCCCATGCATGGTCGATACTATGGAGAAAAGACGCAGGCTGGGTGTTCAAAAGACGCAGGATGGGTGTTCTTTATTCCCCTGTCTTCAGGGTGGAGATGATGAAGCCGCGGAGAGTGGAACAGAAATGGTTGTTCGGTTTGGGGTTCTGAGGCGTCGGGGCATGGTGGCGGAAATGCTTGCGGTAGTTGGCATAACGCCTTTCCCACTCGGTGCGGAGGGCGGGGTCTTTGAGGATGGCTGAGGCTTGTTTGACCGCTTCGCCAAAAGTGGTGCGTGTCGCCCCCTGTTCCGCTGAGGCTGTGCCACGGAAGGGGTTGTCAAGGGAGTAAGCATGTGTTCTGCCATAGCGCGTGCGCAGAACGATACGACTGTTACGGCTCAGCTTGCCGCTGAACGAATCAATTTCAATAGATGGAATAACGTTAGCCATAAAGTATATGATCATTAAGGATAAGTAGGGTAATCGTGCGTATATCCTCCGTATATCGTCCGTGTATCGTCCGTAAATTATGCGTAAATGCTGCGACGGAGGATGCAGATTGACTGCGAAAAAACATAACCTAATCAAATCGTAAAGATAGTAGTATGTCCTATCGGCAAAAAATATGTTCATTGCTATCAACAAGGATTCAAAAAAGCTGAGGGTGTCTATGGATAGCAGGATGATAAATGATTCAAAAAGCTGATGGTGTATACGGATAGCAAGATGATAAGTGATTCAAAAAAGCTGAGGGTGTATACGGATAGCAGGATGATAAATGATTCAAAAAAGCTGATGTCGTCTATTGATAGCAAAATGATAATAATCACGGCTATTTGAAAAAATAATTAAAAATTATTTGCGAATATCAAAAAAATTTATTACCTTTGTGCGTGAAATGCGTTATGCTAACCATCTCAATCCCATTTGTATGCAAACACGCGCCTGTCAACTGCTATGTACCTGCCTGCTGATGTTGGCACCATTCTGCATGTCTGCCAAGGCGCAATCGCCAGAGTTTCCGCCCGATCCGGGCAACCTGTACATCCCATCCGTAATTGTAATCATGGGCGATACGGTTGAGGCACCTGCCGACCAAGGCACAGAGATTGATGTGCTGGGCGACTCCAGTATCGTATATGATACCGAAATGAACATCCTCACCCTAAATGCCGTTGATCTGGCAGTTGGCGACAGCACAACCACCGCTATCGGCTACGAAGGCACCGACCCGCTGATTATCGTGCTGAAAGACTCGTCCAGCATCCTCGCTGATACGGTTATCGTTTCGCAATCCGATGTTGTCATCACGGGTGACGGTATGCTGGTAGCAGAAGGCGTGGTGCCGATCAAGGGTACTCGCCACTCGACCATCACCTTCGATTCTGTCAACATGCACGTACGCTCGCTCCCCTCCGCACAGGCGTTGCGCCGACGTATCAAGTATGGCAAGCATCTGGATGAGACCGGTGGTCCCGCCTTGTCAGGTTTCGGCAGTGCGGACTTCAACAAGACGAACGTCTCACCCGAAGATGCCGAATATGGTCCGTTACCCTGTACAGGCGACAATTGCGGCGGGGACGACGAGCAGAGCGAAAACGTACTCTATACCATAAACGAGAACGGCGAAGCAGAGGTGGTAACCGAGTTCGACCTGACAACAGAGGTCTATGATGGTATAAGCGTGCAAGACACCCGACTTAGTCGTGCGCTGGACCTCAGTCTGCCGATGTACAATATCTTGGGTCTACCGGTGGATGCCGGGTATCGCGGTCTGGTCATCCAACAAGGGCAGACCTACCTGCTCAGGTAGCGAACAGACGACAGTTAGCAACCAATAGAAAACAAACTAAAAACTATACGTCTATGAAGAAGATTTTTACTCTGTCAGTTATTTGCGCTCTGTTACTCGGCGCATCAGTATCCGCTCAGACCTTCCCGAGCGACCCTGGCACACTGATGGTTGATCTGGAACTTGTAGCTGTGGACAGCGCCACCGGTGACTCGATCTCGGGTCAGGCTCCTGCGGGTGCAGGCAGTTATGAGGCAGGAACAACCCTCACCATCACCGCCAAGGATATCAATGGTTACACCTTTCTGCGTTGGGACGACGAAGTAACGGACAAGAGCCGTCAGATAACGCTTACGCAGTCAGTATCCTACACGGCATTCTATTCGCACGACGAATATACGATCCGATTCTTTGATGCAGAGGGTACAACCATCAGCGAAACCAAGCATTACTATGGTGACGCCACCCCGCAGCTACCGGCAGAGCCCCAAGTGGAAGCTACAGCCCAATACACGTTCGTGTTTGCCGGCTGGAACCCTGCTATCGAATCCGTTGTCGTTGGCTCGCAGGACTATCACCCTGTATACGACACGATCGTGAACACATATGCCATTACGTTCTTCGATTGGGATGGGGAAACTATTCTCTATTCCGATAGTCTGGCCTATGGCGAAACACCTACCCTGCCCTCCGACCTGAAGCCCACACGCGAAACGGCAGAAGGCATTGAGTATGAGTTCAGCGCATGGGAGCCCAGCATCCAACCGGTAACAGGCGACCAAACATATATCGCCGTATATACCGAGAAGCAGATCGAATACACCGCAACCATCATCTGCGGTACGGACACCACACGTCAGACCGGCCATTATGGCGATGAACTGACTATCCAAGCCAAGCCACAGGAGGGACAACACTTCACCGCATGGGACAACGGTAGTACCGACAACCCGCTGGCACTCACCTTGGTAGGCGACACGACCGTTCGGGCAATGTATGCAGACTCGTATATCAAGATTGCAGTTGCAGCCAACCAATGGACGTTCTTCTGCCTGCCGCAGGTGAACGAACAGAACGGCTGGGATCCGAGCCAGCTGCTGACCGACGAATTGGCAGGTGTGGCGTATGGCACCTACAATGGTGAGCTTCGTGCAGCCGCACAATCCGGTTGGGAGAATACCCAGACCTTCCTGCCGCTGCAAGGCTACATCATCTACAGCACGCAAGCCGGCAACCTGAAGCTGAACGCTTATCCGGAGAATATCTCCAATGAGCCGACCAGCATCAGCCTGCAAGAGTACGAATCAGCCCACGAGGAGAACGCCAACTGGAACTTTGTCGGCAACCCGTACTACGCTGCCCTGCCTGCATCGCAGATCAATGCGCAGGAGCAGACCGATGCTACCGCTACCGTCTGGAACGGCACGGGTTATGACAATGAGTTACTCAGCAGCGAGGCCTTAATCTTCCAACCGCTGCAAGCCTTCTTCATCCAAGCCAGCGGTGCAGGCTCGCTTACCTTCAACACGCCGGGTGGTGCCCCTGCACGCCGCGCACAAGCAATGGTTGAGGAGAACAGCCGCATTGATATTCACGCTACGTCGGGCGGATACACCGACAAGAGCCGTATCATCTTCCGCACCAACTCCAGCGTCAAGTACGAGGCAGGACGCGATGCATCGAAGTTCGTAACCGCTACCGCCCCCATCCAAATGTATTTCATCGATGTGGATAACGTACAATGTGCACAGATGGTTCGCCCCGCCGGCGAGGATAACATCCACCTCGGCTATATGCTGCGCGATGCCGGAGATATCGAGATCAGCATGCCCGTATATGCCAATGACTACGAGCTGTATGACGCCCTAACCGACCGTGCATATAACCTTGACGAGATGGTAACCATCTACTCGGAGGCAGGAACGTTCAACAATCGACTGATGCTGCGCCCCATACAAAAGGTAGTAACATCCATCGACACCAATGCGACCGAGTCGGCAACAGCCAAGGTGCTTGTGAATGGGCAATTATACCTTGTGCGTGACAACAAGCTGTTCACCGTTCAAGGCCAACAAGTCAAATAAGCGTAGATTGGATCCGCTAATTACGGCAGGCGCCACGCATGAGCGTGGCGTCTGTTTTGTTAGCTAAGAATAAGAAAAGGTATAGAGATTCAGCTTAATAAGAAGTGCACGGCAGAATTGCCCTACAGACGAATATCCATACCAAAGGCACGCGTGAAAGCGTCAGATTGCGTCAAGTACTGTGGCGTATCCAGTACCATTCCTTCTCCTTTCGGGTACATTAGCAATACGCGATCCGCAGCACGGAGGGCAAGATCCAGTTCGTGCGTAGAGATAAGTATCGTCTTCCGCTGCTCGTGAGCGATGGTTCGCAACAAATCGAGCGTCCTGATGCGGGAGGGAAGGTCGAGATGTGCCGTAGGCTCATCCAACAGAATGACAGGTGTCTGCTGCGCCAAGGCTTTGGCTATGAGAATACGTTGCTTCTCACCATCAGAGTGATCGTTGTAAAAGGTATTTGCCAGATCGGCTATCTCCACCTGCCGCATAGCCTCATCCACTATCTGATAATCGCCTGCCGTGAGTGTGCCCAGAAACGATGTATAGGGATAACGCCCCATCGCCACCACATCGCGTACGGTAGCGCTGTCCACACTCAGCCGCTCAGTCAGCACAAGAGCAATGAGTCTGGACCGCTCTGCTACCGAACAATGGTCGTTGATAGTAAAGGTACATCCGCCGGCTAACGGCGGTTGCAGACCGGCAATCGTACGCAACAGGGTGGATTTGCCGCAGCCGTTAGCACCAAGCAGGGCTACGAGCTCGCCGTCAGCGAGAGTGAACGACAAGTCGCGCTGAATGATACGCGAGCCGTAACCTATAGAAAGATGATTGCAGGTTATCATAGTTTGGTCAGCCAAATTTGGCTGATACATTATTATTCGTAATAATACACGCGTTGCACACGCCGCGAAACGGAGGTCAGCACTTCGTAAGGGATAGTGCCTAAGCGGTCGGATAGTTCCTGCAAGGGCAGTCGCTCGCCAAACACCTCAACCTGATCCCCCACATGCGCATCCGTACCGGTAACATCCACCATTGCCTGATCCATGCACACATTCCCCACCACGGGACAACGCTTGCCACGAACGATAACCTCACCGCCGTAATTCGAGAAGCGGCGGTCGAAGCCATCGGCATAACCGATAGGAATGACGGCAATCACCCTGTCCTCAGTCAGCTTGGTGTGCCGCCCGTAGCCGATGGTCTCGCCGGCTCGCACCGTCTTGACAGACAGAATGGTTGTCTGCAGCGAACATACATTACGCAGCCGGGCGCCATTGAAAGAGATGCCATACAATCCGATCCCCAAGCGGCACATATCAAACTGGTAATCAGCAAAGCGCTCAATGCCTGCGGAGTTACAGATGTGCTTAAGTATATGCCACTGTGCCGGCAGACTGCTCTTCAACTGTTCGGCGCACGAATCGAAATAGCGAATCTGATCCATAGTGAACGCATCGAACTGAGGCTCATCGCTACCCGCCAAATGAGAGAACACCGAACGCACACGCACAGTGTGCTGCCCCTGCAGAAGGCTAATCAGTTTGGGAAGGTCTTCCTTGTAAAAGCCCAAACGGTGCATACCTGAATCGATCTTGATATGTATAGGATAATCTTCCAGCCCCTTCTCCGATGCCGAACGGATAACCTGCTCAAGCGAGGCAAACGAATAGACGTTGGGCTCAAGGTTATTCTCAAGTATCAGATCCATAGCAGCCACTTCGGGATCCATGATGATTGTGGGCAAGGTGATACCCGCCCTGCGCAGTTCGACGCCTTCATCAGCGACAGCCACTGCCAAGTAATCGACCATCGAGTTGAGCGTATTGTTATTCGCCCCGTGCTCGTTCATCCTCTGCAGCGCCCTGCTGACCTCCACACTACCGGCCCCATACGCAAATGCCTTGACCATACAGGTCAGTTTGGTAGTCGGGCGAAGCAGTGAGCGGAAATAACGCACATTGTCAGTCAGAGCCGTGAGGTTGACGCGCATAACCGTCTCGTGCGTTTGCTGCAGAATGCGCCGAGATATGGTATCTTCGTCATAGCCAAGCGCGCGCATCACAGCGGCGCATGTGCGCACGTTCTGATGCATCGGGTCTTCAATCACCTTCGGGCAATGGGCGAACAACTTCATCTTCTCGGCGCGCTTGAGTTCAAGGTTGGCAAAGTTCTCGCCATGTTCCTCGCCTATATAAGTTATAACACCTATAGTAGGACGGATGATGGGCTCCAGACGATCCATCTCACTGGGCATGGATATGCCTGCCTCAAAGATGGCGAGCCGGGGCAAGGTATCAGCCGTGCATGGCGGATGCATCAAGCCGGTCAACTGCCATACGCTGAGCGGCACACCGATCTGCGAGTTATACGATTTAGGCGAACGGATGATACGATAATCATCCTTCAGCAGCTCGTATAACCACTCTTTAACCACAGTCTTGCCATTCGACCCCGTAATACCAATCACCGTACCGCTAAACTGCGAACGCACATAAGAGGCAAGGCGTTGAAGGGCAGACAACGCATCGTCAACCACGAGCAGGACTGCATCGTTTGTTTGTATTGCGAGGGACTCAGCCAACGGCATGGACTCCTGCGAAAGCACGAACAAGCGCACGCCTTGGGCATATAAGTCAGGTATATACCGTGCGCCGTCGTTCTTGGCTGTACGTAAGGAAAAGAAGATGGTCTCGGCAGGCATCAATGCCTGCGATGAGCCTAACTGACGGCTATCGGTTAGTAGGTAAGTGACCTCTTGCCGGGCAACAGAGCCCAGCACCTGAAGAGGTTGGATTGCTGAAATAATTTCTGATAGATTCATTGTATAAGTTAATTGGGATCAGCCAAGCTTGGCTGATTCATGATTGCCTCATCCCGTGAGACGTCGGTCGGATCGGTGGTGGAGGGGATGTACATCATTTCGTCCATAGCCTTCTGTTGTGGGAAAGTGAAATAGGTACATGTGCATTCGCACAGGAGTTCACCCGGTGTGAACAAGCCATCGGCATCCTTAGTGCCGGGGGCGCGAATCTCGCCGTGCACGTATGCCACATTGCGGCGCATCTCTTGTAGGTAAGCACGCAGCTCGATGTACGGGTAGAGCGTACTTACAGGTTTGTGGTAACGCGTTTCCATCTTGGCGGTCACACCGGCTGTCTGCAACTTGTGAAACACTACCCAGCCGCACACCTCGTCCAACAAGACGGCTTGCACGCCGCCATGCAGGGTATTATGCCAGGACTGATGATTCTGTGTCGGATGCCAGAAGCTGACGATCGATTCGCCGTCCTCGTAGAAACGCATTCGCGTACCAATAGGGTTATCAGGGCTGCAACCGAAACAATTGTATTCGGGCAGATTGATCCAAGGGTTTTTTAGTAGATTCATATTAACATAAAAAAGAAGAAAAACCGCGCTATACGCTCAAAGACAAAAGCCTGATCAGTCAATAATCTTTGCGTATAACGATTGTATTACGGGTGTAGCAATGTTTGTACAAACTGCTCGGCATTGAAGGGCTGTAGGTCTGTCATTTGCTCGCCAAGGCCTATATATCGTACAGGTATCTTGAATTGGTCAGATATGCCCAACACTACTCCCCCTTTGGCTGTGCCGTCAAGCTTGGTGATGGCAAGCGATGTCACCTGCGTAGCTGCCGTGAACTGGCGCGCCTGCTCAAAGGCGTTCTGACCGGTTGACCCATCCAGCACAAGCATCACATCATGAGGTGCACCCGGCACGACTTTCTGCATCACGTTCTTGATCTTTGTCAGCTCGTTCATCAGATTGATCTTGTTGTGCAAGCGGCCTGCCGTATCTATCAGCACCACATCCGCGCCATTCGCTTTGGCAGACTGCAACGTATCGAATGCAACGGAGGCAGGGTCAGAGCCCTGCTGCTGTTTGATAACCGGTACACCTACCCTCTCGCCCCATATACATAGCTGCTCAACAGCCGCAGCACGGAAGGTGTCGGCTGCACCGAGATACACTTTCTTACCGGCTTGCTTGTACATGTACGCCAGCTTGCCGATGGTGGTGGTTTTGCCTACGCCGTTCACGCCGACAACCATAATCACGTAAGGGGATGAGGCATCAGCCATACCGGGCTGCTCACTACCGGCAGTGTTCTCGGCAAGCAGGGCACAAGTCTCCTCAACCAACATGCGATTGAGTTCGGAGGTACCGATATACTTATCGCGCTTGACGCGGTCTTGTATACGCTGGATGATACGCAGCGTCGTTTCTACGCCTACATCCGAGGTAATCAGTGCTTCCTCAAGGTCATCCAGCACATCATCATCGATGGTTGAACGGCCGGCTATGGCGTGACCAATCTTGCTGAGTACCGATGCGTTGGACTGCTGAAGCCCTTTGTCTAACGTTTCTTGTTTGGTTTTATTACCGAATAATCCGAAAAAAGCCATACTATTTACAATTTAATTATTTACAATTTGATATTTTCAACTTTACTGTTGCGATTGCCATTTAATATACCACAATCTTCACCGTGCGTGCCACCGACTCGGAATCAATCCGCAGCAGGTACACACCTTGCACCGCAGGCATGGCAACATGCTGCTTGCTATCGGTCTGCGTGAACTCCGCTATGCGCTGACCTGTGGCACTCATCAGAATCAGGTGCAGCACCTCTTGCTGCGACTGGTGCACACTGACGTCGCCACCGGTCTTCACGCGGTTAGGATGAACAGCAATCTCATTAGCAGATTTGTTCTCAAGCGGATGATCGGCAGAACGTGGTACATCTGCAAACGACAACTCGCAGGTATAGATTCGCCCGTCGGCTGTTATCATCTCGCAGAAATATGTTCCTTCGTTCATTCCTGCAGGCAGGTATAGCACTTGGGCGTTTTGACCTGCAATGGGCTGATTGTCCTTGTACCACTGATATGCTGTATATTCGCCATCCATATTATCAACCAGTAGCACATCCGTCCACTTGGAGTACAATACGCCCGCTTGCGCAAACTCGATGGGCAAGGTGGCAGTTGTCTCACACCCAAGGGTATCACTTGCCTCAACAAGAGCTGTGTACCTGCCTGCAGCCAATGGTGCGGGCAATAGATACATCAATGTATCTCGTGCGTCGGATATAGTCATTGCTTCGCCACTGATGACCTCTTGCCCTTTGGCATTGGTCAATGTGATAGTAGCATTATCGATGTCACCCTGCGTGATAGAGAGCGGCAGCAGCAGGGCTGTTTCGTCATTACACAGGCGCTCTATTGGCGAAAGGCTAATCAACGGCTTGGGCTTGGTATATGGGTTAATATCCAATGCTGTGGCTGCAACCGCCTCACAACCTATAGCCGGATAACGGACAACGACATAGTGGGTCTCCGGTGCAGAAGGACGCCCGATAGCAAACTCAGCCGACACCATTGCTGCATCAATCGTCTGAACAACGCGGGCTGCACCACCGGCTATACTATCCACAAGATACCCTGTACCTACCTGGTTAGCCTGCGTGATGGCTACCTGTACCGAATAGCTCTTCTCACCGCATGCAAACAAGGTATCTACGCCGCTGATGTGTGTTTCTAACAGCGCTTTGGGCCGCTGGGTATAACTTACAGACAGATGCGCACAGCTTGTATTCGCAGCATCTGCGAAATACAATTCAACTATGCTTGCCTCCTCATCACGTGGCACATTGCGCAGCACCATCGTATTCGTGCCCTCAACTGCAGCTTGGGTAACCGTCCTGCCTTTGCAGGTGGCGGTAACATCCATTGCCTGACCGTTTGTCACGCCGAACGAAACCGTTACCGTGTACTCATCGGCATCGCAATAATCATCCGAAATGACAGGCGGCTGAATATCCGTAATCTTTGGTCCGAACGGAGCTCGGGGCCACTCAACCGTCTGATCACAACTATTGCTGCCATCAAACCATACGCGCAGCGAATGGGTTTGCCCGTCAGCAGGCAGGTCGGCTATGGATACGGTGAGCGTTTTTGCCGTCTCATCGTTCAGCGAGAGCGCGTCTGACAACGAATAGGTCTGTTCCGTACCGCCAACAGCAACACGCAGGTCACCTTGCTGCTTCGTATAGGTCAACTCGAAGGTGAGCATCGTGGTCGTCTCGTTGCACTCCGGCATGGAGTACGCTGCGTTCGGTATCTCAAGATGCGGGATGACCGGGTCATACAACGTTGAGGAAGATGAGGGGTTATTCAACCCGCTGAAGTTCGCGCTAAGTTGAATACCGGCTACAGGAATAGCCGCAGTCAGACCTTTGAACGCAAATGGCAGATTGGTGTTTGCCGCACAATCGGCAGCAGGTATGGTATAACTACGTTGATCAGCAGGATAGTTATCCGGCAACTGAACGATCAGGTCACCCACGTTTGTACCTACATACGAAACCCATCCGGTTATGTCATACATACGCGTATCGCACGAGCTGTTGTTTTCAAGTTTGACTTCTACAAACTGGATAGACGAGTTGGTCGGTGCTACATACGAACCGTCGTGCCTATAGGTGCCGTCAATGGCATTGCCCGAGGTGCAAGCCGAACCTTCAAAGTAGGCGTGCACCGTGCGACTGCCCTTCGTAATATCATCGAACGTAAGCCCCGTAAAGGCATACGATCCGTCCCCGCTGACGGCTGCAGGTGAGTAGGCAAATAACGGTTGGTCGTCTTTGTCGTAATACTCTAATACGATTCGCTCACCAATTGCCGACTTGTACGTTACCGTGATTGTGGGGCTATAGGTACCATCCACGCCGGGTATGTACTCCGGCACTCCGGTTACCTGCACATCAGTAATCAGCGGCGTCTGCGGGAAGGCAGGCAGATCAATTGAACCACTGCACGAATGCGCACCATCAAACTTGTAGTATAGTTTCTGTCCTGCACGTCCGTCAGCAGGCAGACCGGTGATCGTACCGCTGAGCGTCTGGGCAGATGTGCTGAGCGATTGGTAATCACCGCCGGCACTGGTATATGTACTCTTGTGATCATTGTCCACCCAAACGGTGAGCGAACCTGCCTCCTGATATGTGTAACTGAGCGTGAAACTCAAATCGAAGGTTGTCACATCGCAGGCAGGAGCAACAATCGGAGTATAAGCGATTGACGCCTCAGGCTTGGTGGGTTCGGTGAACACTGCAGACTCTACCACGCCACAAGTCTTGCCTTGGAAGTACGCCTTAAGTTGGGTGACACTTCCTCCGGCAGGGATATCGGCAATTGTGAAGTCACTGCCGCTGGTGCTGGCATTAACCTCTGTCTTGTAGGTATCATTGTACTCCACGACAATCTTTCCCTCGTTGCAATTGGCAACAACCTTACCTGTCAGGGTGAACTTCTCATCGCCACACGACTTGGGCAGAGGAGTAACCGCAAAGCCTTCAGTGATGGTCATACGTTTTGGTTCATCGTATTCGGCAGTAATACCGCAATCTTCGTAGCCGTCAACATACACTTTCACCTCATGCTTACCATTGAGGTCGGTGTGAGTCAGACCGGTCAGGGTAAGCGTAGCCGTTTCCTCACCCACAGATGTCTCAACATGTATCGTATGCTCACCTTCATCCGTATATTTGGCATAAATATTCCTGCCTGCGGCATTGAATATGTTCACCTTTATTTCCGCACTATATGTCTCATCGCAGCCGATAAAGGTTACGTCTTGTGTCACCTTGTTAATGGTGGGCACAGCCAGCAGGGTAAAGTCCACTGACGAATTGTCACCACTCTCCAGAGCAGAACTTACGTAACCGGTCAACGTATATGTTCCGTATGACAAGTTGGAGATATCCACCTCCAATGGCGACGTGGCTGCCGCGAGATCAACCTGCTGCTCTGCCACTACGGTTGCAGTACCTTGCTTGATGGTATAATACAGATCGGTAGCATCGGATGATGGGCTGTACGGGACACTCAGCATTGAGGTACCGGCACAAACTATATCCGGTGTGGTAAAGTTGATTGTCGGTTTGTTGTTCACGACTACATTCACCTGCTGTTCCGTTCCAGTGCAATGGCCGGTCATCGGCGTTACATACAAGGTGTACGATCCTTCGGTCAGCGCACTGGTAGTAAGGTCAATAGTCGTTGTACTTGCCGGGACACCCGTAGCGTTCGCCAACTCGGTTGAGCCATCCTTGTCAATGAAGCGCCAGTCGTAAGTATCAGCTTTGTCGAAATCAAGTGTAACCAGCACGTTAGCTACACCTTCTTTTATCGGGGCAGGAGGAGTGATAGTTACTTCAGGTACAGCCCAAATCGTAAAGGTCTTGGATGCCGTATCACTCACACAGTTAGCGGAGTTAGATACCATCTTCAAGGTATATGTACCGGCTGACAAACTGCTGATATCCAAGGTGAACGAACCGGAGGTTACTGCAGGCTGCGCTGTGGACAACAACTCTGTCTTGCCTACTATATAATAATTGTATGTGCCGGCAGATGACGTGGTATAACTTACAGTCGTCCCTGTCTCATAATCGCACTGGTCATCTATGCTCGTTATCACTATAGAAGGCTTTGGATGGATGACAAAGGTCTTAGATGCCGTATCACTCACACAGTTAGCAGAGTTAGATACCATCTTCAAGGTATATGTACCGGCTGACAAACTGCTGATATCCAAGGTGAACGAACCAGAGGTAACAGCAGGCTGTGCTGTGGACTGCAACTCTGTCTTGCCTACTATATAATAATTGTATGTGCCGGCAGATGAGGTGGTATAACTTACAGTCGTCACTGTCTCATAATCGCACTGGTCATCTATGCTCGTTATTCCTATAGACGGCTTTGGATGGATGACAAAGGTCTTGGATGCCATATCACTCACACAGTTAGCGGAGTTAGAGACCATCTTCAAGGTATATGTACCGGCTGACAAACTGCTGATGTCTATCTTGAACGAACCTGTAGCCTCAGCACTACCATGATCAGTTATCGTTGTACCAACCACCTCATACGTATAGGCAGAAGCATTTTCACTTGTGTATTCAACCGTAATCTCAGCGCTGCCCTCACAATGATTCTCAACCGATGTAATAGCAACGGTTGGTTGATCGTAGATTGTCACATCTTTGGTGACCGGAGCAGCCAATTCGCAGTTATGTTCAGATTTGGCAGTTACCTCCAACTTGTATGTTCCTGCTAACAGGCCGGCAGTATTGAGCACTATTGTCCCCTCATCAGCGGCAATCTGGTCGTTGACTGTCCGTGCTGGCGAACCAGCACCTTCTTTAGTCAGCGTATAGCTGTACGTTTTGGCATTCGCCGAGGTGTAGCCGACAGAGATGCTTGTTGACGGATAGCAGTCATGTGCCTCGCCCTCATTGAAGGTGAATGTCGGACGCGGGTTAATGTGGATGGTGGTCGTTTGAGCCGCAGCAATCTCACAATCATGCTCGGAAACAGCTGTCACACTCAATGCATAATCTCCGGCAGGTAAACCGTCTGTATCCACCTCAATTTTACCCGAAGCGGATGCGGACTTTGTATCCGTCTTGTTATATCCTCCACCTGTCAGGACGTACGTGTACTCTTTCGCGTCAGTTGAGGTATAAGGTATATCCACTTGCGATACAGGATAGCAAACATTTACCCCCGCAGCAGGTACATCCAAATCAAGCGTCGGTAGCGGATAGATGGTGAAAGGCTCTTCAGAAATATAGTTGCTATAGCCACACTCATCGTTGTATGCCTGCATCTTAAGAGTATAGTTGCCGGCAGCCAAACCGCTGATCTTGAACTCGAAGTGCTTGAGGTCTTCCGTACTCGGCGTCTGAGGTCCAGACCACTCCGTCACTCCCTCAATCATGTATCGGAACGCCGTAGCACTTACGATAGAATATAAGACTGACGTTTGTGGCTGATCAGCACATACCGGGATCACAGCAACAATTTGTGCCGATGCGAGCGGATAAATGGTGAAGGGAACTACCACACTATCACTCACGCACCCTGCGCTGTTCTTAACCCACATTACAGCAACATAGTCGCCGCCGGACAATGGCGTGCCATAAGGCGTAAATGATTTATGTATTGTACCAGACTGCTGAAGAGGTTGTGTAAAGAACGCACCATTTCCTCCATAATGATGACTACGGTCAGCTTGCCATAAACGGAATTCATAATAATATGCGTCAGCCGAAACAGTATAATTGAAATCCAGTCCCGCCGGATCCAAGTAGCATATATTCGTCGTTGCGGTTAGTGACACCGTAGGCTTGTTGTTGATCTTCAGTGCAGCGTTACGGGTAGTCGTACAACCAAGTTCTGACTTGGCAATCACCTGTAGTGTATAGTTGCCGTCAGATAGTTCAGACGGATTGAACGAGATTGTACCGTTTCCGCCATCAGGAACAGTAATATCCGTTCCGGCTATTTCCGTGCCCACAAGGCTGTAGCTATATGTCTTTGCACCGGTTATCGTAAAGTCGTACGAGACAGCATCTTCCTCTTCGCAGATTGTTTGCGAAGCAGTTAGGGATTCAATGACAGGATTAGGATTGATAACAAACGACACTTCTTCCGGATCGCTGGGGCAGTCAACTGATGAGTATGCTGTTACTTGAATTTTGTACGTAGCAGGCTCCCATGTGCTTGTAGAGAGACTGATTGACGATGCCGTCTGACCACTCTTGTGCTTGGCGGACATCACTTCGTCATTCTTAAACACGTCGTAGTCATACTTTGTAGCACCATCCTTCAGCGTGACAGTCGTCGAAACACTAGATTTGCCTGCACACGCATCATCAATAGACGCCAACTCCAATGAGGGCTGCTTGTTGATTGTAAGAGTTACTGTCGGATGAGGAGTTGCGCTCTCGCAACCTACAGCAGATTTGACGTATGCTTCTACCGTGTATGCTCCGTCAGCCCAACCGCTGGTACTAATCGTGAACTCCTTAGTTGCATCAACAGTGACTTCCGTCCAATCTTTCTTTGTCGTTTCGCCTAGTGTCACCTTGTAATACAACTTATTCGCGTTCGTATGCTCATACGTCACATCAAATGATGTTGCGGGGTAACACTTTGCGCCTATCGGATCGAGGCTGAATGTCGGAATTGGCTTGAACGGATTCTCGGAGAAGCTCGCTACTATATGCGAGCAAGAAGGTTGCGCATCAGGGAAATAGATTTCGAACGAATCATCCGACGCATCAGCATACGTACGTTTTACATTCGCAAATACAAACGTATTCACTCCATCAACAGCAGTTTTTGTATCCGCTTTTTCCTTGCCTGCAACAGTAACATTCTTTCCCTGACCATTCGCGACAGTGAAGGTAACCGTTGCGGTATAGTATTCCGAGCCGCAGCTCTCGTTTGTAACGGAAACACTATGCGAAGTTATCTTCGGCGAGAACTTGGCAATAGGCGTTGTAAATGTACGATAGCAGCCATTGCTGAATTGTACGTGCAACGTGTGCGTTTTACCATCAGCCGGAACATTGGCTATTGAGACATCCTCAATGGTAGCCGGAGTTTCACTTCCATTGTTGGCGGTGTAACTAACGATTTTACGATTAGCAACAGGCGTCTCATCCAACCAGACGGTCAGTGTGCCTGCCGCTTGCTTGGTATATCGTAAATCGAAGGTTAACGTTGTTGTTGTCTCGTTACAAACCGGCTCAGCCATTACCTGATTGATTGCTTCTGCATCGGGTTTCAACGGTGAAGCAAACTTATCGGAACTAACGAAGCAGTTGGGTTTGTTGGTGAAGTATGCTTCTACAGCCAGATCTTTGCCTACGGTTTCTACGCTTGTGAACTTATAGTGCGCACTTGTGGCTGTAATCGCCGACATCGTTGCACTATATGTGCCAAAACGCACAGCCGGATCAGCTTCCCCAGGTTTGGAAGAATAGGTTATATCGCCTTCAATATCATAAATGACTTTTTCACAGGTACTCTTGTCTGTGATAGTTACCGAAAACGGATCAATCGAAGTGGTAGGTGGTATAGAATAGCTTTTCGTTTTCTCGCACGACGGACGCTCTTCCAGATATACCAGTACACTTCGCTCGCTTGTTGCACCGACATCCGCGAATGACAAACCGTCAAAGGTATAAGACTCGGGCGAGGATGCCACTACATGCGTTGCCAACTCTGTATATACGTCGGATTTATTCTTATACTTAACAACAATCTTCTTGCCTGTAGCATACAGCGTATTAACTGTCACAGATGCTAAATACGAAGTTGCCTCACAATCAATAGGATCAGTAGGTACACTTACAGTGAGATCGGTAATGACGGGTGAAAGGACAGCAGGTAAAGTCTCCAGGCCGGAGCATAAATTTGCACCTGCAAACGTGGCAGACAATGTGTGCGTATTGCCATCTGCAGGAACCTTGCCCGTGTACGTTACATGTACTGTTTGCTTGTCTTTCTTCTTTTGACTTGTAGAGGGTATCGTTATTGTGGTGTCACCATACGTATCAACGTGTACCGTCAAGTCGCCACCTTGGTAGATATAGTCCACATCAAACGTCAGATTGTACTTCTGATCATCACACCCCGGAGTGCTTCGCTGGATGTTCTTTATCTCCATGCTCGGCTGCGTGGGGGAAGCAAAAGTGTTGGATGTCTTGCTGCACGCAGCCGGAGCATCTTTGAAATATGCTTTTACTGTAAGTTCACTACCTGTCGCCGTCATATCGGAGATTTCGAAATCCACTGTTGCGGAAGCCGCTGAGAGGGTTATCTCGTCCTTGAGTGCTCCGTATTCGACAATCAGTTTCTTTGAGATGTCTGCATTGGAATATGTAACCGTTCCACTTATTACATAGTTATACGGGCTGCATTTCGTTTCACCGACAGTTGATACAGTCACATCGCTGATAACAGGTTGCACCGGTGCGGTATATGTTCCCTTGTGAGCCGGCTCGCTCTTGCAGTCATAACCATCAAAATATGCAATCACGTAATGTGATGATCCGTCAATAGTTGACAGCGTGACACTGGGCGATATACTGCCGTCAGAACTTGTCAACGCTGTAGGCGAGGTATAGAGATTGTTTCCTGCCTCATCCTCAATAACAATCTTCTTGCCTTTTCCGTTCGTATAGTTGACCGTAACCGTTCTTGTATAATTCGTTGCATCACAAGTTACGGCCATAGGGGTAGCAGATACGCTTGTCGAGGTGATCGTAGGCGATTGCGGGAAAGTCAGTGCAGTTGACTCCAACGGAGCGTCATAGCCGCAGTAACCGTCTTTGTTGAAGCGGTAATAGATCTTATGCGAGGTTCCGCCGTCGGCAGACAGACCGGTCAATTTAATAATCTTTGTCTGTTCAGCACTATTCTTGATATACTTTCCGTCGCCGGCTGATTCACTCGGTGTATAGTAGGTGTTCCACGTGCCATCGTCCACCTTTACTTGAAGGTCGCCATCCTGATTAGTAAACTTGATTGAAACACTCAAATCGAAAGTCTGCTGATCGCAGGCTGCCACAGTCGGCATCGTTATCGGCGTAACCAATGCGGCTTTAGGAAGCATAGGAGCGGTAAAGGTCGCAGACTTCTCGCACGTTGATAAAGTGGCATGCACGTAATCGAAATACACAATCACTTCGTTACCTGTGCTGCCATCGGCAGGCAAACCGGAAAAATCAAAGGTGGTCACATCACCGGTTACAACTTTTGAAAGCGTGGAAGACCCTAATTTAGCCGTCAATGTGGCATTACGGTGATTGCTGGTTGTCACAGAAACTCTGGCAGTATAGGTCTCCGCGGAACCGCAATTAAGGGTCGGAGTGGTTATTGTTATAGGCTCAACCACCTTCGGCGAGAACGGAGCACGGAAGGTAGCGGGCACAAAGCAACCTTCGCCCAAACCAGCACACTCCACGTGCAATGTATGCTCCGCACTATCGGCAGGAACGTTGTCTATGGCAAACGAGATAGGCTGTATACTGGATGTGCCCGCTGCGATTGTCTTCTCTTGCTTAAGCGAACTGGCATCGTACGATGCGCCGTCCACCCACACGCGAATCTTGTCGCTGGACATGTTCCTATACGACACATTAACAGTTAGCGTATATGTCAGTTGGTCACACGGAAGAATTGCTGTCGGGTTATTGTTATGGGTAGCAGTCAGCACCGGTATAACAGGGTCATTGAAATCATCCGTGAGGTTAGCGGAAGTCCAATCTTCGAAATAAACCTTGTAAGTGCGCGTCTTGCCAACCGGGTCGGACGAACCGATCGTTTGTACCACTCTTCGGTTAATAGTCTTCACTTCCTCCCAAGTAGCCCCCGCACCAGCACCCGGCAAGGCGACAAGAGCAGTATCCCATACGACACTGCTACCGCCGTCTGTTATATCAATCACCTTGAGTGTGCCCGGCTGATTCTTGTATTCGATATGCAAATCAACGGAATATGACGATTCGCCACAGCCCATCTGAACAGGAGTAGCCGTAAAGGCAGATAGGGTTGGTATGTGGAAATCCACGCGGAACTGTTGATATGATTTGGCAACTTCTGCCACCGTGCTAATAGCATGGAATTGTATATCGTCCAAGGCAAAATCGTTACCTACACGCAAGAGGTCAGTATTTAGATTTACTACCGATATTGTTACTTCGGAAGCATCTTCACTCGCATAGAACGTAGAAGAACACTGGTGCCATATATTGTTGTGAAACTCCGCCGAGCCCAAATCCAACGGATCACCAAGTAATTCTGTATTTCCGTTGTACTCGATTTGGAACTGCAATACGGCGGCATTATCCATCTCACCATAATTATTGATGTTTGCTGCCCAGAACGAGAAAACGTATGTCATCCCTTTCTTTAACTTCAAATCAGGATTGGTTGTCGTATTGGCGTACCACGCTTTCTTACCGGATACGCCATCGGAAGCCGCATCAAACAAACCGAAATAGTTGCCACGCTTAGCAGTTACTGTTGCATACTTATCGTGGAAATTCTTAGCATTCTGTATTACAGCAAAGCCATTACTTGCTGATGCATGCGAACCGGTATAGAACTCTGAAGCCGTTGACGAGTTTGCGAATCGTCCCCAATACGTATAAGCACTCATCGTGCTCGCTCCATCTACAACACCATAGCCACTTTCTGCCTCATAGTCACCATTGGACATCATATCTTCGTTGGAGCAGTCCATGGGATAATATTCCTTGTAGATATAATAATGCGTTCCGGCGGTATCTGAAGGCATTGTCGTAAAGGTCTTTGCTGCTCCGGCTGCACTGTTATGTGCTACCTCGGTGGCGTCTATCCATTCTGCATGATTGGTTACTTCATAGTCTGTCGGAGTCAGGGTTTGCGATGTTCCGGTTAACAGGTGAATGGTTTCATGCGTTATTTGGGCATCGCGGACATCGGGTACAGGAACATCGGCAAAACTCTTTACACACGATGGATTCCCTGTGAAATATGCTTTCAATGTCCGCACCACTCCACTCGTTGTTGCTGCTGGCAAGCCTTCTATCGAAAATGATTGCGGACTAATCGGAGTAGTGATTGTCTTCACCACTTCTTCCGGTGTGCCCTCGGCATAAACGATTCTCAAGTCCCCGTCAGCAACACCGAAAGCCACCAAACCGTCAAGCGTAAACGTATTGTCTTCTGCACGAACATTGGAGATAGCACGCTCGACTGAAGTTATCGTACAATCATATTCACAGCCGGTAGCATCGGTTGTAAACTTAATCAATCGGCAACCACTAGCAACGTGAGAATGCAGGTAATAACATATGGTAGCCGGCAACGGATCCGGCAATGTCGGAAACAACGTTCTGTTACCCTCATTATCATTACGTATACACCCCGCATAGCCGTCTAATGTTTCCCAAGTGGCACCCTCATCCACCGAATAGTACCAGGCGTGTTGCCACACGTTCGTTTCATCATAGTCTGTTCGCCCGGCATTAACCTTGCAATGCAGCGAAATTATATCTCCTGCGGCTGATGGACAAATTGTATATTCTTCGGCTGCAATTCCTCCAGATGCCAAGTCTGCTTTCAAGCCTGCGTAGTTTTTTAAGTCTTCAGCCCTTGTCTGCGCGTATGGCGCAAGAATTAGCTCGTCTGGCAAAGTATGTGCCCATTTACTATCGGTACCGTTAAACCAATAACGATACATATATACATTCTTCACACTCATGTTGCCAGTATGCCCCCAGTCATCGGTTTCAGTGTGGTACCAATCGGTATTGGGGCGACGGATTAATTTACAATATTTGTAATCACCATCGTTCGTTATCGTTGCAGACATTATCCGCACTTTATGATCATTATGCTCATATTCCTTAGTCTTGAACTCCAGCCACTCACCATCGCCTCCGTCTTTCCATATCCACATAACAAGATGAGCGTCGGCTGCTCCCCAATCAAACTCCGTATCACCGGAACTGCGGCTATATGTATTGAGATATATTTTGTCACCGGCACGGAAATAATAAGCGTACGATGACATCGTTCCTAACAACGCAAGCAACAAAACCACTGCTTTTACAGCAAACTGACGATATTTCATTACATCAATATGTTTCATGATAGTATTAGTATTCTTGATTTTCTATATGCTCATCTGTCGCTCGTTATTCATCCATCACAATTATCTCCACACGCCGGTCAAGCGATAGATCTTCGCTCAGGTTGATCGCATTCTTAACTTCGGAACCATAGTCCCTCACCACCATCTGCGTAGCCGGTACACCTTGATCTACAAAGTAATACTTAACCACCAATGCACGGTTCTTTGCCAGCCGTGCGTTGTGTGCACGCGTTCCCTCTTTCGAGGCGTGACCGCCAAGCAGGATCTTGTTCGGTATCAGTTTGATATGCTCAGCTATATCATCCAGCGAGCGCATCGCTTCAGGTGTTAGTTCGTAACTGTCGAAAGCAAAATAGATGCGGTTAAGCTTGTCTATCTCACGTTGTATATGCTCGGTGGCACGCGGTATCTGACGCTGCAAGGTGTCAACACGTGTCGTCCACACGCTGTCATTTCTAACCACTGTTTGCAACAGCGTATCGCTATACATCACGGATACTGTTCGCGGCTTGACTATGCTATGCCAGTGCACACCTATCTTTACACCTAACTGCCACGGCATAAGTTGGCTTCCTCCGCTCTTGTCGTTGATGCAGGTGCTCGCCAATATGCCTTTGTACTCCGGCACATCCACATTCGGAAAATCCGCACTCTTCCAACCTAATTCGCCGCGGGGCGACGCCTTGTCATCAAGCATATTAAGGAAGGTATAGTGGCCGTACACTCCAAGCAGCAGATCCGTATGCGCACTCATCCTAACCAACAAGCCTAAATCCAGAAAAGCGGTAGCCGAGAACTTGCGCAAGCTCAGCGCACCACGGGTTGACTCGTAGGATATTGACTTGAATTCGTGCGCATTATGAATATCGCCACGTGACCCGTAATCGCCCCAGTGCTCAATCTCGCCCTCCAGAACACGGTATTGTGTCATCGCTGTATAGACGGGAGCAACGCCTAAGGCTGAGAAGAATCCCGCCTTATTCTGTTTACCCCAAGCCTGAAACTGCAGCGACAACGGTACACCCATCGTATGGATAGTCTGTCGCTCGTGCCAACGCTTGATGGTTGCATGATGCGTATATTGCTCACTGGGTTTTTGCACACCCGTTACAGGGTCGGTATAGGTATCGGAATCCCACTGGTTGGCGTACGCAAAATCGCCCTGCAAATAGCCATGTGAGGTGTAATTGGCTAACCACGCGCCTACACCAAACCCTACGTATGGCACGAAAAAGTAGGCGTATTGCAACTGTACTAACCCGGATATACCGGCTTTCTCATATCCGGTTGCAGTGGGGTGGGACAGATTCTTCTGCAGGAATCCGTAACCTACATTGCCCAAACCTACCCCGCCATGAATCTCCACATAATGTCCGCGCCGGCATGAGGAATCAGCTGCCAATGTATCCATCTTTTCACGCTGTTCTACCGTGCGTATAGTGTCCACATACGAACGGACCTCCAACATTCGCACCTCTACCAGGCTGTCGGTCGATAACGTATCAATCGGCAACGTAAATCGCTGTTCGGAATGTCTGACCCCTGTCAGCTCATGACCGGCATATCGTTCCACCAACGCTTCCTGTGCCAAGGCGCCAAGGCATGTCAAGGCTACGATTATGCCTGTTACAATTCGTTTAGTACACATGGATCTTTATGGTTGTTTTTGTGGTTGAACCTTGTAGTTGCAGTAGGTATAATCCTGCCGCCTGAGGCATGACGATAGGGGTTACATCGGTGCTGATTGTGGTTGTGCTTACCACTTGTCCTGTCATAGTCAGCACATTGGCGCGCACATCTCCCGAACAGGTCTTGCTCACCGTTACCGCCGTGCCCGCCGCCACTTGCGTGGGATACACAGCCACACCATCCACCGCTATATCCTCCACCGCAGCACGCTCTGCCGACCGCGGACATTCGTCAAACGTGTGCGAACAGGTCTTTTCCACCGTGCCGTCCTGACGCGTCACTTCGCAATAGTATGTATCACTCGTGCCGCTCATGGCTGTTGAGCCGGTATAGTAGCGTTGCTTGGTCTCACCCTGCAGTTTCTTGTCGTTCTTGTACCACTGGTAGGCTTTGTACACATTTCCCGCATTGGATACGAACAGCACGTTATCCCACTTGCTGTATAGCACGCCTTCCACGCAACAACTGCTGAACTGCGGTGCTGTTGATACTGCCTCGGCATACGACTTCTCCCACTCATCAAAGTACGCCTTATACCGGTGCTCTACCGGCTCCATACCTTCCACTTTCACAGCTATCGTCTTCGTTTTCTTCTTGTCCCAATCTGCACCCACGGCAGGAACGGCTTCGTTGAACAGCACATGGTCTGTCGTCATATCCTTGATTACCAGTTTACCCTTCGGATTATCGTATGTCACTGTCAGCGATACGGTATAATCCGTCTGGTCACAATCCATCGGTTGCGCCGTTGCTGCCAGCGTGAACACGTGCGGCTCGTGGGTCTGCACCTCAAACACTTGCTGAATACGTACCGAACGCGTAGCACTGCTCACGGCGCGGAACTGTATATCATCCAGCGCGAAGTCGTTACCGGTGTTCAACTCGTTCGTATTCAGGTTCACTACCGATATAGTTACATTTGATGCATCCGCATCCGCTTTGAACGTCGCGGAGCACTGGTGCCAGCGGTTATTTCTAAACTCCGCGCTGCCCAAGTCAAGCACCTCGCCTAACTGTTGCGTTTTGCCATTATACTCTATATGGAACTGCAGCTTGGCGGCATTATCCATCTCACCGTAGTTATTGATGTTCGCTGCCCAGAACGAGAACAGGTATGTCGTTCCTTTCTGCAATTTCAGGTTGGGGTTCTTTGCCGTCTCGGCTTTCCAGGCTTTCTTGCCGGCTACGCCATCTGACGCGGCATCAAACATGGCAAAGTAGCTACCCTCACGCGCCTTGATTTTGGCAAAGGTGTAGAAAAAGTTGTTGGCATTTTTCACCACTGCAAAGCCGTTGTCGCTCCATTCTGCCGGATTGATAGCGGTATTGGTGTAGAAATCAATGGCGGTATTGTCTGTTTGCGCATATTTGCCCCAGAAGTTGTAATCGCTGATTGTTGATGTCTCCCCTTTCACTCCATAGTTGAACTCTTCCTCGTAACTGCCATTGCTCATCATATCGCTCATATCGCCTGCCGGCGGATTGAACTCTCTGTAGGTGTATCGCGTCACATTCGCTTCGTCGTAGGCTGTACTGCTCTGCTTGCCTTGCATCGTTGTTTGCTCCTTGCCGTCTATATACCATACATGCTTGTTCGCATAATCGGCACCCGAGGGGTTCAATTCTGCTGTTTCGCCCACAAGCACATCGATATGCTTGCTCACTATACCTTGCGTTACATTCGGCACATCAAATTGCACCTCTGCCTTGCAACCGCTGTTGCCTGTAAACGTGGCTGTTGCTACTGCCGTCTTGCCGCCCGTTGTCGCACCGCGTAGTCCTGGTATCGAGAATACTTGCGGACTCTTAGGGCTGTCGATTGTTGTACTCTTGCCATTACACGTGATCACCAGTTTGCCGTTCGGTTCACCAAACGCTACCATTCCGTCCAGTGTATAGGTTGTGTCGTTCGCATTCACGGCTGATGTTGCTACCTCAAACGCCGTTATCGAGCAGTCCAATTCACAATCCTTGGCACCCTCCGTTGTCACTTTGATCAGTCGCCTGCCTGCCGTCTTGGCAGAGTGAAGATAGTAGTACACCACGCCCGATACCGGCAGGTTATTCTTCAGTATAACTTTGTCCTGCTCACCGTTACGCGCCATGCCGGCATAATCATCCACCGAGGTCCACGTACTGCCGTCTGTGCTCCTGAACCAACCATGGCACTGCACATTATCATAGTCGTACGCCGATTTATCGGATTTAAGTTTCACCCGTAGCGAGAACGGACCGCCCATCGCACTCGGGCAAACAACCACTTGCTCCTCCTTGTTTGCCGAACGCAGTGACGCTGCATAGGGCGCAACCTTCGCCGCGGACGGTACGTATGTCAGCCAATCGGATGTTTCGCCATCCTTGTAAAATATGTTTATATAGTTCCTGTCCGCAGCATCCGTGATAGTCATATCACCCGTGCGATCCCACACATTACCGAAGTCATTCATATTTGCACTGCCGCTCTTGCGCAAGATGAGCGCACCATCAAAGTCACCTGCGGGCATATCACCTACCCAAAGGTTGTTGCTTTCTTTGGTCAATGTCACCCATTGCTGGCTATTGGTCTTCCCCTTCTTCCATACATATAGCACCAGATTGGCTCCGGCATCTGACCAATTGAACTTACCATTACCATCTCGTATGGTCTGATCGGAATTGATGTACAGTTTCTCTCCCTGCTCAAACCATCGGGCTGATAGCATTGACGGCAGCATACACAATGCGGCTACCAGAATCAGTTGTTTCGTTATTTTCATGGCTGTAAGGTTTTTTGCTATTCAACAATAATGATTTCCACACGTCTATCCAGTGACAACTCTTTGTGCAGGTTCTCCTCGTTCGCCACGCGCGCACCGTAATTCTTTACCTCCAATTGGGCTGCCGGTATACCGAGTTTCACCAGATAATCCTTCACTGCCGTCGCACGATTGAGTGCCAGCTGCTCGTTGTACTCTGTCTGACCTTCCTCCGAAGCGTGACCACCGATTATGATGTGGTTCGGCACCTCCTTGAGGATTGCATAGATGTCACGCAGATACTTCTTCGACTTGTTATTCAACTGATAGCTGTCAAAGGCAAAGTAAATCTTATTCAGCTTATCTACTTTCTTTTGTATCAACTTGATCTCCAACTTCGGTGCGCGTTGGAAGGTGTCTATACGTTCCACCACCTCAGTCTCCATTCGTTCTGTTGTACGCAGGGTCGTGTCTGCGCGGTAGAAATAATCATAACGCTGCTCAGTGTGACTCTTCGGCTTGTCAAAGTGATGCCAGTGCAAGCCTACTTTCACTCCTACTGCCCACGGACGCGTAGCGCCCTCGCGCAAGTTCGTGGCGTACAAACCTTTGTATTCGTCCATGAACGTTTCCGGCCCCACGCGCTGACCGTCTGCCCAACCGAAGGGGGCTGCTTTCTCGTCGGCATCCGTGGGCATATATTGCGACTGAAGGGTTTCTGTCACCACATTGTTCGGCGTGTAGTGACCGTACAAACCTATCATCATATCCAGTTCACGCGTCAGGTTCACCAGTGCACCTACCTCGGCAAACAACGTTGCCATTGGTTTCACATTCATCTTTCCTTGTGCCGTTGGCTTACCCGTGTACAGAGTCGGGTTATCTGTATTGCGCGCGTACTCATGGTCTGCCATTCCGTCAAGCGTCAACTCCCAATTCGGGTACTCGCCATAGTGCTCCACATCACCTTCTACCAGCCTGTATCGCTGAGCCACGGCAAAAGCCGGTGCTATACCCAGAGCTCCGAATATCCCCACTTCACCTGCCTCGTTCCACCACTGAGTCTGCAGCGAAATAGGTATACCGATATTGTATATGCTTGCGCGCTCGCGCCATGCGTATATGCGCGCCGTGTGGTTGTAATGCGGCTCGCCGTCGGTATCGATCCGGTCTTTGTAGTAGAAGTCTGTGTACGCTTTTCCGTTCGCCAACGAGGCTGTCGAGGATAGGTTCTCAAACCACAAGCCTGCGCCAACACCCCAATGCTCGTGAAAGAAGTATGCATACTGCGCCTGCAACCGGCCAGAGAAGAACCCCGTCACCTTACCGCCATGATCAGCGTTCAGATTAAATCCTATCGAACCATATCCACCGCCAATGTATGCTTGCACATAATGACCTTTGCGCTTCGTCGAATCGGCGTACGTGATGATCGTATCTATGCGAGGCACGCTGTCCTCGCTATAACGCACCACGCGTATCGTATCTATATACGTGTGCACATACTTGGTCGTCACGCGAACAAGGCTGTCACGCGACGCCGCCACCTGAGGCAGCGGCTCATGTTGCTCTTGCCGATCGGTTACTAAGGGCGTTGCCATGCGGAACTCTTCGCGCACGTTCTGAGGCACATCAGCCCTACTCTCGCCGGATAACAACATGCCGGCGAGCAACGCTGTTACATACAAACGGTATTTCATGGTAGTTTTTCATTGCTGTCAGCCTTTGCTGACATACGGTTCTTCTCTTTTCCGTCAGCCTGTCTTCGCTGACTTATGCTAATCTTTTCAATCGCGAACCGGGGAAGTAATGCGCCAGTATCTGCTCGTACGTAAAGCCTTTATCTGCCATTACTGCGGCGCCTATCTGACACAATCCTACACCGTGACCCCAACCTCTGCCTCGGAGCACAAAATCCGTCCCCTCACGTGTTACATCAAATGCCGAACTATACAGGTGCGAACGGCTGAGCCACTTGCGTATCTCCAACTCCTTACCCACCACCATCCGATGACGGCTGCCCACAATCTCCAACTCATATATCCGACCGCTCGGACCGCGTTTCAAGGGGTGCAACGCGTGTATCTCACCAAAGTCTATACCCGAACGGTCATGGATGATCGATGCCAATTCATCCGCAGTGTATCGCACCGTCCAGCGATAGAAGTCCTGAGTCTCCTGGTCATAATTGTTCAGCACCTGACTGAGTACACGGGCGTCCTTCGTATTGCAATACGGACATGCCACGCTTTCCAGATAACTATAGTGCCGCGGAGCCCAGGCATTCTCAAATAGTTCTGTCCGCCCGCCGCAACACTTGTAGAATCGTGTATCACAAATGGCGTCCCCGTCTGTCGGATCTACCAGCACCAATCCGCGAGTTGCCTCCACTGCCGCACGCACTCGCGCCGAGGCTTCAGGATGAGCGTCTCGGCGGGTTATACCCTCATAGCGCTGGCAGTGGTCATCTGCACATACATCAAATCCTACATGCGCATCGCGCTCGTACCATACGATGCGCCGCTCAGGAGTATCTATATACCCTTCACGGCCTTCTTTGAGCGTCGGGGTCCCCACGACCACCGGAAGTGGGGTGCAGGATAGCGGCCTTTTTTCTATCATCGGCCGCAGCACCCACGAGCGGGAGATCACCGCATGCGCCTTCAGCAACTCAAGCGACGAGGTCGCGGACATCTCAGAGGTTATCACCGAGGTCAGATAGTCCTCCACATCCAGCGTGTTGATCGCTGTCTGCGTGCCGTCGGCATTGTCGCGAATCTCCATCGTCCCTTCGAATAGTTGGTCTTCCCTCCTATCCCAATGGAATCCTATACCGATGCGCACATCGTGCAGCAGCACGCCTTCCGCACGTCGCTCCCAACGGATGCTCGGTGCTGTCATTATGCCTACACGTATATTCATATCTGTAGTCGATTATCGTTCACTTCATTGTTATCCAAGATCAAATAACACACTTTCCCGCTCACCGCCTGTCACGCTTTAAGTTGTCGAATGTCATTCGGCTTTTCTGTTTGAGCGAAGCGGTCTATTTATTCATAGCGACACGCGCCTTCAACTCCCACGTACGGATCCTGTCTTTGTAGAAGTTGTTCGCGTTCATGGCCACCACATCGCAGTTCGCATCGGAATTATCCTCCCAGCGACGGCAGTTATACACTACATCGTATATGCGGCCTATCTGATATTCGCGGCTCACACGCAGACCCACCGCATAATCTTCACCATACTTGGTTGTCGGGAAGTTGATCGTCCGCAGCAGCGGTGTATAGAATCCGCGGGGTGCACCCAGACCGTTGATGCGCAAGGCGTTGTTCCTTCCGTTGTCCGGCGTCCATTCGCGATGGTCTATCACACCCGGTGGCAGGATATTGCCGTCAAAGTCCGTCATACGGTACGTACCTACTACCATAGCACAATTCTGCTCATGGAAGGCATTGATAAACTTCTGCACCGTCGTCTCGTCATAGTATGTGTCATCGCTATCCAGCTGTATCGCAAACCTTCCGCATTTCGGGTGATGCAGTGCTACGTTCCAGTTGCCGCCTATGGCGTGCCAGCTCTTGTCTTGAGCGATGTAGATCAGGTTGTCGTGCCCTTCTGCCACAATCTTCTTTATCACATCCACCGTGCCGTCGTCGCTATTGTCATCCACCTCTATCACATTATATTTATACGGCGACTCCACCTTCTGGCTCATCGAGCTGCGGATAGCGCTCTCTATCGTGCGCACCCTGTTCTTGCACGGGATAACAACCGATGCCTCGTACTCAAAGTCTCCGCCTTCCATATCCACACTCTTGAACTCGGGAGACAAGTATCCGCCTATATCTTTCAGGTGACGCGTCACGGCTTTCTCCATCTCTATCTGCACGCCGCGGTTCTTCGGGTCTACGTAGTCAAACAGCTTCTCACCCGACTTACGCGTATCCAGTTCCACATCATAATACAGATATTCGTTTATATGCTCCAGCGCACCTTTCTGGCTGACTTTCAACCGCAGGTCATATAGTCCGGCATACTCGTATGTCACATCCATACGCTGAACGGCTTCCAGCAAGGCGGATGTGCGGTAGAACAGCACCGAGCCAAAATCAAAATCGTCACGCAAGGCACCAAACTGATAGTCTATCACCGGCGCATTCGTGCGGACGGTACCGGTCTGGTTGAAGTGATCCGAATAGACCATCGCTGCACCCGTATCCTCCATCAACGACTCCATGCGCTCCAATGCAAACAGCACGAACGACAACGTCGTGTACTTAGTATAGATCAATGTGTAGGGGGTATGACTGTGGGCTGCTATGAAGCGCATGTTTTCTGTCGAGCGTATATCGCCTTTGATATAATGTACCTCCGCTACCAATTCCTGTTTACTCAAGTTCTGCAGCGTAGCGCGTACTTGTTGCTCCGACTGAAACGGAACAAAGCATGTAATGTTTTTCATCTTTTTTTCGAATTTATTCATTAATATCGAATGTATTCATTATTCCAATTTTGGTTTTTTGAGAGCAGATTTGTGATTTCGGTAAGGGAGTTATGCGGGCATAATGACCGCACCGAAATCGCAAATATGCCTCAAAAAAACAAAATCACAGAGGTTTATACTGCACAAAGGCCTCAATAGCCTCATAATTTGCCAAACCTAACTTTGCGTACAACTCTGCTGTCGCATGGTTTCTGTCCTCCGCACGTTGCCAGAACAGGCGCTCATCATTGCCCATGAACGGAGCGCTCTCCATCTGCGACTGGTGTTTCAGTATCGTGTTGCGCTTGAATCGCAACTCTTCCGGCGACATCGGCACAGCCATCTCTATCAGGTCAACGCCCCACTCCATCCACGCACCGCGGTACATCCATATACGGCAGTTCTTCAACCACTCGTCCCACGCAGACGATTCTTTCAGGTCGTCTATCGCGGCCAACACGGCATCGGTACATACGCGGTGTGTACCATGAGGGTCGGCCAGATCACCGGCTACAAAGATCTGCTGGGGCTTTATCTGTAAGAGCAGGTCTTCCACAATGCGAATATCCTTCTCTGTCAGCGGACCTTTCTTTATCGTACCGGTCTCATAGAACGGCAGGTTCAGAAAGTGTATATGATCCTGCGGCAGACCCATGTGCCGGCATGCTGCGGTAGCCTCGCCACGACGTATCAACGCCTTTATATCCAGGATCTCACGCGTATCCTGATCGCCTACTTTCTCTTTGTTGAAGAAGTTCATGTACTCGTCATACTTCTTCTCTATCAACCTGTCTTCCGGCAGATGCAGCTGCTTGTAGCCCTTGATAAAGTCCATGAAGCGTACCACCTCGTCATCGCACACGGCTATGCAACCGGATGTCTGATAGGCTATATGCACATTGTGACCCTGCTTGATCAGGCGTGCAAACGTTCCGCCCATCGAAATAACATCATCATCGGGGTGAGGCGAGAATATCACTATATCCTTGGGATAAGGCGTAGCGCGCTCAGGACGATTGCTGTCATCTGCATTGGGCTTACCGCCGGGCCAACCCGTGATGGTGTGTTGCAGATCGTTGAACACCTTGATATTGCAGTTGTATGCCGAGCCATACAACGTTATCAACTCCGACAAGCCATGGTCGTTATAATCCTTGTTCGTCAACTTCAGTATGGGCTTGTCTGTTATCTGGCATAGCCATACGATGGCTTTTCGGGTCAACTGGTCGTCCCATTCACAACTCGTCACCATCCATGGCTTGCTGATGCGCGTCAGCTGGTCGGCTGCCGACAGGTCGAGGTACACATGCACGTTCGTCGCCAACTGCAACGCCGATGCCGGACACGCAGGAGTAGCGTCTTGCTCTATCGCACGAGCCACCTGAGCTGACTTATGGTCGCCCCAGGCAACCATGATGATCTCTTTGGAGCGAAGAATAGTGCCTATACCTATCGTTATTGCACTTACCGGCACAGCCTCAGCCGTACCGAACAACTCACTCGCATCCGCGCGACTGTTGTTATCCAACAGCACCAGACGTGTCTCGCTGTTAAACTGCGTACCGGGCTCGTTGAACGCGATGTTTCCGCCGCGACCTATACCCAACAGCATCAGGTCTATGCCGCCCAACTCTTCTATCGTACGCTCGTACGCTGAGCAGGCATCCATGATCTCCTCCTTGGCAAGTGTGCCGGGGATAGCTATCACATTGGCTGGCAAAATGCCTGATTTGGAGATAAACTGTTCCTCCAGCTGACCCAGACAACCGGCATCCTCCTTTGCTAACGGATAGTACTCATAGCCGACCACCAGCACCACATTCCGAAAACTCAAACCCTCATCATGCAAGCGGAGCAGCTCGGCTATTATATCCTGCATCGAACGACCCGTCATCATACTCAACACAAATTTCTTTCCCTCCTTCTGACGAGTCGCTATCTGCTCGGCTATATGCTGAGCTACGGCTACCGCACCCTCTTTACCCGTCTCGTAGATACTCGTCTTCACTTTCTCCATGCGACTGACGCGTGACAGCTCGAAGACATCATCGGGTTTGTACAGCTTCTTCGCTACCCGACTGAGCGAAATCTGTGAACTAAGGTTCGTTCTCATGGTTTTATGATATTATTTAAGACAATTTACATATTGCTTTACGACAATTTCCGTATTGCTACTTCTACTCTTCGTATCGTCTCCTCCTTACCCAGCACATCCGTTATCGCCCAGATATGCGGACCGCGCGCGGCACCTACCAGACAGATGCGGAACGCGTTCATCACGATCCCTAAGCCGTAGCCTTTACCCTCAATCCACGGCAGAACGGTCGCATCCAGTGCTTCGGCACTCCAATCTTTCTGTGCCTTCAACACGTCTAACAACTCGCGCATCTGCTGAGGCGACTCCTCCTTCCAACGTTTCTTCAGCGACTTCTCGTCGTACTCCTCAGGGGCGACGAACAGGAAGTTACACTGCTCCCACAGCTCGCTTACAAACGACACGCGTTCTTTCACCAAGCCTACTATCTGCCCCACTTTCTCTTTGCCCATATTCTTCACTGCGCGCTCACCGATCTTTTCGACCAGGATGGGGCGAAACTCTTCCGCCAACTGCTCATTGCTGCGCATCTGCAGGTATTGGTGGTTGAACCACTTACCTTTCTCATAGTCAAACTTCGCACCGCTCTTGCTTACGCGCTCCAGCGAGAACTGACCGATCAACTCATCCATCGTGAACAACTCCTGATCACCCGACACGTGCCAACCAAGCAAGGCGAGGAAGTTAATCACTGCTTCCGGATAATAACCGCTCTCCCTGTAACCACTGCTCACGCTGCCGTCCTTCGGGTTGTGGAACTCCAACGGAAACACAGGGAATCCTAACCGGTCACCGTCACGCTTACTCAACTTGCCATTGCCGTCCGGCTTGAGCAACAACGGCAGATGCGCAAACTCCGGCATCGTGTCTTCCCAGCCGAATGCCCTGTACAGCAACACGTGCAACGGAGCACTCGGCAACCACTCCTCACCACGGATAACATGCGTGATCTCCATCAGGTGGTCATCTACGATGTTCGCCAAGTGGTACGTCGGAAGGTCGTCGGAGGACTTGTACAACACCTTGTCGTCCAAGATGTTCGAGTTGATCACAACCTCGCCGCGAATCAGATCGTGCACATGCACCTCTTCGTCAGGCTCTACCAGAAAACGCACTACATACTTATCACCGCGTTCCATGCGTTCGTCCACCTCGGCTTGCGACAGGGTCAGCGAGTTTACCATCTCACCGCGGGTACACGCATCGTATTGGAAGTTTGGCACCTGCTCACGCTTGGCTTCCAACTCTGCCGGCGTGTCAAACGCTATATAAGCATGGTTGCTGTCCAACAACTGCTTCACATACTTGTGATAGATATCTCGGCGTTCGCTCTGTCTGTACGGACCATGCTCGCCCACGGCTTCTATCTCTTTCTTTCCATCGGCTGACTGCTTCATGCGCAGACCCTCGTCTATCTTGATTCCTAACCAGTCCAGCGACTCCAGGATATACTCTTCTGCACCCGGCACAAATCGTGTCGAATCAGTATCTTCTATTCGCAATAACATATCGCCGTCATGCTGACGCGCAAACAGGTAATTGTACAACGCCGTGCGCACGCCGCCGATATGCAACGCACCTGTCGGCGACGGAGCAAAACGCACTCTAACTTTTCTTGTTCCCATATTATTAATTTAATTCCTAATTTATAATCAATATTTCATTTTTAATTTTGAATCCCCCAAACGTTGTACACTCTCCCCTCTTTCAGTATCAGTAGCTGCCCGTCTCGCACCACCTTCGTCACCCCTACTGATTGCTCTTCACCCGTTACCGGCTGCAGGTCACTCACCGCCTCATCCAGCGGATGCCACTCGTAGCCTAACTTCTTATCCATCCACCCCACACGCATTCGGATGAACTCCTTCAGCCGTTGCACCTCGCCGGTATACGTGCCCAACGCCACGGGATTCATGTGCACCGTCTGCCACAATATAGGCCAGCGCATAAAGTTCAACCGCTGCGAGGCATCCAGTTCCTGCGCCACGCTATCCACAAACGCCACCAACTCTTCCGCACTCACACCCTTGTTACGGGCTATGTGCCAATACGCCTGCATCTCGTCGCGCGAACGCTGGTCGGCATACAAGATGTGCCGAACAAACGGACCCACATTATCCGCACCGCCCAAGATAAACTCTGTATGGTTAGCTTCAGGATACTGACGATAATCATTATCAAACGCTATATCAAAATCCCATACCGGACCCGTATATGCACGCATATCGCCACGTTTCTTGTACATGTAGCACGACCAATACACATCCGGATTGCCGCACACCTGATTGGCTAACGTGTAACGTGCAAAGGTCTTGTAGTCAATATAGTTCCGCCATGTCGTATCGTTCACGCCGCTCTTGAATACGGCATTTTCCATCGTCTGATAGTAGTTCGTGAAGTACGACCGCTGCATCGGCACTATCTCATCATCTTTCGGCGAATGCAAGGTCACCGGCACGCCGTGAGGCGAACGGTAGTAACTCGGCTCTTGGGTCGCATATCCGTCTATCTCCCACAGGTACCCTCCGCTCAACGCCTCGCCCACAAGGTCTTCGGGCGTCATCTCTTCTATCGCTACACGGCCTTTCTTCACCTCTATCCTGTCGCTCAACTGGTAGTTGCCCTTGTATTCGCCGTTCACAAACACATCCACAGGACGGCAGAACGGAGTGTACGGCAACTCGCACACATCGCTGATGTGGAACGCCACAATGTTACGCATCAGCGTCTTGTCGCCGTAGTTGTTCACCAGCGTCCAGTTCTTCGCGTTGGCGGACGAACCCAACACCTTATGCTTGTTCGCAAACTTTATCCTGTACGGCTTTTTCGGGAACTGCATCGATGCATTACCCCGCAAACGCAACCCTGCCGTATCCCGCAGCACCACCGTCTTCTCACTTTGCTCGTCTGCTTCTCCCCTCTCCAACTGCGCGTTAGTTTCTGCGCTCTCCGTTTCACTCCCAAGGCTATTTACTCCCGCCCCTCCCGAGGGGAGAGCCGGGGAGGGGGCTATTACCGTCACCATGCTCTCTACATATGTCACTTTGTCCCAAGGCTCTTGGTTATTTTTTGTATGAATCACTACGCACGGCAGGTTCGTAGGCGTGTACATCCGCGTCTCATCCCCTTCGCCCTCGTAACCGTAGAACTCCAACTCCGCCACATTACAACGCGCATCGCTCGGACCTACGTATCGCACATAGCGGAAGCCCAACGAACACTCCACATCCGCATAATCCATCTTGCCGATTGTACCTTTCGCATCTATCATATATATGGGCACTGCATCCATAAAGTCCGGCTCATTCGCGCCTTCAAACACGCCTAACACCATTCGGTCCGGACCTACCCCGTCATTCCTCGGGCTCCACCCCACTTTGGTTATCACGCACGCACGCCCAAGATCCAGCCCCACCCACGTATAACTCCGCTCATACGAAGCATAGTACGTGGTCATATCTCCGTCAAACGCATCTGACGGCAGGTTCTGTGTCGTTGTCGCCGTAAACCCCACATACTCCACCGATGGCGATGACCCTATCGGGGTCCCCGCAAGCAACGCGCCGTGGGCTGTCTCTATCGGGGTCCCCACAAGCAACGCGCCGTGGGGTGTCTCTATCGGGGTCCCCACAAGCAACGCGCCGTGGGGTGTCTCTATCGGGGTCCCCGCAAGCAACGCGCCGTGGGGTGATTCTATTGTACCACCGGCAGCCCCACTGCTGACAGCTATCAGCAGCCCGACAACAACGCCTATTATCTTCATTTCCATACGCATATACACGTGTGCACGAAAAACGCCCACAAAGTTACAAAAATTTTTCCATATTTCCAAATTTTAACACACATTTTTCTCAAAAACTTTCTTTTTTGTCCCAATTCTACATTTCCGCCCCATTTGTCATAATTCCGCCCACGCACCGTCCCGTCTCCGCCCCCTCTCATCCCCTTGCCCCCCCTTGCATCCGCTAATATATCAAGCCCGAATGCCATTCGGGGCGGCTATGCCGTCCATACACCCTCATTCCGCCCACGCCACCGTCCCGCCTCCGAGCCGTTTACGAGCCGTTTACGAGCCGTTTACGAGTCAATATCGGTCCCTCACCGTATGACAACCGCAATATACCCATAGGATAACCATAGGATAACACGCCGAATTTGCAAAATAGTAGCATATACTATATATACTACGTATATATACTTTTTGTCTCCATTTGGAGCAAAAAATCATGCCCCTCCCTTCATCTTCACACGTCTGTTTTCTGCACCTCTCCACTCCGTTTTTAGGTCTTCGTTTTGTTCCGACTTTTCGCGTAAGGCGTCAAATCACCTTATTTCTTAAAAAATTCTATTTTTTACACCAAACATTTGCAAATGTCAGTTTTTTTTTGTATCTTTGCAACTGCTTTGTGTATCCGGCTCTACTTTTCTTAGTGATTGCCGCTTGCCCAAGACATGCTGTTCGTAGCATGACACCCTGATTATTCAATATTACAAATACAATATACCATGGCTAAAAAAGAAGTCCAATTTTCGCTCGTGTACCGCGACATGTGGCAAAGTAGCGGCAAATACGTTCCACGTAAAGACCAACTCGCTAAGATAGCACCCGTCATCATCGACATGGGCTGCTTCGACCGCGTGGAGACCAACGGCGGCGCATCCGAGCAAGTCAACCTACTCTATGGCGAGAACCCTAACCTCGCCGTGCGTACGTTCTGCAAGCCTTTCAACGAAGCAGGCATCAAAACGCACATGCTCGACCGAGGCTTGAACGCACTACGCATGAACCCCGTGCCCGCCGATGTACGACAACTCATGTACAAAGTCAAGCACGCACAAGGAACAAACATCACCCGTATCTTCTGCGGACTGAACGACCCGCGTAATATTATCCCCAGCATCAAGTGGGCTAAGCAGGCGGGAATGACCGCACAGGCTACCATGTGTATCACCTATTCCAAAGTGCACACTGCCGAATATTACATCAACCTTGCCGAACAACTCATCGAGGGCGGCGCGCAGGAGATATGCCTGAAAGACATGGCTGGCATCGGACGTCCGGCTATGCTCGGCACCATCGTTGCGGCTATCAAGGAGAAACACCCCGACATCATCATTCAGTACCACGGTCACACTGGACCGGGATTCTCTGTTGCATCAATGCTCGAAGTGGCGAAAGCCGGTGGCGATGTGCTTGATGTGGCTATGGAACCGCTCAGCTGGGGCAAGGTGCATCCCGATGTCATTACCATACAGGCTATGCTCAAAGATGCCGGATTCCTCGTTAAAGACATCAATATGAAGGCGTACATGGAGGCGCGATCGCTCACGCAATCGTTCATCGACGATTTCCTCGGCTACTGGATCGACCCAAAGAACGCCTTGATGACCTCGCTCCTTGTGGGTTGCGGACTACCGGGAGGCATGATGGGATCACTCATGGCGGACCTCAAAGGCATGCACGCAGCTATCAACGCCAACCTCGTCAAGAAAGGCGAAAAAGCACTCTCCGAAGATGAACTGCTCGTACAACTTTTCGACGAAGTACAACGTATCTGGCCTATGCTGGGAACACCGTGCTTGGTTACGCCGTTCTCCCAATATGTCAAGAACGCCGCACTCATGAACCTCTTCTCGCGCTCTATGGGAGAGAAGGACTTCACACGCATGGACCCTGCTATGTGGGGAATGATTCTCGGCAAGTCAGGCAAGCTACCAGGCGAACTGGCACCCGAGATCATCGAACTCGCCAAAGAGAAAGGCTACGAGTTCTACACCGACGACCCGCAGAAACTCTATCCCGATGTCCTGCCGCATTACATCGAGGAGATGGAGAAACTCGGTTGGGATCGCGGACAAGACGACGAGGAACTCTTTGAGTTCGCCATGCACGAAAAGCAGTACCGCGAATATAAATCCGGCCAAGCCAAAGAGCAGTTCAACAAAGATCTGCTCGAGCGAATGGAGAAAGCTGCCAAAGGCGGACAACAAGTCACGTTCATCTCCGCAGCTGACAAACGCGCTATCCTGCACCCCACCAGCGAACCTCTGGAGGCTACGGCTGCAGGCTCCGTGCTGTGGGAACTCGACTTCAATGAGGACAGCCATGCACCGGCCTTCGGCACGTTCTACAAACGCGGTGAGGTCATCTGCTACCTGCAAACAGCTCATGGTATCGAACCGCTCTGTGCTTTCGACAACGCGCGCCTCGTAGCCGTCGATCGTCAGCAGGGCGACAAGGTTACCAAGGGCGACGCCGTATGCTGGCTCGAGCATGCTGACATCATCGAGGAGGTCACCACAAACGTCAAGGCGGCTGCCAAAAAGGTCAAAGACGCTCTGCGTGACGCCGTTGCTGTAGCGGATAACAAGGTCATCGCACCAAAGAAGAACGCGTGGAAAGACAGCACCAACGTCCTCAAGCCCAAGCAGTAACACCATCAACTCGGTTGGGATATCAGTACCTATCAGCCATATTTGGCTCATCTTTGACCGCTGTTTGTGGCGCACTGATGCCTGACTGCTGATTATGGCAACCGATTCCTGACCGCTGATTGTGGCAGATTATTCCTGACTGCTGATTGCATCTGACATGGCTAATTCTCTTCATATCGTTATCGTTGGCACAGCCTACCCCTTCCGGGGTGGGCTTGCCACGTTCAACCAACGCCTGGCTCAACAGTTTCAGGCGGAAGGACACCACGTTGAGCTAATCACCTTCACCACGCAGTACCCTTCGTTTCTTTTCCCCGGCAAGACGCAGTTCTCTAATGAGCCCGCACCTGCCGGCCTTACTATCCGACGTGCCGTCAACTCGTGCAATCCGCTTACGTGGATTAAGGTCGGACACCAGCTGTGCAAGCAACGCCCCGACTTGGTTATCTGTTGCTATTGGATGGCATTCTTCGCCCCCGCGTTTGCAACCATCGAACGCCTCGTACATCGCAACCGTCACACGCGCTGTGTAGCACTCGTACACAACATGATTCCGCACGAGCCTACTATCCTGGATAAGCTCTTTGCTCCTGCGTTTGTACGCCACACCGACGCCTTTGTGGCACTCTCACAGAGTGTGGTGGAGGACATCAGCCGCATCGAGCAAAAACAACTGCCGTCGGATTACGCGCTTGCGCTTAAGCCCAAGACTGTCAGCCCGCACCCCATCTATGACCACTACGGCACACCGATGAGCAAAGCCGATGCCTGCCAAGCGCTTCATCTTGACCCGCAATACGACTACATGTTGTTCTTCGGGCTTGTTCGTGCCTACAAAGGCTTGGATCTGCTGCTGGATGCCTTTGCCTTGGTCAAAGACGAACTGCCTAACCTCCGCCTGCTGGTTGCTGGCGAGTTCTACGAGGATGAGCAAAAATACAGGGAACAACTCACTCGATTGGGGCTGATAGGTAACACCGATCAGCAGGGTGGGACTGATTCACGCGTCATCATCCGCAACGAGTTTATACCTGACGATGATCTGCGCAAATACTTTGGTGCAGCCAATCTGATTGTGCAACCTTATAAGTCTGCTACGCAATCCGGCGTCACACAAGTCGCTTTTCATTTCGAGAAGCCTATGCTCGTGACCGATGTGGGCGGTTTAGCCGAGATCGTCCATCACGGCAAGATGGGCTACGCAGTTCAGCCGCAAGCAAAAAAAATAGCCGCTGCTATCAGCGACTATTACTCCCACAATCGACAAGATTCGTTTATCGAATATCTTCGTCTTGAGAAAGACAAATATTCATGGGATAAATTGACACAAGCATTCCTTACATTGTAAGGCAGCGTTTCTTACTTTACGCGGCGCTCGGGAATACGGGCTTTCTTACCGGTCAGATCACGCAGGTAATACAACTTGGAGCGACGAACTTTACCGTACTTGTTAACCGTGATTGACTCGATGAATGGGGAATCCATCGGGAAGATACGCTCAACACCTACGTTGCCCGACATCTTACGAACCGTGAAACGCTTTTTGTCCTCGCTACCATGGATAGCAATCACATCGCCACGGAACTCCTGAATACGCTCCTTGTTACCCTCTTTGATACGATAAGCAACGGTGATCTGGTCACCGGCCTTGAATGCAGGAAACTCTTTCTTCTCGCCTGCAAATGCTTGTTCAGCAATCTTAATTAAATCCATTTCGTTGTACAATTCTTATTGCGGCTCAGCCATCTATGTCCGGCTTAGCCGTTCACATTGTGGGCAGAGGTATACGCTACTGTTCGGCTGCCGGCTGTCATGTATGCTTTGGGGCTTGCACCCGAGGGCATTTTGCGGCACTACCTATCTATTCACCAGAGACCTCTGTCGGATTGGAGTGCAAAGGTACAACATAAATTTCATTTATGCAAGCCTTACCTGCAAAAAGTATCTGTACCACAGCAATAATTGTGCATTTTGTCACCCAAAGGTTAAATCAGCCCCTATCTGTATCAAAATGCACATGTATCCTGTCATTATTCTTACATTTTGCTTATAAATCAGGCAGTTATACACCATTTTGTTACGTTCACATTACAAAAAGACCAAATTTTATGCTCTATAACATATTTTTTGTTCAAATATTTGCATATATGTTTTTTTTGCCGTATCTTTGCATCGTGTTTTTCATGGTATTAGATTTAAGGTTAATAAAGATTGGGTTGTCGGGAGACAATCCTTCTTTGCTTTTATAGGGTTCCCTTATCATAAATCACTTATTTACAATTTAAGGTGGCGAGTTTTGCACGCCACCTTAAATTGTTTCTGTACTGGTTATTTATTGCAACAATACCTACTTATCGGATTTGTTCACCAATAGCCGAGTAGGTTTCACCGTCACGTATAATCAGCAGCTGCCCGTTGCGCAACAACTTTTGCGGTGCGGTAGGCTGATCGTAGCCTATATTCTCTACTGACGTCTGCGGGTTATACTGGTAGCGCAAGTCGTTGAGATAGATACTCCCCTTGCCCGACAGCAGCGACTCGCCGCGTACGACACGGATACCCATCAATTGGTACTCCACGCCCTTAGGCAGTGCAGTAAGGTCAGCCTCCTGCCACTTCCAGCCGCCGTAGTCCAGGTCGCACAACTTGACGTACTGCACGTCACCTGCCACCTCGCAACGCAGATAGACCGTATTGCCCGAATAGTCAGAGAATACGTACATGCCCATGCGGTCCTGTGCGCCCACAGTAGGCAGATACATCGGGTCTTTCACAGAGAAGAACGCTTCCGCATCGTCTTCGCTAAAGACGTACGAGAGCTCGTTGGAGGCCATGCCGATATATTTGCGGTTGGTATTGCGCAGCGTGGAAAGCGAGCTTGTACCGAAAGAGTGCTCGTTGTCGGTGGTGAAGACAAGCGAATCCAGCACATCATAGCGAGGCAGATTGGGCGAAGAGGATGCCCCGGTGGTGAACCGGATATGACGATCGTCATGGAGGAACACGCCGATATTATCCTTGAGTGTACCTTTGATGGTCAGCACGTACTCGGTCTGCGGCTGCAGTTGGGCGGTCGTTTCAAATGACACATATCCGTAGGGCTCCGGTGCCTTGTTATAAACCATGGTGCGCGTATTGAGGCTCACGGCATTGCCCTGCGCATCCGCCAGAGCGAACGCTGAACGGGCGGACGAGGACGTGATTGTCTGGTCGTAAAGCGAGATAAACGACGGGTTGAGCGGCACGTCGGTGTCGCCATCTGACGGATACGAACCGAGGAAACGGATGGTGCCTCGGTCCTTGGTTGTGAACGAGAACGAGTACGGCGTCACTAGATGGTTGGGATGGCTATCGTCGGCATGGCACGCCGTGGTTGAGAGGGTCACGGTATAGACCATGCCCGGTTCGAAACGTGAAGCCGGCTTGAAACGCATAGTGCGGTTGTCATTCTCAAAGCTTATCTCTCCCTCCACAGCAGGAGCGATGGAGAACGCCGCGCGAACGGAATCGGGCAGACAGTCCCAGTTGAAGTTGAGCAGCACATTCACCGACACATCCAGCGAGTCGGTGGCGCTAGCGGGAACAGGGCTGTGTGAGACAACCTCCAGCGGAGTGCTCCTCACTTTGTTTATCAGCACGTTATGGTAGGAGATATGCGCCGCCGTGACGGTGGTACTGTAGTCGTAAGAATAGTAGTCCTCCGCATCGACATGCACGTCGTAGTTGCCCGGCTGCAGTCCCCAGAAGAAGAACACGCCGTTGTAGAGTTGGTCGGTGGTATAAGTCTGCAGGACGTTGCCGTTCTGCGAGAGGGTGACCGTTGCGCCGCAGATGGGTTTCTTCGCATCCATGGAGTTCTTGTGATAGCTGATTGCAGGGAACTCCATAGGCAGAGCCACATCGCGCACCTGACCGCCTATAGCGCCGTCGGTGAGCGTCATGCCGCAGTAGTATTCAAGGAACGTGCGCGCGAAATAAAACGCCTCACGCCATTTGTAGTCCATGTTCACCAGTCGGTACGTCTCGGGCTTGTAGTCGTGCATGCAACCTTCGGAAATCGTTCCCGGCACCTTCAGTCCGCGGAGTACACCGTAACCGTTGCTCCACCCCATGATGGTGCGGGCAAAAGTCTTGTCACCCTTGATGAGTGGGACACGAGTCCAGTCCGTCACACCGTTCTCGTAGAGGATATCCCCCATATAGGTCGTTACGAGCCGTCCTTCCTCGGAACACGGAGTGGCGGTGGCGTAAGATTGCGTATCACCAGGATCCTTGCCAGCGTAGAGCTGGAGGATATAGTTCGACGGAGCACCCGCATTAGAATGGATACTGAGGAAGAAATCGGGCTTGTAGGCATTCGCCTCCGCCACGATGGTGGACAACGGCAGGTCATCAGCCGTAGTGTTCGTTGTACGGGACATCGTATTTTGCACGCCCAGACTATTCAATAGGTCGCGGAGGCGCAGACCTTTGTCAAGGTTTGACTGCGACTCCCAGAAGTTGTCGTGTGAACCAAGCGTATACGGATAAATGACCATCTGCCGGTCATCGGAATCCCATCCGCCGTGTCCCGGGTTGATATATATTTTCAGTTGCGAAGGCTGCTTGTATCCAGCCTGACGCACCCGAGCCGGTGCCTTGCGCGCCTCGGGTGCACGCCGCACCTGCGGCAATGTGCCCTGTATGGCATTGTCGGCGAGGTTGAGCTGCAGGAGCCGCATCTTCCCGTCCAACGTACCGTAGGCTATCCTGCCGAGCGCAGGTGATACGGTAGGGTGCATGCCCAGCTCATCCGGACTGGTCAGAACCTGATAGCCCGTACCGTCGGCACGGATGATAGCAATACATGAACTGAGGTACTGATGTCCGTCGCTGGTCTCGGTAGAGCCTACTACATAATCGTTTCCGTACCACTGCGGGTCAATCAATACGCCAAGGTTAGCCAGGATACGACCACTGAGGTCACAAATCTCCGTGCCGTACTTGGTGTGGAAAATGATTCGCTTGCCGTCGGGCGAGACGGACGACCAGACATAGTGCACATCGTTGCCACGAGGATTCAACACAATGCGCTCGCCGTCACGATAAAGCACGAGGTTCAGGTCCTCGTTGGTGACATACAGAGCCGGATTAGCCTGAGCATCCGAGTAACTCTCCTGCTCGTTATCCAGATAAAACACTTCTGTGCCCTCGGCATTGATTTGAGGATAAAATCCTTCGCCAAGGTCTTGCACAGACAAGACACGTGCTGTCTGCGCTGTCATAACGCAGGCCACGCAAAGAAGAAAAGCAGTAAATGAGTATTTCATAACTATATGGATTATTAGTCAGACGTTATCGGTAGACCTAAAATGCTATACATCGTATTGCCTTGTCGGATTAGGATGCCTTTGTCAGTCAGCACTTTCATCACGGGGGCGTCATTGCGCGTATCCGCTACGTCATCCTCGGTTTCAAGGTAGCTGTTGCACACCAGCCATATGCCACCCAGACTGAAGCGGTGGGAAGCTTTAGTAGTAGCAGAGTTGAGCATGAACTTCAAGTAGTCAAAATGCAGGGGGAAGAGTGCCTCATCGGAGCCTATATCTTCCGCCACACTGATATCTATGTTCACCTGCTCGCCAGAAGGCATGCCGTTGGTAAAGAGCGAGATGTGCCGCGAGGCGGTACTATTGTTCGAACGGATACCTACCTGGACCTTCTGCACCTGGGCGTCGGTCATGACGGGTATGCGGATGGCATCCGGACGGAGCATGATAGAGCCTTGCCGTGAGAGAGAGACGAACGGTGCGCGTCCGACTGAGAACGTGAAGACCACGTCCGTGCTGTCCCAGATGGGATTGAAGCCGTCGGAGGAGTTGATCTCCCA
>JAFSPC010000122.1 GCA_017443075.1 Paludibacteraceae bacterium
GGCGCTCTATAAGTTGCGTCGTTCTGCATAAAGCCTTTAACCAAGGGGTGCAGATAAATACGCAAAAAAACACTCTTGCCGTTGGTGGCAGGAGTGTTTTTTTTTGTATAGTATGGCGTTGTCGCCTGTGGGACAGGTGCAGTACATGCGCGGGGACGCTAATCAATAACTGCGATATGCATCAAGGCGGTGTAGAAGTCATCGGCATTGTAGCGCGAATGATTGATGGTGCGCGTCTTGTACGTATAAATCGTGTTGATACTGTAATCCAGGATGTCGGCTATCACCTCATTCTGCGTTATACCCAAGCGAATGAGAGCAAAAATGCGCAGCGCGGGGTTCAGTTTCTCATCCGGTTTGATTTCCATCGTATGCTCCGGCAAGAGCAGGGCATTGAACTCCCCGACAAACGTGGGGAAGATGCTCAGTAGCGTGTCATCCAGACGCCTGTACAGGAGTTGGCGCTGCAGGCGTGCATCGACATTCTTGGGAACTGTCATCAGTTCATTGGTGCGGCGTTGCACTACGCGCTCCTTTACCATGTTCTGGTATTGCTCTACTGCATTCAGATACTGCGAATGCCCCACTAACAGCGAACACAACAATTCCTCCTTAATCTTGTTGGCAATAGTCAGGTTGCGATTCATGTCATCAATCGTGTGCTGCGCATCGTGGATAGCTTTGTTGCGGCGGATAAGCAGAATAATACCCGTTACGCCAATAATCAGCATGAGCAGCACCGCTGCCAACAATATGTATGCCACCGTTGCTCGCTGCTGAATATGATGCTTGTAGTTCTCCTCAATGATCGGCAGTACCTGTGATATGCTGACCTGCCGATGCCGCGCATTATATGCTCGCGCATCGCTCATGGCTATATGGATATATTTGTCCGCCAGCACAATCTCGCCCTGCTCGTACAGTATTTCCGCAATCATGCGCATGGCTATCGTCTCGTAGGTGGAACTTTCGATGTCGTGAATAGCTGCATCAATGTAATGCGACAAGGCGGCATCGTTGTTTCCGGTCTGCCTATACAGGTACGCCAACGAGCTGGCATAGATAGCCTGGTCGTGTGCCGACAGGCGCGAGTCGCGCAGTGCCTCAAGCATACGCGCTATGCTGCGTTCGTAATCGCCATTGCGCAGGTCGATGACCGCCAGCGGATACCAATACACCGCAGAATCGGACGCCGAGTAGTGCGTGGCGAGTGCTGACATAAACGCATTGCCACGGCGGTTGTACTCGTCGGACAGCCCCGTACTGCCCGTATAATCCGACATATCGTACAGCAAGCGCGCAAACGTAAGCAAGTAGCCGGCATCCGACTGCGCCCATGTCATCCCGTTCAGCACCTGATATGCCTCGTGAAACAAACCGCCCGACAGATATACAAATGCCCGGCTGACCTGCGCCTCAAGCAGCAAGGCGGAGTCTGCCTTGCGCACGGCTTCATCGTACATGTGTTGGGCAAAAACGAGTGCTGTGTCGTACTTATACGATCTATATTCCTGATACAACTGTTTGTAAAGGTCATACGGCTCATCGGCAAGGTACAGACAGCGCTGTAATGAGTCGATGCGCCTGTGTTTGACAGCGTCGATGTGACTGCGCATGGCTAAAGTGGCATTCAACCTATCAAGTTGCTGACTAATAGAATGTTCAGCAGAAAACAAGGCTGCGGAAATGCCGATGACACCGAGCAGAATAATCATTCGATTTTGCATAGCGTTTGCGATTTGGTATGCAAAGATACAAAATACTTTTCATATATCAAAATATATAGTATATAATTCTAAAAAAATCTTGATTTTTGTACTATTTTTTGCAAATATAGTAAAATATGTGTAACTTTGCAAAAAATTTAACTCAATAAGTCTGATTACTATAGCCATGAAACGCATTCTATTTGTTGTTATCATTGCCCTTTGTTTAGCCGGTTGCCGCAATACATCCGTTCAATCACCTGACGGAAGCCTCGATTTGTCGTTCCGCCTGACGGATAATGGCGAACCGCAATATGCCGTATCGCGTGATGGCGAAACGGTGATTGACTGGTCAGCATTAGGATTGAGCAGTGCAGAGCAGGATCTGACCCGTGGTTTCGCTATGTCGGGTTCGGATAGCCGTTTCTATCACGACACGTGGGAAACCGTGTGGGGCGAGGAGCGCGAAATCAGCGATACGCATAATGAATTGGTAGTGCACCTCAAGCATACCTCGGGCATGGAGATGGATATTACTTTCCGCGTGTTCAACGACGGCTTCGCCTTCCGCTACAGTTTCAGTGAGCAAGAGCTGAAATCGCTGACTATTACTGATGAGGCGAGTGAATATCGTTTTACAGCCGATCACCAAGCGTGGTCTATACCTTGGCGGACGGAGTATTACGAGGGATTGTGGACCAAGGCTCCGCTGTCTGCCAAGTCCGATACGCTATGTTCGCCTGTCACTATCGAATTGCAAGACGGCGGTTATGCCTTTGTGCACGAGGCGGCACTCAGGGATTATCCTGCACAGAACCTCTATTATAAGGATGGCGCGCTACGCACGTATCTGACGCCGTGGCTGGACGAGCATGCGCAGCCGATGGATGCCAAGGCATACAAGACCGTACCATTCCCTACGCCGTGGCGTATGGTGATTCTGACCCGTACCCTGCCCGAGATGGTTGCCTCAAGAATCATGCTGAATCTTAATCCGCCTTGCCGTATAGATGATACCTCGTGGATCAAGCCGATGAAGTTTATCGGAATATGGTGGGGTATGCATATCAAAACGATGACCTGGGAAGCCGGCCCCAAGCACGGTGCTACGACGGCAAATATGGAACGTTACCTGCGCTTTGCCAAGGAGCACGGTATAGGCGGCGTTCTTGCCGAGGGATGGAACTTGGGATGGGAAGATTGGAAACATTTCAACTTCACCACACCTTATCCTGACTGGGATATGGATTATCTGAGTCGTCTGGCAGACAGCCTCGGTGTGCAAATCGTGGGACATAACGA
>JAFSPC010000123.1 GCA_017443075.1 Paludibacteraceae bacterium
CATGTGCGTAACGGTCAGCCTCTTGCCACGATCAAGGAGGGCGACTGCGTTATCTTCTTCAACTACCGCAATGACCGCGCCAAGGAGATAACGATCGTACTGACACAGCAAGATATGCCTGAGCAGGGTATGCACACGATAGCCGACCTGCACTACTACTGCATGACGCCGTACGACAGTTCGTTCGAAGGGCTGCACGTGCTCTTCCCCAAAGAGAACGTGACGAACACCTTGGGCGAGATCCTGTCGAAAGCCGGACTCAAGCAGTTGCGTATAGCCGAGACGGAGAAGTTCGCGCACGTGACGTTCTTCTTCAACGGCGGTCGTGAGGCGGAGTTTGAGGGCGAGGACCGCATCCTCATTCCCAGCCCGAAGGTGGCGACATACGACCTGCAGCCGATGATGTCCGCTCCGGAGGTGACCATTGCCCTGCGCGATGCACTAAACTCCCAGAAGTACGACTGCGTCATTCTGAACTATGCCAACGGCGATATGGTGGGTCACACGGGCGTGTATAACTCCATCCAGCAGGCTGTGACCGCCATCGATATCTGCGTGAACGCTACGGTACAGACGGCACTGAGCAACGGGTACGAGGTGATCATCATTGCCGACCACGGCAACTGCGACCATGCCATCAACGAGGATGGCACGCCTAACACGGCGCACTCGCTTAACCCCGTACCGTTCGTATATGTGAGCAACGACCACAAGGACGCGAAGGTGGAGAACGGCATTCTGGCGGATGTAGCCCCCTCGCTCTGCCACATCCTCGGCATCAAGCAGCCGGAAGAGATGACAGGACATTGCTTGATAAAATAGCCTGAAGGCTGTTGTTGACTGCGTGTTGTTGACTGCGTGTTGATGAGCTTCGCTGTTGTTGAGCCTGCGGCTGTTAACACGAAGTAACCAACACCGCGCAGCGGTAACCAACACGAAGTAACCAACATGGCACAGCCATAAACAACACCGCGCAGCGGTAACCAACACAAAGTAACCAACATGGCGCAGCCATAACCAACACCGCGCAGCGGTAACCAACACGAAGTAATAAACACGAAGTTACAAGACATGGCAAAAGAAGTATCAACAAAAAAACTATTAGAGGAAATCATCGAAGGAATCCGTAACCGCAAGGGCGAACGCATTGTGCAGATCGACCTCAGGAAGATCAAAGAGGCACCGGTGGAGTATATGATTATCGCCCAAGGAAACAGCAACACGCAGGTGGCTGCTATCGCTGCCGAGGTGGATGATCATGTGCGCAGTGTGACACATGTTCACCCCTTGTCGCGTGCAGGCGAAGATAATGCCGAGTGGATAGCACTGGATTACGGCACGGTGTTCGTGCACATCATGCAGCGCGAGCCACGTGCCTACTACGACCTCGAACATCTGTGGGCAGATGGCACAATCAAAGAAATAGAAAGCGAATAACTATGAGTGATAATCGTAATCAGCAATCCGAGAACAGAAACGGGAAACCGACAATAGACCCCAACAACCAGAAGGGTCCCAGCAAGTGGGGCAGAGTGCTGTCCACCATGTTGTACATACTGGCAGCGTTGCTGCTGGCGGCGTGGATCTTTGGCGACAAAGAGGGGTCGAACGCCAAGAAAGAACTGAGTTACACCAAGTTCACCGCGTACGTGGAGAGTAACATGGTGGAGAAGGTAACCGTGTACGACGACAACTCTGCCAAGGCTACCATCCGCCCTATGCACTACGCCATCGTGTTTGGCGACCAGGACACAGGCGAAGCAGCCAAAGGCATCATCAAGACGCAAGTGCCGTCTATCGAAGAGGCATCGAAGTACCTTGACAGCATCAATGCCGACCGCAAGAGCAAAGGCATAGCCGCCATCGATGTGACGTACGAGAAGTCGCGTGACTACTGGTATCTGATCCTCGTGAACATCCTGCCGTTTCTGTTCATCGTGCTCTTCTTTGTCTGGATGAGCCGTGGCATAGGCAATGCAGGCGGCATAGGCGGCATCTTTGGTGTAGGCAAGGCGCAAGCGCAAGTGTTTGACAAGGACAAGCAGCAGAAGGTGACGTTCAAGGACGTAGCCGGACTGGAGGGCGCCAAGCAGGAGGTGGAAGAGATCGTTTCGTTCCTGAAGAATCCTGAGAAATATACGGCTCTGGGCGGCAAGATTCCCAAGGGTGCCTTGCTCGTTGGTCCTCCGGGCACGGGTAAGACGCTGCTCGCCAAGGCAGTGGCAGGCGAGGCGGATGTGCCGTTCCTGTCGATGTCGGGTTCGGACTTTGTTGAGATGTTCGTCGGCGTAGGCGCGAGCCGTGTGCGCGACCTATTCCGTCAGGCAAAGGAGAAAGCGCCCTGTATCATCTTCATTGACGAGATTGATGCCGTAGGTCGCGCCCGCGGCAAGAACGTGATGACCGGTGGTAACGACGAGCGCGAGTCCACTCTCAACCAGTTGCTGACCGAGATGGACGGCTTCGGGACGAACAGCGGCGTCATTATCCTCGCCGCCACCAACCGCGCCGACGTGCTGGACTCCGCCCTGCTGCGTGCCGGACGGTTCGACCGGCAGATACATGTCGAGCTGCCAGACTTGCAGGAGCGTAAGGAGATCTTTGGTGTGCACCTGCGTAACATCAAATTGTCGAAGGATGTGGATGTTGATTTTCTTGCCAAGCAGACTCCGGGCTTCTCGGGTGCCGACATTGCCAACGTGTGCAACGAGGCGGCACTGATTGCTGCCCGCCACGACAAAAAGCAAGTGGACAAGCAGGACTTCATGGACGCGGTAGACCGCATCATCGGCGGTCTGGAGCGCAAGACGAAGATCATGACTGCGGATGAGAAACGCTCCGTAGCCTATCACGAAGCCGGACACGCCACTATCTCTTGGCTGCTGCAATATGCAAACCCGCTAGTGAAGGTTACCATCGTGCCGCGCGGCGTGGCGTTAGGTGCAGCGTGGTACTTGCCCGAAGAGCGCCAACTGACAACCAAGGAGCATATCTTGGACGAGTTGTGTTCGCTGTTAGGCGGACGTGCTGCCGAGCAGTTGTTCCTTGAGCATACCTCAACCGGCGCGCTGAACGATCTGGAACGTGCTACCAAGCAGGCATACGCCATGGTCGCCTATTACGGCATGAGCGACAAGCTGAAAGATGTATCGTTCTACGACTCTACCGGGCGCTACGAGTACGGCTTCACCAAACCCTACTCCGAGTCCACTGCCGAGACGATAGACAAAGAGACCGAGTTGATCATCGCCGAGCAGATGCGTCGCGCCAAACAGATTCTGACCGAGCACGCCGAGGGACACCACGCTCTGGCTGAGATGCTCGTGGAGCGCGAGGTTATCACCCACGAGGATGTGGAACGCATCCTTGGTCCACGCCCGTGGAAAAGCCGCGGCGACGAAATCATCGAGGCGAACAAGCCCGAAGCCGAACAAGACAAACCAGCAACAGAACAAACTGCATAACCTATGAAACGAATCATCCTATCCATCGCGCTTGCTATATGCGCGATCACCCTGAAAGCGCAACAACCCGTGCCCCTGCCTATCGACAGCGAGGTGCGTTACGGCCATCTGCCCAACGGACTGACATACTACATCCGTCACAACGAGGAGCCCAAGCAACGTTGCGAGTTCCATATAGCGCAGTGCGTAGGTGCTGTGCTGGAGGAAGATAACCAGAACGGCTTAGCGCATTTCCTTGAGCACATGGCGTTCAACGGCACGCAACATTTCCCCGGCAAGGGAATCATCAATTACTTTGAGTCCATCGGTGTGAACTTTGGCGGCAACATCAACGCCTACACCTCGATAGACGAGACCGTGTACCGCCTGTCGGACGTCCCCACCATCCGCGAGGGTATCATTGACTCGGCTCTGCTCGTCATGCACGACTGGAGTTGCGGTCTGCTGCTGTTGGGCGAGGAGATTGATGCCGAGCGCGGCGTTATCCGCGAGGAGTGGCGCACCGGTGCAACCGCCCAACGCCGCCTATGGAAAGAGAGCCGCGCCAAGATGTTCCCCAATAGCCAGTACGGCAAGCGGGATGTGATTGGCGACACGGCAGTGATCAACAACTTTTCCTACCAAGCGCTGCGCGACTACTACCACAAGTGGTACGGTCCGGATAACCAAGCCGTCATCGTAGTGGGTGATATCGATGTCGATGCCATCGAATCCAAGATCAAAGCCCTGTGGGCAGATGTGCCCGAGCGCGCCAACCGTGGCGAGCGTCCGCTCTATACGGTGAATGACAACGATGAGCCGATTGTAGCTATCGTGACGGACAAAGAGGCACAACAGACGCGTATCCAACTCTACTGGAAGCATGCTCAGACACCGCAGTATATGCAGAACACGAACATGTCGTACCTGCTCAACCGCTGCCGCGACCTAATCACCTCGATGCTCGACACGCGCTTTGAGGAGGCCGCCATGAATCCCGATGCCCCGTTCGTAGGTGCCGGTGCAGGCTACTTCGAGCTCGTCAAGCTGCGTGACGCGTTTACGGCGATCAGCGTAGCGAAAGAGGGCAAAGAGACCGAAGCCTACCAAGCACTCCTGTACGAACTGGAGAAGATGCGCCGCTACGGCTTTACCGAAAGCGAACTGGAGGTAGCCAAGGCGAACATGCTATCCGAGTACGAGAAGGCGTACAACAGCCGCCAGACACATAAGAATATATCGTATGCGCGCGAGTATATCCGCCACTTTGAGGACAACGAGCCTATCCCTGGCATCGAGTTTGAGTACGAGTTTGTGCAGCAGATGCTGCCGCTCATCAATCTGGAGATGATCAACGAGATAGCCCAAAAACAGTTGATGGGTGATACGAACATCATCATCTGCATCACCGGCGTGGACAAAACCGGCGTGAACATCCCGAGCGAGGCGCAAGCGGTAGCCATGCTGCGTGCAATGCCTGAGCTCGCCATCGAAGCACCTGTGTCGGAGAAGGTGGACCGTCCGCTCGTAGCCAAAGCGCCGAAGAAAGGCAAGATCAAGAAGCAAACGTCGAACGAGTCACTGGGCACAACCGAGTGGCTGCTCAGCAACGGCGTGCGCGTCATCTTCAAGACCACCGATTTCCGCCACGACCAGATCCTGATGCAGGCTCACTCGCAGGGTGGTCTGAGCCTCGTGCCGACAGCCGATCTGCCTTCGGCAGCACTGGCAACATCCATCGTTCAGATGTCCGGCTTGGGTGCATTCAGCTACACCGACCTGCAAAAAGCCTTAGCCGGCAAGCAGGTGAGTGTCAGTCCGACTATAGAAGACAACTACGAGGAGGTGGAGGGCTCATCAACCGTTCGCGACCTTGAGACGCTGCTGCAACTCACCTACCTCACGTTCACCGCACCGCGACGCGATGAGCAAGCCTACCAAACGATGATGGCTATGCTGCACAACCAACTCAAGAACAAGGAAAAGAACCCCAAGGCTATCTTCCGCGACTCGCTGTCGCTGTTCTCAACGGGACATAGCGAGCGTACGCTGATCATGAACGAGGAACTGCTCACTCAGGTTAATCTTGACAAAGCCCTGAAGTGCTACAAGCAGCGCTTTGCAAACCCTGCAGACTTCACCTTCATCTTTGTCGGGCAAATCGATCCCAATGCCCCGCAGACCAAAGAACTGATTCTGCAATGGCTGGGCGGCATGAAGACGAAGGGCAAACGCGAGAAGTATGTTGATTGGCATGTGCGTCAGCCTGAGGGCGACAACAAGTTGTATTTCCGCCGCGAGATGACCACGCGCACAGCTACCAACCGCATCGAATATGCGCTATACGACACGCCGTATGATCTGCCGACTCGTCTGAATCTGCAGATGGCCGGGCGCGTGCTCGACACACGGTACTTGGAGTCCGTACGCGAACGCGAGGGCGGCTCGTATGGCGTAGGTGTAGGCGGAGGATTCAAACAGGTGCCTACCACCGAGCAGTACCTGATCATCCAATTTGACACCGATCCTGACAAGCAAGATCGCATCATGCAGATCATCAACGAGGAGATACAAACGATCATCGACAACGGCCCACTTGCCAATGATGTTGAGAAGGAGCGCAAGTCGATGCTCAAGGATCATGAGGAGAACCTGCGCGACAACAGTTGGTGGCAGTCAGCACTCTACCGCTACTATCGGTATGGCGAGAACCTCGTTGAGCAGTACGTGCCTGCCGTGGAAGCTATCACGCAGGAGTCTGTGCGCCAAGCGCTGCAAACCATCGTGAACGCCAACAACCGCATCGAGGTAGTAATGCTGCCCGAATGACATACAATTCATTATTCACTAATAAATTATCATCAGTATGAAAAAAATTCTTTCTATTGCCCTTATGGCATTAGCAGTGTGCATGTTGTACAATTGTTCAGGCAAGAGCAATGAGATAAAAGAGCCGGTTATTGACAAGGAGAAGGGCACCGTTAACGGTATCCGTTATGACAAAGAGACCTACAAGTGCTGGCTTTTTGAGGGCGAATATACCATCAGCCTCTCCGGCCTGATTGCCTTTGATGAGGATGAACACGAATCTACCACCGAATACCTGTGGCTGACCGAGTTCGACGCACAAGCGACAAAGGCAACGTGGGATTACACCACCAATCAAAAGGCATACGCCTACGGCACCAACGTGAAGATTACCAGCACGTCCAAACTGACGGAGCTAAGGGACAAAACCGAGCAGACCTGCTACGATCCTGACGACATGGACGATTAACCAATAGTTGCACAAAATTGCTAACGATATTATCATCAAAAAGGCATTACAGATATAATCATAAATAACAAGATATTATGCAAATCAATCATTCAGAATTCAAAGACCTCACCTCTGTCATCACGCTGACGCTGACGCCGGCTGATTACGAGGAGGCAGTCACCAAACAGCTGCGACAGCTGCGCCAGAAAGCCGATATCCCAGGTTTCCGCAAAGGAATGGTACCCCTCGGCTTGATCAAGAAGATGTACGGCAAAAGCGTGCTTGCTGACGTACTGAACAGCACTATCGCCGATTCGCTCAACAAGTATATTGAGGAGCAGAAACTGCACATTCTGGGCGACCCGATGCCTAACGACGAGCAGACACCAAACATGGATCTGGACAACGACACCGAGTTCACCTTCGCCTTCGACATCGCCGTGCCGGAGGAGTTCGACGCCAAGCTGACCGGCAAGAACAAACTGACCGCCTACACGATCACCGTTGACGACAAGATGGTGGATAACCAAGTCAACTCGTACGCGGAGCGTTTCGGCGACTATGTGGACGCCGACGAGGTGCAGGACGGCGATGTGCTACGCGGCACCCTGACCGAGCAGAAAGAGGACGGCATCGTCAAGGAGAACGCCATCCTCAATCCGCAATACATGGCTGACAAGGACCAAGCCCAACTATTCAAGGGCGCCAAGGCAGGCGATGTCATCACCTTCAACCCCATGAAGGCGTTCCAGAACGAGACAGAAGTAGCATCGCTGCTTGACCTGAAGAAGGACGAGGTCAAGGACCTGACATCCGACTTCACGCTCACCCTCACCTCCATCACTCGCCATAAGGCTGCCGCCATCAACGGCGAACTGTTCGCCAAGGTATATGCCACCGATGCGCCGAAAGACGAGGCTGAGTTCCGCGCACGCGTCAAAGCCGAGATAGAAGCCAACATGGCGGAGGACGCCAAGTACAAGTTCGGGCTGGATGCCAAGTCCGCTATCCTGAAGAAAGCTGGCGAGTTTGCGCTGCCCGAAGCGTTCCTCAAGCGCTGGGTTGCCGCTACGAACAAGGATATGAAGCCCGAAGACCTTGACCGCGACTTCCCCGAGATGATCAAGCAGCTGCGCTGGCAACTGGCGAAAGACCAACTCATGAAGGAGTACGACATCAAAGTGGAGAAAGAAGATGTTGAGGCATACGCACGTGAAGTGGCACGCATGCAGTTCATGCAGTACGGAATGATGCACGTCGAGGAGCAGTACCTCAAGTCGTTTGCCGACAACATCCTGAAGGACGAGAACCAACTTCGCGGCATCGTGGAGCGCGTGGCAGAGAACAAGATATACGACCATCTGCGCACCGTTGCCAAGATTGAAGAGAAAACAATCTCCTACGAAGACTTCGGCAAACTAATGAACGCCAATGCGTGATCTGAAGCTATATAGTAGAATATTTTTGCTAACCGACGAGCAGGTAGCCATGTGCTGCCTGCCCGTTGTGTTCAGCAAGGTAGCCTGCGAGTTGCACCTGCCGCAGATGGCTGATGCCCCGACCTTGGTGCTGCCTGCCGGTGAGCAGCACAAGAATCTTGCCTCCGTGCAGCAGATATGGGATTTTCTGTTCGCCCATCAGGCTACACGCTCCGATCTGCTGGTCAATATCGGCGGCGGTGTCATCTGCGACATGGGCGGTTTTGCCGCATCTACGTATATGCGCGGCATGGCGTACGCCAATATACCTACCACCCTGCTCGCCATGGTCGATGCCGCCACAGGCGGGAAGACGGGGATTGACTACACTCCCTCTCCCCATTCACCTTCATCCTCCCTTTCACCTTTCACCTTAAAGAACGCTATCGGTGTTTTTGCCGAGCCCGTAGCCACTATTATCCGCCCTGAGCTGCTCAGCACCTTGCCTTCAGAACAGTTGTTGTCCGGCTGGGCAGAGATGCTCAAGCACGCCCTGCTGCAGGGCAGAGAGCCGTTTGCCGAACTGATTGACTTTGATATGCAGCAGATAACATCACCCGCTTTCGGTGAACTGATCAGGCAATCGATAGCCTTCAAGCAGTCAGTCACGCAGCAGGACCCGCATGACAAAGGATTAAGGCAGATACTAAACCTCGGTCACACCGTGGGGCACGCCATCGAAGCACTGCTGATCGAAAGAAGTCAGCAATCAAACATTCCACATCCCACTTCACCAAAGCCTCACGGCTATTGCGTGATGTACGGTCTGGTGGCAGAGGCGTATCTGTCACACGCCATCTGCGGATTACCGGCAGAGGTTGTGTGTGCACTCAGCCGAATGATGTGCCAATACTATGGTGCGGCGCCAATCAGTTGCAAAGATTTCGAACCACTCGTGCAACATATGCTGCATGACAAGAAAAACACCCAACAGGGCTGTATCACCTGCACGTTGCTGGAGGACATAGGCCGCCCGCTGACCGCACAGGCGGTGACCATCGCCCAGCTGCGCGAAGCCCTCGAATACCTCTGCTCGCTGTAACCGAAATGGGGGCACAAAGACAAGGACTACGCTGGAAAAGAAAAGTAGCAAACCATCTGAAACTAAACAAAACGCGATGCTTACACATAGTAGCAACATGCATTGATACAAAATCACTCAATACAAAAAAAGAGACGTGACCTCTCAGCCACGTCTCTTGGTTGCTCAACCAGGACTCGAACCCAGACAGACAGAACCAGAATCTGTAGTGCTACCATTACACCATTGAGCAAAAGCGGTTGCAAAGATACAACATTTTTTTGACAAATGCAAATATTTTTCAAAAAAAAGCATATAAATGTACTTTTTAACCCTAAATTATAAGGTGAATGTGCTTTTTTATGCCTTTTCATTTGCAAAAATGCATTTTTTTTTGTATTTTTGTGTACGCTTACAGATAAGCTGAGCCTGCGGCTGTTGCTTGAGCTTCGTTGTTGTTGAGCCTACGGCTGTTAATGACTTCGTGTTGCTGCGCCTTCGGCTGTTAACACGCAGTTACCAACATGGCGCAGCAGTAACCAACACCGCGCAGCCGTAACCAACACGAAGTAACTAATGGATACAGCCACACAAATACGGCAACCGATAGCCGATGCCTTTCGCGAGTACGAAAACTTGTACGAACAAACGATGCGTTCCGATAACGCCTTGCTTGATCAAGTATTACGCTATATATCCGACAAACGCGGCAAACAGTTGCGCCCTACCCTTGTGCTGCTGGCCGCCCAGCTCTGCCGCGAGATCAACGACAAGACCCTGCGTACCGCCGTCGCCCTTGAGATGACGCACAACGCCTCACTCGTGCATGACGATGTGGTTGACTCATCGCCCATGCGGCGAGGCGCACCATCGGTGCAAGCCAAGTGGTCGAACAAGATCGCCGTGCTTGTGGGGGACTGGATGCTCGCGAGGATGATCAACCTCATCGGCGAGATACGTAATGCACAGATCCTCGGTATCGTCTCGGCAATGGCAAGCGCACTGTCCTCCGGCGAGATACTACAATTGCATACGAACAGCACGATGTGGATAAGTGAGCAACAATACTACGACATCATCGGCAAAAAGACCGCCGAGCTCTTTGCCGCCTGTACCCAAGCCGGTGCTATATCCGCCGGTTGCAGTTACAGGCAACAGACCGCCTTGCGCACCTATGGCTACGAACTTGGGCTGATCTTCCAACTGAAGGACGATGTGCTCGACTACTCCGATGCCGAGGATATAGGCAAACCCACTATGAGCGATATAAGCGACGGCAAAGCCACACTGCCCCTGCTCATCGCCCTGCAACGCGCTCCGCATGACGAGGCGCAGCAGATACGTACCATAGCCGAGCAACTGGCTGAACGGCAACATGCTGATAATCTACAGGCGCAAACAGACATAGAGCAACAGATAAAAAACTTTGTCCTACGATACGACGGCGTGGGCTACACCTACAGCCAGATGCGTATGCACCGCAACAAAGCCGAAGAGGCTCTGAGCATATTCCACGATTCGGAAACAAAACAAGCACTCATCACCCTGCTCGAGTACATCATTACGAGGATGTATTGAAAACTGCGTGTTGGTTAGCTTCGCTGTTAGTTAGCCTTCGGCTGTTAACACGAAGTTACAAACACCGCGCAGCGGTAACCAACAATTTTAAATTTAAATTATAAATCTCCATCATGATACTATCCATGACCGGCTATGGCAAAGCCGAAAGCAAATTAGCAGACAAGCGACTAATAGTAGAGATCAAGAGTCTGAACTCCAAGCAATTGGATATGGGCGTACGCCTCGCCCCAATGTTCCGCAGTCAGGAGCTGAGGGTACGCAGCCTGCTGGGCAAACAAGTGGAGCGCGGCAAGGTGGATGTAGCCATCTACACCGAGGAACTGACTGACGCCACGCAAACAGGCACGTTCAGCCCCATCAACCGCAACGTGTATGCCTTCCACCTGAATGAATTGCGGCAACTGTGCCCCGAACTGACAGATGCCGAACGTGCACTGGCTGTGCTACGTATGCCGGATGTGATCAAGACAGACGAGACGACCACCGTCACCGACGAGCAGTGGCAACAAGTGGAGCTGACGATCAACACCGCCCTGCAACACTTCATCGCCTTCCGCACACAAGAGGGCGAGGCACTGCAAACGATGTTCACCGAGAAGTTAGACGCCATCAGCAGCCTGCTATCAGAGGTCGAGCCGTACGAGAAAGAGCGCGTGGAACGCATACGACAGCACCTGCTGTCCGGGCTCGACAAACTGGCGGAGGAGACACGCACACAAGTAGATAGCAACCGGCTGGAGCAAGAGATGATCTTCTACCTTGAGAAACTGGACATAACCGAAGAGAAAGTGCGACTGAGAAACCACATCCGCTATTTCCGCGAGACGATGGGCACCGACAACCCCGTAGGCGTGGGTAAGAAACTTGGATTCATTGCACAGGAGATGGGACGCGAGATCAACACCCTTGGTAGCAAAAGCAACCAGAGCGAGATGCAGATCATTGTCGTCAAGATGAAAGACCTGCTTGAGCAAATCAAAGAGCAGGTGCTGAATGTTCTTTAATGGGATGCCGGAATATAGCAGCCAAACTTGGCTGCTAAAAAAGAAAAGCCGCTGCCAAACATGGCAGCGGTTTTTAGTTAAACAACGACAAGGCATTTTCTTCTTTGCGGGTCATCTCGGTCTTCGTCTCGGGCGTTTTGTCGCCCTGACCAGTCAGGTGCAACAAGCCGTGCGCCAATATACGCAGCAACTCGCGCTCAGCCGATACGCCTGCATCGGCAGCGTTGCTCTGCACCATCGGCCAAGAGATGAAGATGTCACCATTCACGCAATGCGGCGTCGTGTAATCAAACGTGATGACATCGGTAAAATAGTCATGCCCCAGAAACTCGCGGTTAACAGCCAACTCCTTGTCATCCGAGCACAGGATATATGTCAGTTCGCCAACGCTGAACCCGTAGCACGCTGCCACCTGCCTAAGCCAACGCTGCAAACGCGGCTGCTGCCCATCGATGAGGGAGATACGCTCATCGCCTAACGAGTTATCATAAATGAATTGAATCATTCGGGATTCAAGATTTAAGATTGAAAATATAAGATTGAAGATTGGGCATTAGTGGAAGAACAAGTATGCCAACAATATGGCAGACACGATGCCGGCAAAGTCAGCCAGCAAGCCGCACGCCAGCGCGTAGCGCGTATCCTTGATATTCACACTGCCGAAATATACGGCAATGATATAGAACGTGGTATCTGTTGAGCCCTGCAGGATGCTGACGAGCCTTCCGACAAACGAGTCAGCACCGTACTGCACCATGGCATCGACCATCAGTCCGCGTGCCCCCGAGCCGGACAAAGGACGCATCAGCGCCGTAGGCAATGCGGGAACAAAATCCGTATTCAGCCCCACCGCAGCAAAGCACCATGCCAAGCCGCTGACAAGCATATCCATCGCACCGCTGGCGCGGAACATACCGATAGCCACCAGCATCGCTATCAAGTAAGGCACAATGCCTATAGCCGTACCAAAACCACCCTTAGCCCCCTCGATAAAGGCGTCATACACATTGATCTTTTTCACCAAACCGGCTATGATAAACCAGCATATCACACCCAACAACAGTACAGCAGCCAACACAGCCGACCAACGGCTGACGGCCTCCTGCGGGAAATACATTGCTGCTGCAATCACTCCGCCTACAAACAATGTCAGCCCTCCTAAAGTGCCTAATATAACTTTGTCAAACAGATTGATGCGCTGGATGACAGCCACCGCTACCACCCCCGTGATAGCGGCAAAGTAAGTAGCCAACAAGATAGGCAGGAACACATCAGCAGGATTAGCCGCTCCGAGTTGCGCACGGTATGTCATGATGCTGACCGGCACCAGCGTCAGACCGCTCGTGACCAGCACGAGGAACATAATCATCGGGTTGGACGCACGCGACTTGTCAGGGTTCGTCTCCTGCATCTCGCGCAGCGCCTGCAGGCCGAGCGGTGTAGCGGCATTATCAATACCCAACATTGTGGCACTGATGTTCATCAGCATTGAGCCAAAAGCCGGATGCCCTTTAGGCAGGTCGGGGAAGATACGCGTGAAGAACGGACTGACGCCCCGCGACAACTGATTAACCACACCAGCTTGCTCGCCAATCTTCATGATACCCATCCACAGCGACAAGACGCCCGTCAGACCGATAGATATCTCGAAGCCGTTCTTGGCGCTCGCAAACGTCGAATCCAGTATGGCGGACATCACGCCCGCGTCACCCATCACAAGCCATTGGATGCAGCCTACCAGAACTGCAATCAGGATTAATCCTATCCAAATATAATTCAGTGCCATAATTGATTATATCCTATCAGCCAAGCTTGGCTGATGCATTTTGAACATCAGCCATGCATGGCTGATACATATTACTATTCCCAGCCATTGAAGATCTCAGAGCCATACACGTTGTTCTCATCGGGTTCGTGCAGGGGTGTCCAAATCTGCGCAAAGAACGGGTTGGACTTAGCCACCTCATCCCAGTGCCACGGGCGTTCGCCCTCTTTGCCTCTGTAGGGGAAAGGCATGTCACCGGGTGCCCAGTGTCCGCCAAGCAGTATCAGTCGTGGCGTAGCCGTAAACAACTCGCCGGACGCCGACTGCCATTGCAAGGGCGTATCCCAGAGCGCCAGTCCCGTAGGCACAGCAGGTTGCGCCATGTCTTGCGCTGCGGGCGGCACCGCTACGCCGAGGCACTTGCCACCGCGAAAAGCAGCCGCCTGCTGCATGTCGGCAAGCGTGAAGTCTGCCATCGGTTTGCGCTCGTCGTAACCATGATTCAGAATCACCGCTTCGCGTGAGGGGTGACTGAGGTCCATGTCTTTCCAGTCAGGGATACGATTGTAAGCATCCAAACTGCCATAATAAGCGTGAATACGCGGTGTGATGTTGTGCCGTATCCACCATTGTGTACCATGTTCTTCGCTATACGCCATGGCGCGCATTGCCAATTTGACAATGTGCGGCACGAGTTTCGCCGCCTTGGTGATGCGCGCTAACCGAATACCTTTAGGTACGGCGGGAGACTTAGCCATTTGGGCAAAATACTCCTTAACAGGTATATTCGCGCGGAAAGGTACGAGTTCGTTGAGTTTGTCGCTATCCAGATACCACATGCCGTGGAAGTTGCGCGTGGTGAACCACTTGGTGTTAAATATCAGCTCGGGTCGCGGACAGCCTATGGCATCCAGCAGCAGGCACTCAAACTCATAGTTCGACAAGCGGTACTCTTCTCCCGAACCGATGTTGTAGTAGTTCTTCCAGAACGCCTCAGGCACAGTGTCGCGGCACACGCCCTCCAGCAGTCGTCCGCTATCCTCCACCGTAGCCCATTCCAAGACGCCCCGTATAGGTACGTGGAACATGATAGGGTCATAGTTCTTCAGTATAGCCGGATAGAGAATACCCGACTGGCGAAGGCTTACCCACTGCTTGATGGGAGAGTTGGTGATTATACGTTCTGCAAGCACCTTTGTTATGCCGTAGTGGTCGTAAGCCGATACGCAGACAGGGTCACCCGTTCTGCCCCAATGCAAGGGTTCGCGGCGGTCGCCCATCTGCGCAACGCTACCTATATATACGACTTTCGGTTGCATGTCGTCGGGTTGCGCGAGCACAGCGTCACGCACATTCTCAGCAGCGGTGATGTTCGTTTTGTATGTAGCCTTAGGCCGATAGTCGGCAGCCGGCGACACCATGCCGCCCACGTGCAGCACAATCTGCGCCCCCGTCACGCCGCGCAACACATCGTCGTAGCGCGTGAGGTCGCCCCACACAACCGAGAGGTTGGGGTGCTGCACCATCATAGGTTCAAGCAGGGCTTTGTTCTTCTGACTGGGTCGCGCGAGCACGCGCACATCATACTGCTCAGGATAGCGCAATAGTTCGCACATGCCGGCATAACCCATTGTACCGGTGCCACCGGTTAGAAAGACAGTCTTTTTCATTATCTGCAATGTGATTACTCAATATTAATCCTCTATTACTCTTCTTCGGAGATTACAATCTTCGGGTTCTGCAGTGTCTGCTCCGCTTCGGATTCCGGCTGTTGTGGCTCGTCAGCCTTGTGCGAATGCGCCTTACGACGGGTGACATAGGGCATCGGTTTATTGTCGCGGATACGTTCCCATACCCGCACAACAAACGAGCGTGTGTTGGATATGAGTTGCAGATCCCAGAGGTTGCGTGCCTCCTGTTCCTCTGCCGCCTTGTATTGGTTAGCCATCTCCACATCGTTGTCGGTGAGCACAAGCAGTTGGTCGCCAATCTGCAGTTCGCTCTGCCCCGTAGGTACAAAGAAATCCTCCCCTCTGCGCACCATGATAACCAAGGTGTGCTGTGGAATAGTAATCTCACGCAGATGGTTGCCTTTGGCAATCACCTCATCCGTCACCTCTATCTCGGTGGCAGACGATTGTATCTCTTCCGGGAGTTCGATATCGAAGTGCACCAATTTGCGCAGTTTGACGGGGTCGGTGGCAAGGTTTAACTTGCGCGCCATAGATGATAGCGAGGTACCCTGCACCAGCAGCGACACCAGTGTGCAGAGGAAGATGATGTTAAACAGCACATCGGCGTTAGGCACGCCCTCCGCCTTGCACATCACGGCAAACACGATGGGCACAGCCCCCTTCAGCCCGACCCAACTGAGGAAGAGCTTGTCGTTGCGCGTGAACTGCTTGAACGGGATCATACACAGCCATACAGACAGCGGACGTGAGATGAACACCATGACTATACTGATGATGAATCCTGCTAACAGGATATGCCACGACAGCAACTCACGCGGATGAACCATCAGACCCAACATCAGGAACATAACCAGTTGTGAGAGCCACGTGAGGCCGTCGAAGAAGGATTTGGTCTGATGCTTGCGTGTGAACTTGCTGTTGCCGATGATCAGTCCGCCTACATAGACAGCCAAGTAGGTGTTGCCCTTCATGAAGTACGTGACAGAGAAGATAAAGATACATGCCGTGAGCACCATGATGGGGTAGAGCGACTCGTTTGACAGCCTTACGCGGCGCATCAGTTCGACCAGTCCACGCCCGAAGAAGAAGCCAATGACCGTACCCATAACGAGTTGTATAACGATTGTTTGCACGATCTCCAATCCGCTGACCGAGGCGCCTGCGGTGACTACACCGATCAGCGTGGTGGTGAGCACATACGCCATGGGGTCGTTGGCGCCGGACTCTAACTCCAGCAGCGGGCGCAGGTTATGCTTGAGCCCTACCCCACTGGTGCGCAGTATAGAGAATACGGATGCCGAATCCGTAGACGACATGGTAGCCGCCATGAGCAACGCCAGACTCAAAGGTATAGCAGCATTAAACCAGCCATATACATAATACATGATTACGCCCGTGATTACGGCGGTCAGCAGCACGCCTAAGGTGGCTAAAGTCACACCGGGTGCCATCACGGGCCTGATGTCGGTGAGCTTGGTATCCATACCGCCGGAGAACAAGATGATACACAACGCTATGGTACTGATAGCCTCAGCGGACTCGGTCTTGATCATATAGCCCACACCGTCCTCGTTGAAGATGGAGCCAATGCCATCCGGACCGAAAAACATACCTACTGCCAAAAACAGCAGCAGGGCGGGTACGCCGAACTTATAACCGATCTTGTCGGTAAAAATGCTCGCAAAAAACAGGAGCGAAAGAACTAAAAGAACAAGTTCAACTTGCATTTTTCCTCATAATTAGAACACTTCAAGCCCCCAATCTGCATCGGGCTTGATATATATTGTTGCAATGGCGACAGCCTTGAATGCCTATTTGGCACCCTTGGCGTCATCCTTGGGCTTGTGTAACAGATATTCGTCAATAATCTCGATAATATTCTCCTTGGGATACAATCCCTTCAGGATAATGGGTTCCCCCCCAACGGGGATGTACAGCACCTGCGGAATACTGCTGATGCGGAAGACGCCCGCCAGTTCGCGTTCGCGCTCGGTATCGACCTTGTAGAACTTAACCTGATCGCAATATGTCTGGCTGAGTTCCTCCATGATAGGTGCGAGTCGTTTGCATGGTCCGCACCATGTGGTATAGAAATCAATGACACATGGTTTGTCGCCCTTGTACTGCCACTCGGCTTGGGTGGTGTAGTCGAATATGCGGTCTTTGAACTGTTGGGTTGTCAGGTAGGTAACATCGTCCGCCACGCAGGGCATAACCAAGCCTACGAACAGCAGGGCTGTAAACAGAATCTTGTTTGTCATTGGAGTAGTCATTACAGTTGTTATTGCACGAGTTGCAGTTTATTGCAAATGGGATTTCATAAAGTCGTTATAATCGTTCATCGTCTTGCCATTACCGATGAGTCGGCTGTTGGACTCGGTGACAGGCAGAATGGTGATCTGGCGGTTGACAAGGTAGGCTTTCATATCCTCGCTCTCCATCAGGATACCAATGTACCACTCGGCTTCGTCCATCGAGTCGAATCCGCTGATGCGCAGGGTAGCGCCGGCGCTGTATGCAGGCAAAGCGGTGAGGTCGAAATCCTTGATGAGGAATCGTGTGAAGTTGAATAGCGCCACCTCGTACAGGAGGTTGTTGAGGTCAGTCTGCATCTGTTCATCGGTAGTGGCAGTGGCTGACGGGTACACCATGAGCACAAACGCCGGCTCATCGCGTTCGGCAGAGAACTGCAGTGTGGTGTCGGCAGTCTGCTCGTCGGGTTGCAGTTCTTCGCGTTGGGCCGCCAAGGTGGATACAGCGCCTCCCTTCCGGCTCTCCATGCCCTGCCCCAACATGGCTAACATATCGCGGCTCATGGTAGCGAGTTCGGATTCGGGGTATTGCTCAATCATCGTGCGCAGCGATGCTGCGAACGACTCTTTGCCCTCGGTGCGCGCCTTGGCTACGGCGTCAAGGAACAGGAAGCGCGGCATGAGGGGTGACAGCGGATAGTGCTGCCCGGCATACTGCGTGTTAACCTTGACGGCAGCAAACTGCCCGTTGCGGTAGGCGTTGTACGTAGCCTCGTAGAGCGAATCCTGCTGCTGCGCCATCTGACGGAGTTGGGCGAAGTAGTTGGGGTTAGACACTATCTGTGCCTGCTTGCTGTCGGGGTAACGGATCATGATGGCCTGGCGCGCACTCTCAGCCTCGGCAGGACGATTATCCTTGAGGGCGTCGAGGTAGCGCATATAATATAACTCGACACAGCGTTTGTCTTGCGGGAAACGTTGGCAGAAGTTATCAAACGCGGCCTCAGCCTGGATGGTGTCCTGCAACTTATCTTTGTAGATAAAAATCATCTTGAACAGCGCGTCGGCAATCAGTGAATCGCTCTGCTCAAAGTCAGCCGCTGTGCGCGGTATCTGCTGCAGGTAGTAAGCGGGATCATATACATCGGTTACGCGCGGTTTGGCTATCTGTGTGCTGTCAGCAGCAATGCTGTCGTTCGCCTCGGCGAGTTCATCTTGCCCGCTATCGGTGGCAGGCTCGGGTGTCCAGTCGCCCGATGCAGCCTTGCTCTTACGGCGCCAGTTGTCCTCGAGCGGGCGGTTGCCCCAGCGTCGGCTGAACTCCTGCTTGCCGTTGCGCATAAGTTGTGCGTTGTAGAAGTACCATTCCGCAGCAGCGCCTCCACCGCCTATCATCTTAGAGGTATTGACGCTCGTCAGGCCTTTGTCTCTATCCTCACGCTCCCGTTGTGCTGCTTGTGCTGAATCTTCCGCTTCAGCTTTTCGCAGGTCAGCGACCACTTGTTCGGCTATCTTGAGTTGTTCTTCTTCGCTAAGGGTGCTCAGGCGTTGCAGCGAGTCCTGCAGCACAACGGTGCCATATTCGGTACTGAGTTCGTCGAGCACCTCAGCGAGTGTGCGTACGCGCAGGAAGCCATCGGATTCGGCGGGGAGAATAGTGATAGCCTCGCTATAGCATGGTGCCGCCTTGGCGTAGTTGCGCTGGATGTAATAGATATCTCCCGCCTTGAGGAGCACAGCCGCCTTGTCGGTGCCGTTCTTCTCACTCTTCTCGATAGCCATATTATAGTTCTCAAGGGCGTTGATGGTGTCGCCTTGGGCGAGATATATGTCACCTATCGCACCGTAAAGGACATCAAGTTGCTCGCGGTACTTATAGTTGCGTGCCATCGATTGCAGGCGTTTGACAGCCTGCTTCTTATCCGCCGAGACGAGTGCCATACGTATGCGTGCATTGAAGTCCATCTGCACGGGCGGATAGAGGCTGACGCACTTCTTGTACGCCTCGTATGCCTCGACAGGTTTGCCTTCGGCTTCGTATAGTTGTCCGAGCACGTAGGCGAAGCGCGCACGGTTACCCTTTCGTTTCTCGTCGGGCATAGCGAGTTTGACGAAGGGTATGGCGTCCTTGTACTGCTTGGCTTTGAGGCGTATATCCGCCGTTGTGGCGGCATAGAGCGAAGCATGCTGTCGCTTGAGGTTGTCCGCCTGCACCTTGCTGAGCATATCCTCCGCCTCGTACTGCCATCCCATCTCGGCGTACGCGCGCGCCACCCATAGTTGGCACTGTGCTACGACATCAGGGTCGTAGTCGTAATGACGCATGATGTAGTTGAACGTACCTACCGAACCGATGAAGTCGCCCTTGTGAAACTCCGCCATGCCGAGGAGCAGCCATGCCTCGTCGAGCTCGGAGTTGAACTCCTCCTGCTTGAGCCACGCCTTGTACTTGGGGTCTTTTGAACGTTTGGAGTCCGGTTTGGGTTTGACCTTGATGGAGTGCAACTTGATACACTTGCGGCACTTCTCGATAGTGATGTCCATCTTTCCTGTAGCCGCCTCCGCCGCCTTGTGGTCGGAAACGGGGTACAGGGGCAGCATCTCGCCATAGTTGTCCTCGTGGGCATCAGCGATCTGTTGCAGTCCGTCGATGTAGGCGTTTTTGCCGTTGAACTGGATGTTATACTTCGTTTTGGTGCGGTGATACCAACGCGACATGCCGGTGTTCTTCTGCGTTGAGCAGGAGCACGCCAGCCCGACCACTATGAGAGTGGCGACCAGATGTAGTATGCAGTTGTGAGTCTTCAATTTCAATTGTAAATCGTAAATGGTAAAAGTCTAATTGGCAGATGGCGTGAGTCCCTTGACATGTGAGGGTGCAGCCACAAACTGCTTGAGGTAGTTCGGCTCGAAGTACGCCACCTGCTTGCCTGCAATGGTACGCAGCAGATCATTGCGGTGGCTGTATTCGCAAGCCAATCGCCCTGCGGCAGAAGCAGTAGGCACAATGCCGTCAATCCAGTGGGCATTAGGATGAGTGATAACCGCCTTGCATTTGTCAGCCCCATTGCCACAGAAACAGACATCGTGCCGTGCAAGCAGGTCAGCAAAACTCTGCTGATCAATCACCTTAGCAGCAAGCGGCTGCACGAGGTTCAGGTCGCGGTCATAAACGGCACAATAGACCTCCATACGGCGTGCGTCGATCATCGGGCAGAACAGCGTGGCGTTGTCAGGACTTGCCGCGTGTATAGCGGCATAGGCGATGACGGCGAGTGTGGGCACGGCAATGAGGGGTATATCCGCCCCATAGCAGAGCCCTTTGACGAGTGAGGCGCCAATACGCAAGCCTGTGTATGAGCCCGGTCCTTCGGACAGCACCACGGCATCAAAGGCTGCCGGTGCCCTTTCGCCACAAGCCTGCGAAGAGAGGTAATCTTGCAGCTCTTGCACGTACACGGGCAGCAGGGCTGCATGGTTGCTGCCTGTCGGATTGCACCGCTCGGCAATGACCCGCCCGCCCCGGATGAGAGCGGCAGAGCACACCTCGGTTGAACTATCTAATGCTAACTGGATCATAACTGTGTGTTGGTTACGGCTACGCCGTGTTGAGGACTGCGTGTTGGTTACCGCTACGCCGTGTTGAGGACTGCGTGTTGGTTACCGCTACGCGGTGTTGAGGACTGCGTGTTGGTTACGGCTACGCCGTGTTGGTGACTGCGTGTTACAGCCGTTAGGCTAAACAACAGCGAAGCTTAATAACAGCCGTTAGGCTCATCAACACGCAGTTATCAACAGCCGCAGGCTCATCAACAGCGAAGCTTAATAACAGCCGCAGGCTCATCAACAGCGAAGCTAACGACAGCCGACAGGCTCAACAAAAGCCTACAAAGTTACGAAAAATATTTGACATTTGCAAATTTTAGGGGGTAATAATTTGCATTTTTGCATTATGGCTCAAAATTTTTGAATGAATAGTTGAGGAATAAGGTTCAACATTTGCTATTTTGCCGAAGGCGTGTATGTGACGGCACCTGCCATCCTGATGTCGGTGCGGCTATACGGTATCGGGTACGGGCAGCATACGCGTCAGTGCCCGAAGAGACGGTATGGCAGGAGTAAGACGAGGCGCCTGAACAGGCAGGCAAAGAAGACGACAATGCGCCGGCGCAGCGCATTGATGCCGCGATGCGCGACAAGCAGTCAGACACACGCGTGTATACGAGGTAGTAAGAAAGATTTGAGGGGGGATAAATCTATCCGCTATTTGAAC
>JAFSPC010000124.1 GCA_017443075.1 Paludibacteraceae bacterium
TATCGACAAAGGTGCCCACCTTACCGATGATGTCGGTATAGCCGTCCGCTATGCCTTGCACTATACCATCATCATCAACGGTTGCCACGGTTTCGTCGGAGGACTGCCACGTAAGAGCAGACGGAAGCAAGTCCATTACTTTGCCATTGACGAGACTCTGAATCTGCACCTGATAAGGGTGGAAGTTATCAGTCAGCAATGAGTCCAAGCGGAATGCTACCGGCGCAGAGGTCATCAGCCGGACAGTAATCGGGCAAACCACCTCGCCGCCTGCGCCGTAGAGCACAGCGGTCAGCGTACCGCTCTCCGTTCCGGATGCAAGGAAACGGCCGTCAGGGAGTATCTCACCCAATGAGGCGTCACATTGCAGTTTCACCCCTTGCACACAGGTGTCTATCAGTACGCCGTACTGATTGTAACCGAGGAACTTCGGCTCAACTATACCATAACGCGGTACGGGACATATAGGCTGATAAGGGGCTATAGAAGCTATCGTGTTGTCCTCGACAGGGATGTTCGCTACGGCAAACATAGCATTGCCAACGGCACGCTCCGAACCATCGGAACCATTGTTCACAGCCCCGAACGGACGGATATACATGCCTGACGAGCCTCCGCCGTCCCAGTTGACTGCTGTATAGGCACCGTAATAATTGATAATCTCGCCGAGTACCTTCGTGGTGCACCCGGCACTTATGCCGCGACCGTCCACTACAAGGAAGAGCAACGTGTCCTTGCCTTGGGTGCAACCGAAGGCAGTACGCGGATGAAGTTCGTTCCAGAAGTCCGACTGCTCCACTTGTCCGTTGTTGACAATCAGGGCGTAGGTGTCACCACCGATACATTGCGACATTTTGACTTTTTCGCCATCGACCTTCAAACTGAACTTGAGCGTAACCGTATCGCCTACACTAAAGGTATTGAGCAGCGCATGCATTTTGCCGTGCCCGGAAAGCACCGCCTTGCTCTTGGGGATAACCATACTGCCGACATTCTCCTCTTTGGCCGCTATGCGCGCTTTGAGGGTGGCAGTGGTGCTCCAGTGATAATCAGGCAGCAATTCAATCAGCAGTTCCGTACCATACATGTTCGTTCCGGTAGTACTGCCGTTGTGCTGGTTATATAGTACGAGCTCGTCAGCGGCTCGCGTATAATTGACATGTTTGATTGTATAGGATGAGTCAGGCAGAACGAGTTTGCCCGAGTATGTCATTTTGGTGCCGATGACGGCACGGAGTTGTTCATCCACGCCTCCTAACCTGCGGTTGTTGGAGGGGGTATAAGTGAACTCATTGTTGACGACGGTCAGGCCTGTAGGACGTCCAACATCGCCGGAAGTGACGAAGAAGTCACCGTTGACGCCGCCATAGACGATGTGAGTGGGAGTTGTCTTGCGCGCCGCCATAGCTGAGGGACGCTCCGTCCCGACCAGTTGGTCTTTACCCAGGACCTGCTCAATGGAGACGTACGGATTCTTGGTATCAACCGTCATGAGCCAGCAGTCCAAGCGTCCTGAGCCGTTGTCTGCACGTAGCATACGCAGTTCATAGAACCTTGCCCCGGGACCGACAGGATACTGCGCAAGCGTGTCAATCGTATAATTGACACCATTGAGTGTGATTGCCGCAGCCATGCGGCAGAAAACAAATGCCAATGATAACAGCGTAAAGCGTTTCATGGTAAAAACGGAAAACAAGGGGGCACGGGTTGTGCCCCCTTGTTAGAAAAGGTTATTGAGCAACTACACCTTGAGCGCTGTAGCGTACACCATTGCGGATGATGTAGAGGTTACCGTTCTCAATGCGCTTGGTTGCATTAGCATCCATGCGTACATTGTCAACTGCGGAAATTACCTCAACAGATACTTCCTTCTTTGCCATATCAGCAGTTACTTTGTACTTGCCAGGCAAAATGGTAACAGTCACATTATCTCCTTCAATCAGAGCGACCGGAGCACCTGCAGCAACGGTAGCCTGATTCTCTGCCCCATAGCGTGCCGCATTGAAAGCATCCCATGAGCCCTTGCCCTCGGAGAATGCGAAATACGACATATTATTATCGGCGGATGCAGCCTCGAAGGTCAAATCAGACTCGAATACCTGATTACCTTTTGCTGTCATTTCAATCGGAGCCTCAGCATTCCACGAATTGCCTTCAATATTGCCTGTCACATAGAGTTTCTCGATAACTTTTGGTCCTTCCACACCGGTCATCTCATAAACGCCGTAGCCGTTCTCACCGCAGTAGAGGTAGATGGTAGCCTTGGTGCCGTCCACTTCAACGGTCGGCACAGCGGTACGATACACATTCTGAGCTTTACCCATACCATCGGCCGGCAGATACCACAGCGGAGTCAGACCGTCGAACGATTTAGCCTGGTCGGCAAACTTGAAGAGTGCAAATGCGCACGCCGGAGTCTGCTCATTGTTCGTTGCAGCCATGATTACAAAGTAATCCGGACCAATCTGGAACTCGCAGATACCGTTGTGTCCCAGACCTACAAAGAGTGAATCGTTAGGAGTATTCCAAACAGTCACACCGGTCGGGCAAGCCTTGAGGTCATCCACAAACGTTCCGTCCATAGCGAACAGCGTCGGGCGGCAGCTGTGGTGATCCCAGTAGAAGTAGTTGAAGTCAACAGGGAATACCTGGCAAGCGGATTGGTTTTCTGCTGCAATCTTCCCGTCTGAATCAATCATATAGGTGTTATCTTCCTCATTGATAATAAGTTCGATCTTCTCTGCAGGAGCAGCTACGCCATTGTTGATATCCCACTTGTAAGCGACATTCAAGTCTGCATTCATGGAGTTACCGAACATAACGACAGCTTTCTTCGTTACATCGCCATAGACACCGATGGCATCAACACGCCAGCTATCTGCAATTTCAGCCTTCTCATCATAGAATTCAGGATTGTCATAGAGCCGTTCCTTGATAAGTGCGGTAGCAGCACCGGTTGTCAGATCAACAGTATAAACATATACACTCTGTGTGTTACCTGAGCACGCAGCGATAAGGCAATGGCCTGCGTTATCAAACTTGATATCATTGTATGCCAAGGTTACGTCACTTACCCATTCGTTCTTTTCCTCATCGTACTTCTGGAAGAGGTGTTCGCCAGTGATAGGCAGCGGGTCAAGCATCTCACCCGTAGCACCATCAACGATCTTCAGACAAGCATTCTCGCGGTCAATGAAATACATCTTTCCATTGTATGCAGCCATGCCACGGCAGAAGTTCGTGTTAGCAGGACGGTTGGCAGAGTAGTTCTCCAGTTTGTTGCTGAACAACCACTTGTTCGTAAGGGTGTACTCACCATTCTCACCACGGGGTGCATACTCGTATGCGTCGCGGCCGGCAAGCGGTGCTGCCACTACGGAAGCTGCGTCGCCGACAAGCTGCGGCTTGTCATAGTACGAACCGATGCAGTTGATGTTCACACGGGTACCAACGGGGAATACGGTCTGGTCTAGTTTCATGTTGAAGCACTGAACAGTGTCCACACCGTCGGTCACATACATGCCATTGTTGTCATGAGCCGTAATCTTTAGACCTTCGAGATAGACGCGCTCTGCGAAGTAGTCCAGCGGAGCAGCTAGGAACGTAGCCAGCGTGATAGCTTGTGCAGTGGGCAGCGAGCCAGCAGTGTGCGAACGGATAACGGCACCCGAAATCTCCTGAGCGCCTTTGTAGGTTACCGATTTACCCCAAACAACAACATTTTCTCCTACAGCAGGAGCGGTTTCACCTTGCTTGAGATAGAGCAGTGTGCCGGCTGATGCGTCCTGGATATATACATTGCTCGTGCCACGAACAAACACCACGGTACCACCGGTCAGAACCGAGTCGCCTACAGCTTCATTTGCCTCTTTAATAGTACTGATATACTCGCCGAAGCAAGCATACA
>JAFSPC010000125.1 GCA_017443075.1 Paludibacteraceae bacterium
AACTAAAACATACTGAATTATGCAAGGAAAGAAACTAACCCGCAGTGAGAACAAGATGGTAGCCGGCGTGTGCGCCGGTATAGCCGAGTATTTTGAAATAGACCCGACACTCGTTCGCGTGTGCTACGCCGCATTGACGGTGTTTAGTGCCGCTTTTCCGGGACTGCTGCTGTATATCATCTTGATGCTTATTATGCCACAAAAGGAGTGGTAGCATTTTAACCCGCCTGATATGCAAATCTTATGGTAGAAAACATCAAAAGCCAGATGCGCAAAGGGATATTGGAGTATTGCATTCTGTCGATCATCAGCCGGCAGGAGGTATATACGTCGGATATACTGGAGTCGCTACACAAAGCAGATCTGCTGGTGGTGGAGGGTACATTGTATCCGCTGCTGTCACGGCTGAAGAACAATGGTCTGCTCAAATACCGCTGGCAAGAATCGACCGATGGTCCGCCACGCAAGTATTATACCCTGACGGACGAAGGAGTGAACATACTGACCGCACTCAACGATGAGTGGGAGACAATCAGCAAATCAATCAACAAAATAACGAGACTATGAAACTTACCAGTTCAATCAATCTGCAAGGCGTAGTGTTCAATATAGATGAGGACGCGTACCAGTTGCTGAAAGATTACCTGTCGGACATCGAGAGCCGTCTGCCGATAGACGAGCAGAAAGATGTGATGGATGACCTTGAGAGCCGTATAGCCGAACTGCTGCAAACGGCATTGTTTGCACAAAAAGTGGAATCGGTAACCATAGAAATGATTAGGAGTGTGCGTGCGCGCATAGGCGAGCCTGATGCGTTCGGCGAGAACAAACGCCCCATATACAAGCGCGAGCGCATTAATAGGCAAAGTGTGGGTCGCGTGATAACGATTGTGCTGAAGGCTATATTGATCATCATTGCCCTGCAGGTGTTGTTTCCTGTTCTGGCGGTTATCTTCGCACTGCTGATGGCATTCTTCGGCATCAGCATAGGCGGTATGGCATTAGTGCCGGCGTTGGGATTCGAGCTGTTCGGCGGCAGCGTAGCATGGACGTGGGTGTTGTGTCTGTCGGTAGTGGTGGCACTGGCGATGCCGGTGTATATGATTGTGCATTGGATAGTCAAATACAGCCGCGAGCGCAAGCACCCGAGTCTGCGGTTCTGGATTATCTCACTACTGATCTGGCTGCTGTCGTTTGGCGGATTGGCAGCCTCAGTCGCCAAGGCGTTGCAGACGAACGGCACGGATATTATCACCGTGTTGGAGGCAATAGACGAGTGGGATGATCAGGCTGAGGACGGTGCTCTTGCTCGCGAGACACGTGAACTCGAGCCATTTGATGCCATTGATGCTTCCGGTGCTGTCAAACTCGAGGTCTATGTCGGCGAGCCGCAGGCTATACACATCCGCTATGCGCAGTCGGGTAACGTCACTACCGAAGTGAATGACGGCGTGCTGCTGATCCGTGGCGTCAATAATCATAAAGGCAAAGCACTTATCTGCGTTCCCTCGCTGGATGCCATTACATTATCCGGTGCCAGTAAGGCGGAGGTGCACGGCATAACTGATGAACTGCATGCAAATATCACCGGCGCGAGCAAGCTGGATGCTGAGGACCTGTGGGTGAAGAACCTGCATATCAATGTGAGCGGTGCGAGCAAGGCGGAGGTGAATGTGACCGACTCACTCTGGGCACAAGCCTCGGGTGCCAGCAAGATTGAGTACCATGGCACTCCGACTGTGCTACAATCCGTGAGCGTGGGGGCAAGTAAGATCAAGCAGGAGTGATTTCATCCTATCATACAACACCGCCTTGCAAGTTTTTTGCAAGGCGGTGTTGTTATCCGGCACTGAGGACCATAGGTGTGGGTTAGGCGGCACATAGGACCTTAGGTGAGGGTTAGGCGATACCGAGGACCATGGGTGAGGGTTAGGCGATGCCGAGGTCTTTGAGTAGTGATTCGAGTTGGTTGGGGTCTTGGATGAGGACGTCGCGTCCTTTGGGGCCTTTGTTGGGGCCAACGATGCCGGCAGCCTCGAGTTGGTCGGAGAGCTTGCCGGCGCGGTTGTAACCAATCTCAAAAGCCCGCTGCAGCCGGGAGGTGGAGCCTTCCTGCTTGTTGACCACATACCGTGCGACATCGGCGAACATCGGGTCGAGGCGTTTCATATCCACGCTGCCCGGTGCAAGCGCTTCGCCTTCGGCACCTTCGGGCACATACTCAGGCAACTGGTAGGGTTCGAAGTAGTGCTGCTGTTTCTCGACATGCTCAACGATAGCATCTACTTCGGGCGTATCGACAAAGGCGCACTGGATACGTGTGATCTCGCCATTGCCGGCATAGAGCATATCGCCACGACCGATAAGTTGCTCAGCCCCCTTGGCGTCGAGCACGGTGCGCGAGTCAACAACAGATTGCGTACGCAGGGCAATACGCGTAGGTATATTCGCCTTGATGACGCCCGTAACGATGTTAACCGACGGACGTTGCGTAGCCAGTATCATGTGCATGCCTACTGCGCGCGCTTTTTGTGTGATACGTGCGATAGGCGTCTCGACCTGCTTGCCGGCTTGCATGATAAAGTCGCCATACTCATCCATAACGATGACAATGTACGGCAAGAACTGATGATGCAGCGATCCGTCCACCAGTTTCTCGGGATTGAGGCGGCGGTGTATGAACTTGTCGTTGTAATCCTCAAGGTTGCGCACGCCTGCGTCCATAAGGAGTTTGTAGCGGTTCTCCATCTCGATGACAAGCGAATTGAGTGTATTGACAACCTTGTCGCACTCGGTGATAACGACTTGGCTCTCATCGGTATCGGGCATAGCCGCGAGGTAATGCTTGAGCAAAGGTTTGTATGGCGCGAACTCAACCATCTTCGGGTCGACAAGCACCATTTTGAGTTCGGCAGGGTGCTTCTTGTAGAGCAAGGAAGTGATGATAGCATTGATAGCCACGGACTTACCTTGACCTGTAGCACCGGCTACGAGCAGATGCGGCGTCTTGGCAAGGTCGAACAAAAAGACATCGTTGGTGATGGTTCGTCCGATAGCGATGGGCAGGCGCATCTTCTTTTCCTCCTGGAAGTTCTTAGATGCAATGACGGAGTGCATGCTGACGACTTGGGGTTTCTCGTTGGGGACCTCAATGCCGACGGTACCTTTGCCTGGCATAGGTGCGATGATACGTATACCTTTGGCGGCCAGGGAAAGCATGATATCGCTCTCAAGGGATTGGATACGTGCGATCTTGACTCCCGCCTTCGGTTTGACTTCGTAGAGTGTGACAGTAGGGCCGACGGTGGCCTTGATGCTGTCAATCTCCACGCCGAAGTTACGCAGAGCGGTAACGATGCGGTCGGCGTTGTTCTGCTGCTCCTGCTGATCGATGACAGGGGAGGTCTCGTTAGGATAGATCTTGAGCAAGTCGAGCGCGGGGAACTTGTAGTGTTCCAGTTCCTTGCGCGGGTCGTAAGGACCGAGTTTCTCAAGGAGGGCTTCCGGAGAGTCTTTCGCCAGCACCACATCCTCGCCCTTGCCAATGGTGATATCGGGGTCGTCGGTGGAAACGGTATCAGCAGAGGGATCGGGCACGTGGGGCTTGTCATGGGGGTCGGGCAGTTCGGTTATGTCCTCACCGGGCTCTGGGTCTTGCGGCTGTTGCTCCTGAACAGGGGCGTCGATGTCGATGACGGGGGCTGAATCG
>JAFSPC010000010.1 GCA_017443075.1 Paludibacteraceae bacterium
ACAAGAATCCTGAAAGTCCGTACTATGGTAATGTGTACTCTGTAAATGGCCAAGCGGTCGGTCTGATTGGCTGGGATGCCGCTTTGAACCCATTGTTCGATGGTAAGGCTGTCGCTTCCAATGGATGGGGTAGCGGTAATAGCGCTCCATGCCGTGCTGCTGTAGGCGAGGACGGATTGGTTTATTTGTGCGACTGGTCGGATAGCAACCCCAATGTCCGTATCTTCAACCCTGCTACTCCAGAAGCTGAAGCAAAAGATGCGTTCGGTGGAAAAGCATCGGGAACAGACGGCATAATGGTAAATGAGTCAGGTGATACCATTCATGGCTCAATGTCTTATGCTATGCCGTTTGGCTCGGGCGAGAACACGTATCTTGTTACGGTAGATGAGGATTATAAGATTGCAGGCAAGCTGACCATGTACAAGTATGCAATTGGTACAGCTGCTACTCCTTTTACCGGTAAGCCGGAAGTAGCTCTCGCAGTAGGTGAGATTTCTGGTGGCGCTATCGCCAATGCCAACGTGACGTTCGCTCCCTCTAAGGGCGGCGGTTGGTGGGTATCGCAGCATCGCTATTCAGATGCTACCGCAAACCCATCACTTGCTCACATATCAGCTGAGAATACAGTTGATTATAAGAGTAATGCAACGTTTGCTAATGCTACTGTAGGTTACAACAACCAAGCTTCGTTCGATATCAACAACGACGAAAGCATCATTGTTACATCTACCAGTAACGCAGTATTCAGCATCGTTGTATCGGAGGTTGCTTGGACTGACGGCGTACCGGCTGTTACTCCCAAATACACCATCCCGACAGGATTTAACAACACATGCTTGAAGGTCGCTATTGACGAGGCAGGAAACGTCTACGGTATCGCTGCTGCCAAGCCGTTGACCATCTGGGCACTGCCGAAGGCTGAGAACAACTGCACCACTCCTGCTGCCAAGGCAAGCAAGATTGTTGTTACGGACACCGGCACCGCTCTTGACAATAGCTTAGTGCCTGTTAAGGTTCAGAAAGTGATTGTCGACGGCCAAGTTGTGATCATCAAGGACGGCAAGACCTACAACGTAATGGGACAGATCGTTCGCTAATCACTCATCTCTATCCTCAGGTGCGGGGAACACAACCCCCGCACCCTGAAGGATGGGGAAGCAATCTAACAAATATTTTGTTGTCAATTGCGTAAGTGGCACGATATTTGTACGTCTATTGTAAATAGCAACAACGTAGCGTCACTATAGCGCAATTGTCAATCGGGGCATTAGCTCATCTGGTAGAGCGTAACGTTCGCAATGTTAAGGTAAGGGGTTCGAGTCCCCTATGCTCCACAATACTTCAAGCCGACCTTGGCTAACTTTCTGCAAGCCAATCTTGGCTCACATAGCAATTATCGCCTTATGAAACACTCAACCATCCTTTTAGCCTTGCCTCTGCTCTTGGCAGGCTGTGGTGTGACGCGTATAGTAACCGTGGCACCCGCTCCCGAACCTGTCGTAGTGGCGCAACCCACCGTGGTGGTCGCACAACCGCAGACTAAAGTCGTCTATACGCAACCGGTCAGCACTACTGTCACGTACCCGCGCACGCGTACTACGCGTACCACTACTATAGAGGTCACACCGCTCACGCAGGATATAAGCCTCTATCTCGACCTACAAGCCGTGGCGGGAGCGTTTGCACAAGCAGCAACGGTCGAGGAGTTTGAGCAGATACTGAACTCCGAATCGTATATCATCTCCAACCTCGACCTCAACCACGACGGCTATATCGATTACCTGCGCGTGCTGGAGACCTTGGAGGGACGCACACACGTGCTGCTCATTCAGGCTGTGCTGGCTGCCAATATCTATCAGGATGTTGCCACACTGGTCGTTGAGATGGGATACACCACACCGTATGTACAGATTATCGGTGCGCCGTACGTGTATGGGGCCAACTATATAATCGAACCCGTGTTCTACAAGCGCCCGCCGCTGTTTGACCGCTTCGGACGACCGAAGTATGCCTACTGGCGTTCACCCTACTATTGGGATCATTTCCCGCGTCACTATGGTCACCACGCACCATACCACCTCGGACATTATCAGGCGTACGTAAGCACCTATCTGCAGAACCATCATTACTGCCATCAGGTGCATTATGTGGAGACGTATCATTACGTCAACTACGAGACCGTGACTCGTCCCGTGTCGCGCAACGACTACTCACAGCAGTACCCCGAGCAGGCGTTCTCGCGCCGCACAACGGCAACCTACGTGCCGCAGGGTAGCACCACTGCTACGCGTGTGACGAACGCACGACAGTTGCAGCAGGCGGTAGAGCAGTCGGGCGCTTCGCGCACAACGACCACTACCACATCGCGCTCCGCCACCGGCACCCGTACTACCGACACGCAGACGCAGGGCACTGCCACACGCCAGACGCAGTCGCAGACCGGCAACGCCTCGCGCACCACAACGTCTACACGCTCTACATCTGCCACCACAAGCTCACAGCGTGTACAGCCTGCCGCCACACAGCAGAAGACTGCTACATCCACACGCACGACCACTGCTGCACAACAGCCTGCCTCTACGCGTACTACAACGGCTACGCAGCAACAGACGTCTACACGTGCCGGTAGTGCTACTACCACTACGCGTGTACACTCGTCAGGCACGACGAGCACCACGCGTACACCTTCTACCACGCAGAGCGGCAGCAGCAGTACGCGCTCCTCGGGTAACAGCGGCAGCACTTCTACACGCAGCAGTAGCAGCTCGCGCACAAGCAGCTCTGCCACAACTACACGGACCTCAGGCTCTGCCACAACAACGCGTACATCTGGCAATGCTACATCTACGCGTACATCAGGCGCAGCAACCTCAACACGCCGGTAAGTGGTACCAAGCTTAGCTATATATCGCCTCTGGAGTTTTATACGCCATCAGCTGACAGCATGCCATACGGGCGGTGAGGGGATTCATTCGCCCACGCTGTTTTACATTGTGCGGATGATTGTGTATGATGACAACGCCTACTACGCCTATCTGTCCATTGAGCAGCAGCGTGCGGCATTGTTGCGCAGTCATACCACCGTACAGCAGACCGATTATGGTACAGGCGCGCTGCAGGACGGCTCGCCGTTTGCCAAACTAAGGCGTGTGGCAGATATAGCGCGTACGCATCTCGAGTCGCCCAAGGTGGCACAAATGTTGTTCCGACTGATTAATTACCTCACCGCCACACAGCAGCGTGCGTTGCACATCGTCGAACTGGGCACCTCGCTGGGCGTGACTACTGCGTATATGGCTGCACCCTCACGGCGCAACACCGTTCAGACCTACGAGGGGGCGGAAGAGGTGCTGGATATAGCCGAACAGGTGTGGCGCACAATAGGGCTGACGAATATCGAGCCCGTGCTGGGCAATATCGATGATACGCTGCCCCAACACTGCCCCGAGAGCGTTGATATGGCGTATATTGATGCCAATCATACCTTTGAAGCCACTATGCGCTATTTTCGGCAATTGCTGCCCGCGATGGATGAGCAGGGGATCATGGTGGTTGACGATATATATCACTCTCCGGATATGGAGCGTGCCTGGCGTGCCATACAGGGCAACCCCGCCGTTACCAGTACGGTTGATTGTTACCATGTAGGATTGGTGTTCTTTAATCAACACTATATCCGCAAGCATTATAAGATACGAATATGATTTATACCAAGACCGGTGACAACGGCACGACCTCGCTGGCTAACGGCGAGCGCGTGAGCAAGACTGACCGCCGTATCGATACGTACGGCACAGCCGACGAGCTGAACGCCTGTTTCGGCTACCTCGGTGCACTGCTGGAGCGTATAGGCGAACAACTCCCCCCCGATGAGACGCAAGCAGACGTTAGCGTATATATAACGCAAATAGGCGTGGTGCAGAACAAGTTGTTCAACCTTGGCGCGTTCCTCTCTTGCGCTCCCGGCGAATGGCTCGGCGCTGACGATGTGGCGGAGGTGGAGCACTGGATAGATGCCCTGCAGGCTGAACTGCCACCACAACGGGCGTTCATACTGCCTGCCGGTAGCGAGGCTATAGCTGCTGCACATATATGCCGCACCGTCACGCGCAGACTCGAACGGCAAATGGTACAACTGGCGGAAACGGACACTGATCAGCAACTCAAGACTGCACTGAAATGGGTGAACCGATTGTCGGATTACTGTTTCGTTTTATCCCGTAAATGTGCCATTTTGCAAAAAAAAGCACCTATTGAGTGGAAAAAATAAAAAAAAAATAACAAAATACTTGCACAATTCGATATTTTTTTGTATCTTTGCGCGAAATTTTGTGATCATGCGCCCAAAAGCGCACTGCTTGGTGTATGATACTAATTGATAAACAGCAGGTGTGGCTCCCTGTGAGCCCGAGCAAATTGTAACAAACGACACAACTATGTATTGGAATTTGGAATTGGCATCGAAGCTTGAAGATGCTCCTTGGCCTGCGACGCGCGATGAGCTGTTGGACTATGCCCAGCGCACAGGGGCGCCGACGGAAGTAATTGAAAACCTCAACGAGATTGAGGATGACGAGGAAGAGTTTGAGTCAATCGAGGATCTCTGGCCGGATTTCCCGACCAAGGATGATTTCTTCTTTGACGAGGAGGAGTATTGATCCTACAGGATTGAATACGTATAAATGAATGTAAGCGTGAGGGTGAAGCGAGTTGTTCTGCTAATGGTTGTGCTGGTGTGTGCCGTTGTTGTTCGCGCGCAGTTCGACCCGCAGATAGGACAATACATGTATCTGCCTACCGCCTACAATCCCGCAGCGGCGGGGGAAGACGACCTGATGAAGGTGGCTGGACTGCATCGAATGCAGTTCACGGGCATCAAGAATGCACCAATGACCACGTACTTCTCGTTCACTTCGCCGTTCGTGATCGGCAAAACAAAACATGCTGCAGGAGTGCGGTTCTTGAACGATAGGTTCGGTCTGTTCTCCAATCAGGCTCTGCACGCGCAGTACGCGTACAGGCAACGCATAGGCAAGGGCACATTGGCGATTGGCGTTGATTTGGGGTTTGTGAATATCAGCTTTGCCAACGACAGCGTCAATCTCAGCCAACTGAATGCCGATTACTTCACGCAGTCTGACCCGGCACTGCCAACAGGGCAGGGGGGCAACGGGATGACCTTCGACATGGGAGCAGGTATCTGGTACTCCGCACCGACATGGTGGGTGAGCCTTAGTATGAGCCACCTGACCTACCCGACGCTGCATTGGAGTGATGAGTCTGACTTTCACCTCAAGGGAACCATGTACGTAGCCGGAGGGTACAACTGGAGGCTGCGTAACAAGGATTGGGTGCTCAAGCCTTCGGCGTTGGTGATGACCGATTTCCGAAGCTGGGATGCCAACATCGCCCTGATGGCGGAGCTGAAGGAGAAATACCGATTCGGACTCAGCTACAGGATACTTGGCAATGTAGGACTGATATTGGGCATTGACATCATCTCGGGACTGCAGTTGGGGTACACCTACGAGTTGCCGACATCCACGCTGATTTACGAGAGCTACGGCTCCCACGAGATTTATCTCGCCTATGGATTTGATATATTGAAACCCAAGCGCACCAACCGCTACAAGAGTGTGCGCTACTTGTAACAACAATCGTCAGCCACCTGGCTACACATCATAAGTCAGCCAAGTTTGGCTGACACACCACAACATAAGTCAGCCAAGTTGGGCTGGCACCACAACATAAGTCAGCCAAGATTGGCTGACACACCACAACATAAGTCAGCCAAGATTGGCTGACAAAAACAACGAAACTTCATAACAATAACTGATGGATATGAAACGTATAAAACTTCTGCCGATTCTGGTGCTCGCAGTAGCATTGGTAGGTTGCAACAAACCTGCCGGTGAATTGGTAGGCTCAGGTAAATCAAAGAAATTTAACGAGGCTGATCCGTTCGGTATGCTTCTGATCCGCAAGGGTAGTTTCATGAAAGGCGAGAACACCCAATCGAACCTGTTCACTATGCCCGACAATAAGGTTATGTCAACTGTTGACGCCTTCTGGATGGACGAGACTGAGATCACCAACAACGAGTACAAGCAGTTCGTTATGTGGGTGCGCGACTCCATTGCCATGACCCTGCTCACGCGTTGGGAGGATTATGCCGACCGTGATGTGTTCATGAAGGTGGAGGAACTTCTGCACCCCATTGAGGGCGGCGAAGGTTGGGAACTCCTGCCTGACACCGTGCTGAACTGGTCGGCTACGAACAAGATACCTTGGAACCAGTACATGAAGGACGAGGAGGTACGTAACGCCCTGCGTCCGCTGTTCTATTCCGACAACACGTTCAACACCAACCGTATGCACTACCACTACTCATGGAAGAACTACGACCAGGCCAAGTTGCAGCAGAACAAGTTCGATGTTGCCAAGGGTAAGTATCCCGACAATGCAACGGCACGTGTTGACTCGTTCTGGGTGGACGCCAATGGTGTGATCTTTGATACGACAATTATCCGCAAACTCGTTGAGCCTAAGGACCTGTACACTGAGTGTATCATCAATATCTATCCTGATACGATGGTTTGGATTCGTGATTTCCAGCAGGCATACAACGACCCGAAGATGCTCAAGTATTTCTCGCATGAGGGCTACGCCAACTATCCTGTAGTAGGTGTAACATGGGAGCAGGCACACGCCTTCTGCCATTGGCGCTCCAAGATCATGCACGACAACGCTGCGCTTGATGCACAGGTATATCGTCTGCCGACAGAGGCAGAGTGGGAGTATGCCGCACGCGGCGGGCGTAAGATGGCTACCTATCCGTGGGGCGGTAACTACGTGCGCGACTATAAGGGCTGCTTCCTCGCTAACTTCAAACCCTACCATGGCGCGTACAATGATGATACGGGCAACGCACCGATGGCTGTCGCCTCGTATCGCCCGAACGATTTCGGCTTGTTCGATATGGCTGGTAACGTATCGGAGTGGACACTTGAGTCGTTCTCACCAACGCTGAATAGTATCATTCACGACTACAACCCTAACCACGCGTATATGGCTCGTAAGGATGACCCCGACCAACTCAAGCGTAAGGTGATCAAGGGCGGTAGCTGGAAGGATGTGAAGGACTACCTGCAGTGCGGAGCACGTGACTATGAGTATCAGTACGAGAGCCGTCCGTACATCGGCTTCCGTTGCGTACGCTCGTACATCGGTGAATAACTTCCCGACCAGGGGATATATCAACCAGAAATATATCATCCAGACAAATACTAATTAACTATAAGTTATACATCCTAAAAATCCAAAAAAAATGTCAAGCAAGAAACAAAGTGGATTCATGGCGTGGTACACATCGTACAAAGGCCAGCGTATCACCGGTATCGTTTATTCGGTAGGTGCATCTGTCGTAATTATCGGTGCATTGTTCAAGATTCTGCACTGGCCGGGAGCTTCTGCCGTGCTTATGGTCGGTATGTTCACCGAGGCATTCTTGTTCATCATCGGTGTATTGGATGCCCCGCACCCCGTTTATCAATGGGAGCAGGTGTTTCCGCAGTTGATATCCAAGGATCATGGTGCTGAGCCGGAACTCGTTGATGCTCTGGCTGACAAAGAGCGCCCGACATTGCTCGGCTCGAATGCACCCGCTGCAAGTAACGGCGGTGGTGCAGGACTGCCTGCTGCCAGTCTGTCAGACAAAGATCAGGCAAGCCTGAGTGAGGGTATTCAGAAGTTAGCCAAGACGGCGCAGCAACTCAACGACCTCGGCAAGGTGGCTGAAGGTACAGCCAAACTTGGCGAGAAGATGGATGTTGCTGGTGCTGCTATGGAGAAATTCGCTGCTTCGGCTACGAATATGTCCGGTCAGACTGAGGCTTATGAGAAGGGACTGAACGCTGTGAATGCCAACCTCAATAACCTGAACGCTATCTATGAGATGCAACTCAAGAACGTACAGGCACAAGCTGATGCACTCAAGCAGCAGGCCGACAAGACAAACGCCGCTACAGCACAGATCGAACTGATGGCTAACGATATGAAGAAGGCTGCTGACGCTACCAATGCTGCCGTTAAGAGCAGTGAGGCTTTTGAAGCGGCTGCTAAGCAACTCGCTGCACAGGTAGCTGACCTGAACAAGGTGTATGGAAATATGCTCAACGCACTTGCATAAGAAGCTCATTTCCGAATAAGGCAACAGAAGTATTAACGTATCTTGTGCTGCTAATATTGTCATCTCTTCGACCGCTTTGTAAGGTAAAATTTCCAACTTCATCAGGCTTTTATCGAGGTCGTAAGCGTAGAATGTCATGTTTAGAGCACAGATCTAAATCCTAAATTCAGAAATGGGTGGAGCAAAAAACTGTCCGGAAACCCCGAGACAAAAAATGATTGGCATGATGTACCTCGTGCTTACCGCCATGTTGGCGTTGAACGTAAGTACGAACGTGCTTGATGCCTTTGCCAAGGTAGACTCCAGCTTGCACATAACGCTGGATAACACCGTTGAGCAGAACGCTATGCAGTACCGCCGTTTTGAGCGTGCATACAGGGAGAACCCAACCAAGGTTGGTGCCCTGTATCATCAAGCCGACTCGCTACGCAAGGCGTCAGACGACCTGTACAACTATATTCAGAACTTCAAGGTGGAGGTAACCAAGCTTGTGGATGGTGAGAATTACGACTCAACAGCACGCAAGATCATCAATACCTCTGACTTCGATCATCCGGGTACGTACGCTATCGTTATGACCGATCCCGAGAACGGAAACCTGCCTAATGGTGAGGTGTTGCGTCACAAGATTGAGGAGTACCGCGAGTTGCTGATGGATGTACAACATTATTCACAGCGTGCGCGTAACGGCAAGCCAGGTCAGATTATCCGCGGTATATTCTCTACTGAGAAGGGTGTGAACAACGATGGTGACTCTATTCCTTGGGAAATGTCCGTATTCGATGGTATGCCTGCAGGTGCCTGCTTGGCAATCCTGACCAAGTATCAGAACGATATACGTTCGTATGAGAACCGTACCTTGTCGCGTCTGTACCAGCGTATCGATGCCAACGACTTCAAGGCTAACGATATACGCGCATACGTTATTCCTAAGAGTTCGTATGTCATCCGCGGTGACCAATATGAGGCTCAAATCATTCTGGCTGCCGTTGACTCGACGGCTAAGCCCGACTATTTCGTCAATGATGTAGAGTTGGGTGAGGATGGTATCTATCGTTGTACAGCTACGGGTTCTGGCTTGCAGACATATAGCGGTATCGTGCGCTACAAGCAAGGTCGTGACACCGTGAGCATGCCGTTCGAGTCATCGTTCACCGTGGGTGAGCCTTCGGCATCCGTCATGAACGAGGACCTGAACATTATCTATCAGGATTTCGACAACCGGTATGTTGTGTCTGCGCCGGGTATGACCGACAACCAGTTGCGCGTTAATGTAACAGGTGCAACAGTTAAGCGTCAGGGTAAGTTCTATATCCTGCGTCCTAACTCGGGAGCCAAGCAGGTACGCGTAGTGGTGCAAGCCGACATGGGGGGCAGAATGGCTACCATGGGTGAGAAGACCTTCAAGGTACAACGTCTGCCTCAGCCTATGCCGTATTTCGTAGATAACGGCAAGCAGGTTAACTCCAGCAGTACGCCGCGTAAGAGCCTGAACAAGAATACCATTCTTGAGATTGGCTATGGCGAGGACGGATTGCTTGAGGTGCCGTTTGAGATAACCAGTTTCGACACCTATATCCTGCGTAAGACAGGCAAGTCGAGCGGCAACAAGTTCTCCTCTGCACAGCTGAAATTGATAGGTCAACTTAAGAGTGGTGATATGGTGCTCGTTCAGAACATCAAGTACCGCACTAAAGGTGGCGCCGAGACGCTGTATCAGGGTAACTTGGCACTCATATTAAAGTAATTGCAACTTATGAAGAGAACACTTTTAATCCTCGTATTGGTAGGTGCTGCGCTTGGTTTGCAAGCGCAACACCGCATCAATTCGTTCTTCAACGAGTTGGGTACCGTACGAATTGAGACACAAGAGTTGGATGAGAACGCCGACACGATTGCTACGATCTTCCACCGTACCGACGATATTGTTTGGTCGCGTGTAATTTATCGTATTATCGATATGCGTTACAAGCAGAATTTCCAACTCTATTTCCCAACCAACCCCGATGATCCTAAGTATTGGAGTTTCTTCCGCTTGATTATGGATGCCGTGGTTAATGGTCGTACAACGCTGGATGGTCAGCAAGAGTATCTTACATTGTATAGTGCTAACCCGCGTGGTATCAAACCGCTTTTCCTCGACTCAATGATTATTCCTCGTAATAAGGATATGCAGACGGCATTTGCCGTACGTCCGATGAGTGAGATTATTGATACCGACGACCGCGATGAGTACATCGTTACCTATGATGACTCTATCAATCATCGCTTGGATATCAACACCTATGGTTACTCCAATTACGTGCGCAATCAGATCAAGTATCTGACCATGGAGATTATGTTCTTCGACAAGCACACCTCACGCTTCTATCAGAAGATCATGGCTATTGCTCCATTGCAGTCAGCGATGTCCTCAGCGCGCGATCCGTATGATAATCTTGTGGAGCAGGTACGCTTCTGGATCTTGTTCGACCAGTTGCGTCCGTTCATGGCGCGCAAGTATATGATTCCGCTGAACAACAGCAGTAAGCGTGTCACGTTCGACAACTTCTTTGCTGAGCACTTATATACTTCGTATATCATCGGCGATGATAATATGTACGACCGAATGATCGTGCAAGGGCAGGAGGTACTGACTGAAGAGTTTGTACATCGTGATCAGGAGCGCATAGCCTCTGAACTGCTGAATACGGAATTGGATTTGTGGGAATACTAATCCAAAAGCATACAGAGCAGGTGACGAGCCTGCTCATTTGCGTTATGTAGGTTAGCATAGCCGGGGTAGTCAACAGGTGCATTTAGTGCGCCCGTTGAGTGAAATAATTTGTATTGATACATGCAGAAAAAGAGAAGATTTTGGAATATGTACGTCACTACCACCGTCAGCATCACCATGGTGCTGTTTCTGGTTGGGTTAGTTGCTATGGTGACGCTGTCGGCACATCGGATGATTGAGCAGGTCAAGCACAATGTAACGCTCACCATCGTGTTATCGGCTGATGCCGATTCGGCTGAAATAGTGCGTTGCGGTACGGTGCTCAAGGCTGCACCATTTTGTCATGAGTGCCGGTATATCTCCCGTGAAGAAGCGTTGGCAGAACATGTTCGCTCATTGGGTGATGACCCGTCACAGTTCCTCGGTTACAACCCCTTGCTGGCTTCGTATGAGGTCAATCTGTCAGCCAGTTATGCCAATGCCGATAGCATAGCCAAGGTTGAGGCGCAGGTGGCAAAGTTGCCGTATGTACAACAGGTGATGTACCAAAAGGACCTGGTAGAACTGCTCGAGCACAACGTCAGTCAAGTCACGCTGGTGCTGATTGGTCTTGCCGTGATGTTGTTGCTGATAGCCTATGTGCTGATCATCAATACCATCCGCCTGCATGTATATAGCCACCGTTTCCTAATCAATACGATGCGATTGGTAGGTGCTACACCATGGGTGATCAAGCGTCCGTTTGTGGCGCGCAGCCTGCGTATGGGATTATGGTCGGCGCTGATGGCGCTGGTGCTGTTGGCAGGCTTGTTCTACTATGTGCAATATTCGATGCATATTGTGCTAATGCCGCTAACGTGGGTGAACATTGCTATCATTGCAGGTGTAGTGCTGCTTACAGGCGAAATGCTGACTCTGATAGGCTCGCTCATTGCAGTGAACAGGTATATACGCATGGATGCCGAGCGAATGTACGCAATATAATGACCCCGGAATATAATTACCCCGATTGTCTATGAGAATTGAATTCATCCGAGAATCCTAATTCGCAAAAGAGAATCAGAATTTGCAAGAGAGAATCTGTATTTGTAAGAGAGAATCCGAATTTGTCAGAATCATAACGAGTAATGAAACAATTACCTAAATTAAACGCAATCTTGATCGCTGCCTGTGTGCTGATCATCGTTACAGGATTTGCCTTGATGGCAGGCGAGCCGTCCGGCGCAACGGAGTACAATCCTGATATATTCTCTTTTCGCCGTATCACTTTGGGGCCGATGATTGCCCTGGCTGGATTTGTGCTAATGATTGTAGCAATCCTTTTCCCCCGTCGCGACAAAAACAACACGGATAGTGATAAGTCAGCAGATCAAAACTAATCAACGCGGCGCAGCCGTAATCAACACGCAGTTGTCAACACGGCGCAGCCGTAATCAACACGCAGTTGTCAACACGGCGCAGCCGTAATCAACACGCAGTTATCAACACGGCGTAGCCGTAATCAACATGTAGTTATCAACACGGCGCAGCCGTAATCAACACGTAGTAATCAACACGGCGTAGCCGTTACTAACACGCCGTAATCAACACGCAGTTATCAACACACAGTAATCATGAGTTGGTGGGAAGCATTGGTGTTAGGCATCATACAAGGCCTAACAGAGTTTTTGCCGGTATCCAGTTCCGGTCATCTTGAGATTGGTCAGGCCTTGTTTGGCACAGCCGGTGAGGATAATCTGACATTTGCCGTGGTCGTACATACCGCTACGGTTTTGGCAACAATAGTCGTCTTGTGGCGTGAGATTGTTCAACTGCTGCAGGGCACGTTCTGCACGCTGGAGTGGAATAGGGAGAAAGATTATGTAGCCAAGATCCTTGTGTCGATGATTCCTGTTTTTGTAGTCGGGATGTTTTTCAAGGATGAGGTTGAGGCGTTCTTTGGTAATGGTTTGTTGTTGGTGGGGGTATGTCTGATTGTTACGGCATGCCTGCTGTTCTTCAGCGAGTGGCTTAGCAAACGTATAGCCCAAAAGGGACGCGAAGGACACGAGGTCACTTACCGCGATGCGTTTATCATTGGTTTGGCACAGGCGTGTGCCGTACTGCCGGGGTTGAGCCGAAGCGGTACGACTATAGCTACAGGCTTGCTCTGCGGTGTGAAGAAAGAGAGCGTTGCACAGTTCTCGTTCCTGATGGTGCTCATACCTATCTTAGGTGAGGCGTTCCTCGATCTGCTCGACTTGCTGCAGGGCGAACTAACCAGTAGCATTGGACTGTTGCCATTGCTGATAGGGTTCGTTGCCGCCTTCGTGACAGGCTGCTTCGCCTGCCGCTTCATGTTGGATATAGTGCGCAAGCAGAAATTGGTATATTTTGCTATCTATTGCGTGCTGGCAGGAGCGTTTGCCATCACATGGTCGCTGGTATAAGGCTGTAGCAGAACAGAAGAGTCTAAAGAGAGAGCATAGCAAAGAGAGAGCCATAGCAGATAAGTATAAGAGAATATAACATATTGAAAGGGTGGAATAAGACGTGGATTATGTAGCGGGAGAGATAGTAGCCTTCGATAAGCCGCTTGGGTGGACGAGCTTTGACATTGTTAACCGCGTGCGCGGTGTCTTATGCAGGGCATTAGGCGTTAAGAAATTGAAGGTCGGGCACGCCGGTACGCTCGATCCGTTGGCTACGGGAGTGGTGATTGTCTGTACCGGCAAACAAACCAAGCGTATAGACGAACTGATGAATCATGACAAGGAGTATGTCGCCGTGCTGCAGTTAGGCGCCACAACGCCCAGTTATGATCTCGAACACCCTGTGAATGCCACCTATCCGACAGGACACATAACGCGCGAACTCATTGAGGAGGTGCTACCCACGTTCAAGGGCGAGCAGTGGCAAGTGCCACCAGTATATTCGGCGGTTAAGATCAACGGCAAGCGCGCCTACGAATATGCCCGCAAGGGGCAGCAGGACGCAGTAGAAATCAAACCCAAACTGCTGGTGATTGACGAGTTGGAGTTGTTGCAGTTTGATCCGGAACTGATGCAACTGACGATACGTGTCGTTTGTTCGCGTGGAACATATATACGCGCCTTGGCGCGAGACATTGGCGAACGCCTGCAGTCCGGTGCCCACCTCATTGGCTTGCGCCGCACGCGTGTAGGTGACTATACCGTTGACAAGTGCCTGAATGTAGAGAGCTTCGCTGTTGGTGAGCCTGCGGCTGTTGTTGAGCCTGCGGCTGTTGGTGAGCCTGCGGCAGTTGATGAGCCTGCGGCTGTTAGTGAGCCTACGGCTGTTGAGAAATAGATTATAGATTATTGCAAAGATATGAAACTTAGTGAGTTTAAGTTTAAGTTACCTGAGAGCCAGATTGCTCAGTTCCCTCCGTTGCACCGCGAGGATGCCAAGATGATGGTGCTGCACCGTAAGACAGGAATAATTGAGCACAAGACGATAGCTAATCTGGTTGAATATTTCGACGAGCATGATGTAATGGTATTCAATAATACCAAGGTTTTTCCTGCGCGCCTGTACGGTGTTAAGGAGAAAACGAATGCGGAGATTGAAGTCTTTCTGCTGCGCGAGTTGAACCATCAAGACTATACATGGGACGCACTCGTTGAACCGGCCCGCAAGATACGTATTGGCAACAAATTGTACCTTGACGACGACAACACTATCACCGGCGAGATTGTGGACAACACCACCTCACGTGGCAGAACCATCCGATTTGAGTCGGACTATACGCCTGACGAACTGGAGGCACAACTTTACGCTATGGGTCACACTCCGCTGCCGGAGTACATACGCCGCCCGATGAAAGCCGAGGCGCTGAGGCAGTTCAAGAAAGAATATATGGTAGATGATGATACCAATGTGGAGACCCTGCTTGCCGAGGTGGATGCCGAGCGCTACCAATCCATCTTTGCCAAGAATATAGGTGCCGTTGCCGCACCGGCATCCTCGATGCACATAAGCAAAAACATGCTCAAACGCATTGAGATTCGCGGCATCAACTATGCCACTCTGACCTCTCACGTGGGCTTGGGTAATTTCAAGATTATTGATGTTGAGGATCTGAGCAAGCATAAGGTTGACTCAGAGCAGATTAAGATTGAGAAAGAGTGTGTTGAGATTGTGAATGCAGCCAAGCAGTCCAAGCGCCGCATCTGCGCAGTGGGAACAGAGGTCTTACGTGCGTTGGAGTCCGTAGCCGGCACTAATGGTCTGATCAAGGAGTATGAGGGTTGGACAAACCGCTTCATCTTCCCCCCTTACGATGCCCTTGTTCCGAATGCGCTGCTTGCCAACTTCTATTTCCCGCTGTCGTTGCAGCTGATGATGGTGGCTGCCTTCGGTGGTTTTGAGATAGTGATGGCTGCATATAAGGAAGCCCTGAAGCGTGACTACCGCTTTGGCGACTACGGCGATGCTATGCTTATAGTGGATTAAGCGTCTGTGGCCGGTAACCCGCAGTAACTGTCACGGCGCAGCCGTAGCCGACACAGTTCTGCTGTAAACAACTATACTTGTAGGATAATGAAAGTTCGCATAGATGAGTCGTGGCGTGCAGTGTTGCAGCCGGAGTTTGACAAGCCTTATTTCGAGATTCTGACCTCGTTTGTCAGGCATGCCTATTCGACACACACCTGCTATCCGCCTGCCGGCCTGATTTTTCATGCATTTGATGCGTGCCCTTTTGACAGGGTACGCATTGTTATTTTAGGTCAAGACCCCTATCACGAACCCGGTCAGGCTGAGGGTTGGGCATTCTCGGTACCTGAAGGCGTGCGCGTGCCCCCCAGTCTGGAGAATATATACAAGGAGCTCAACCGTGATTTGGGGTTACCCATTCCCAGTAGCGGACACTTGGTACGTTGGGTTGAGCAGGGCGTGCTGCTGCTGAACGCTACTCTCACAGTAGAGGCACACCGCGCAGGCAGCCATCAGAACAAAGGTTGGGAGGAACTGACCGATGCTGCGATCATGGCACTCAATGAGCAGAGACAACACCTCGTGTTTATGCTATGGGGCAGTTATGCGCAGCGCAAGGGACAGTTCATCAACAGGCGCAAGCACCTTGTGCTCGAGGCACCGCATCCCTCACCGCTGTCTGCCTACCGTGGCTTCATCGGGTGCGGACACTTCTCGGCTGCCAACAATTATCTGCAACAACACGGCATGTCTCCCATCCAGTGGTAACCCTGGGGTGATACACGCCGCAACAGCACGCCGTAATCAGCACGGCTCTGCCGCAATCAGCACGCAGTTGAATTTTTTTTGCAGAATTATTTGCATATATCCGTTTTTTTTTGTACCTTTGCATTGCGTTTCACTTTTTTAGCATATTTGCATTTTCGCGTTTCGCTCCATGAAAAGATTTCATTACATACTTCCCGTCATTATTCTTGCGCTGGCAGAGGTGCTGGCGGTGGCGTATCGTCAGTCGTCGCGCATTGTACCCAGGTCACTCAAAGTATTGTGTATAGGCAATAGTTTTTCAATTGACGCTGTGGAGAACAACCTTGTGCAGCTTGCAGCGGAACGCGGAATAGATATGACGGTAGGCAACCTGTATATAGGCGGTTGCTCGCTTGAACGCCACGCACTGAATATGCGTGGCGACTCGGCGGTGTACTCCTACAGGCTGATGCAAAATCATTTGGCCGAACAGTCAGCAGACTATTCCTTGCACTATTGCACACGCGAAGTTACAGACAGCATTTCAATTCTGCAAGCCCTGTTGAGCGATGACTGGGATATTATCACTATGCAGCAGGCCAGTCATTACAGCGGTCAGTGGTTCACCTATGAGCCGTGGTTGAGCGAGCTGATGGATAGCGTGAGGTTGCATAAGCCAGAGCAAGCGCGCCTGTATTGGTATATGACGTGGGCATACCAGCAGGACGCCCGTCATCCTGCGTTCGTGCCTAACTACAACGGCGATCAGGCATATATGTATAGCGAGATAGCAGGCTGTAACCGTCAGTTACTCAAGCGTCACACCTTTGACGGGTTTATCCCCGGTGGTGTAGCAATCCAGCAGGCTCGTGCTACCAAGTTGAGTGATACGCTCTGCCGTGACGGGTACCACCTGAGTTATACGTGCGGCAGGTATCTGATGGCGTGCCTGTGGCTCGAAGTGCTGACCGGCAGCACAGCGATGGGGTGCAACTATATGCCGGAAGAAATGACACCCGAAGAGCGACGGATTGTGCAGCAGGTTGCGCATAGCGTGGCGCAAAGTTACAACTAAGAAAATGTACATCGCGATAGCAGGAAATATTGGTGCCGGCAAGACAACGCTAACGAAGATGTTAGCCAAGTATTACGGCTGGGAGCCACGCTTTGAGAGCGTCGGGTTCAATCCTTATCTGGAGGACTACTATACCGACATCAAGCGTTGGTCGTTCTGCCTTGAGACCTACTTTCTCAAGGAGCGATTCAAGGATATGTTGGCTGTAAATGCCGCCAGCCACACGATAGTGCAGGATCGAAGCATCTTTGAGGGCGTGTATGTGTTTGTAGAGAACAACTACCGTCGCGGTGATCTGAGTGACAGGGATTACACCACCTATATGGAGTTGTTTGAGCACATGAAGCGACTCATGAAGCTGCCCGACCTGATGATCTATCTTCGAAAGTCGGTACCCACACTTATCTCGCAGATACAAAAACGTGGCCGAGATTATGAACAAAGTATCCAACTCGATTATCTCAAGGACTTGAATGACCGCTACGAGGAATTTATCTTCCACCGTTACGAAGGGCGCGTGCTTGTGATAGAAAGCGACGAGTTGGACTTTGAGAACAACCCGGAACACTTCCGCGCAATAATCAACAAGATTGATGCACAATTGTTCGGACTATTTAGCGAACAGCAGTGGTGAGGTGCAACAGGTAAAAGCCCCAAAAGAATGAATTGTAATTGATAAATTGTACATGGTATTATGCATATAGCGGTAGCAGGCAACATTGGTTGCGGTAAAACGACGCTGACAAGTATGTTGGCAAAACATTATGGTTGGGAACCTCGTTTCGAGAGTGTGGAGTATAATCCCTATCTCGCGGATTTCTATGCAGATATGGCGCGTTGGTCGTTCAATCTGCAAATCTATTTCCTCAACAAGCGGTTCAAGGATGTAGTAGATATCCTCAGTTCCGACAAATATATCATTCAGGACCGCACAATCTACGAGGATGCCCGCATCTTTGCGCCGAACCTGCATAACTCAGGGTTGATGTCCGACCGTGATTTTGACAACTATACCGATTTGTTCAACCTCATGACCTCGCTTATCCGCAACCCTGACCTGATGATATATGTCAGGGCGTCGGTGCCTACGCTTGTGCAACAGATCCAGAAACGCGGCAGAAAATACGAGGCGAGTATCCGTATCGATTACCTGCAGGGATTGAACAATCTGTACGAAGATTGGATAAAGGATTATAAGGGTAAGTTGCTGATAGTGGAGGGTGACAAAATCAAGTTCGGTGACAACCCCGCCGATTTCCAGCAAGTAGTAGACCGGATAGATGCCGAGCTCTTTGGTCTGTTCCCCTTTGAGCCTGCTGATACACAAGGCAAAGATATATGATCAAGCGATTTCTTGATTACTTGCAGTACGAACGTCGCTATTCGCTGCGTACGGTCAGCGAGTATGGTGATGATTTGCGTGCCTTTTGTGCCTTTGTTGGTGTCTCTCCCGAATGTTTCCGCCCGGATGAGGTGGACAATACCGATGTCAAAACGTGGATGGTGGATATGCTTGACCATGGCATGTCGCCACGTACAGCCAAGCGCCGGTTGTCGGCGCTTCGTTCGTTCTACAAGTATCTGCTCAGGCAGGGTGTGGTGCGGCGGGATATAACCCAAGGCGTCATTGCCCCCAAGACCTCGCAGCCTCTTCCAGTATTTTTTCGTGAGAGCGAGATGCAGCAGGAGCAGGCTATCGGTGAGCGCGACCTAGATGCCCTCCTTCACCAGCCAGATGGCAAGGCTGACCCGCGGGAGCTGTTCACCCTGACCAGGAATAACCTGATTATCTCCCTGCTATATCAGACGGGCATGCGCCGTGCCGAACTGGTTGCACTCAAGGATGCAGACCTTGACCTGATCCAAGGTCAGATACGTGTGTTCGGCAAACGCCGCAAGGAGCGGATAGTGCCAATAGGCAACCACCTGATTGACGAGATACAAACGTATATGCAAGTCAGGCAAGGCTATGAGGCCCCAGACCATCACCTGTTCACTTCAGTCCGGCGCGATGGCACCGTTGCGCCTATTACAGCCGATGCTGTCTATAGGATGGTACGTAACAGGATGGGGGAGGTATCCACCCTGAAGAAACACTCGCCCCATGTACTCCGGCATACCTTTGCCACGACGATGCTCAACAATGGTGCGGATATACGTACGATCCAAACGCTGCTCGGTCATGCCAGTCTGTCCGCTACACAGGTCTATACTCACAGCACCTTCGAGCAGATCCAGCAAGCCTACCGCCAAGCCCATCCCCGATCCCAAAAGTCAGAAAAAGAGACATAGGCTTCAGCCTATAACCAAGAATAGAAAAACAGGCTATCGCTAATCGCATAGCTCGCCCTTTCCGTCTTTTTTGGGTCGCGTAGGAATAAGAATGCGGCTATCGTTACCCCCGATGTTCCTTCGATAACGGCTCGACATCGGCTCGACAACGGCTCGACAGCGGCTCGATACCACCCGGATGAGCCCCAGATGAGACCCCGATTGAGCCCGTCGGATTTTTCTAAAAAACACTTTGGCTGAATGCATGTGTGCACATAGAATAACAGCCGTCAGGCTCGTCGACAGCGGTGATAGGCGGCACGAAGTTGTCAGCAGCCGCAGGCTCGTTAGCCCAAAGTTAGTAACGACTGCAGGCCAAGCAAGTATTAGTAGCCCCAAAATGTAAGCACAAGATAGCATATTTGCCAAAAAATGGGAGGTATATACCGGTTTTTGTTAGAATAATTTGCATGATTGAAAAATTTGTCGTACCTTTGCAAACGATTTCGCGCCAAACGAAAATGGCTGCTGAAACAATCGCCTCTTTAGCTCAGTTGGTAGAGCACTCGATTTGTAATCAAGCGGTCGTTGGTTCGAGTCCGACAAGAGGCTCTCGCATAAACGCGAAAAAGCGTGAACATTGAAAGGGTGTGTTCCAGAGTGGCCAAATGGGGCAGACTGTAAATCTGCTGCTTTTCAGCTTCGGTGGTTCGAATCCATCCGCACCCACAGCGATGAATGTCGCACAATTAAGCGGAAGTCTTGTGCAAGGCGAGTGAATGCAGGCGTACAAAGCTCGGTTCAGCCAAGACTCTCGCAAAAGTTCCTGCGAAGGGATTTTTGCGGAAATAGCTCAGTCGATAGAGCACTAGCCTTCCAAGCTGGGGGTCGCGGGTTTGAGTCCCGTTTTCCGCTCCATTGCTGAGGCCCCGATAGCTAAAGCGTTGCTAATGTAGCTCAGTGGTAGAGCGCATCCTTGGTAAGGATGAGGTCGCGGGTTCAACTCCCGCCATCAGCTCAGGAGGACAAGAGGGGCAAACCTTGAGTCCTTTTATTTCGTGTGAAGAAAAAATAACAATTATTAACGTTAATAAAAAGTAATTACTATGGCAAAAGAAAAATTTGACCGTTCGAAACCGCACGTTAACATCGGTACTATCGGTCACGTTGACCACGGAAAAACTACTTTGACAGCTGCTATCACGCTGGTGCTTTCGAAGAAGGGCCTCTCAGAGGTAAAGAGCTTCGACCAGATTGATAACGCTCCTGAGGAGAAAGAGCGTGGTATTACAATCAACACGGCTCACGTAGAGTATCAGACAGCAAATCGTCACTACGCACACGTAGACTGCCCGGGTCACGCTGACTATGTAAAGAACATGGTAACGGGTGCAGCCCAGATGGATGGTGCAATCATCGTAGTAGCTGCCACAGATGGTCCGATGCCTCAGACCCGTGAGCACATCCTGCTCGCCCGCCAAGTGAACGTTCCGCGTCTGGTAGTATTTATGAACAAGTGCGACCTCGTGGACGATCCTGAGATGCTTGATCTCGTAGAGATGGAGATGCGTGAGCTGCTGTCCTTCTATGATTTCGACGGCGACAATACTCCTGTTATCCGCGGTTCAGCCCTTGGTGCCCTGAACGGTGTACCTGAGTGGGAGGACAAGGTAATGGAGCTAATGGATGCTTGCGACAACTGGATCCAGCTGCCTACACGTGCCGTTGACAAACCGTTCCTGATGCCTGTTGAGGACGTATTCTCAATCACGGGTCGTGGTACTGTTGCAACAGGTCGTATCGAGACCGGTGTCATCAAAGTTGGTGACGAGGTACAGTTGATCGGTCTGGGTAGCGAAGGACGCAAGTCAGTAGTTACCGGCGTTGAGATGTTCCGCAAGTTGCTTGACCAAGGTGAGGCCGGTGATAACGTAGGTCTGTTGCTCCGTGGTATAGACAAGGACGAGGTTCGCCGTGGTATGGTTCTCACTCACCCGGGTGTAGTTAAACCTTACAGCGAGTTCAAGGCTTCTGTTTATATCTTGAAGAAAGAGGAAGG
>JAFSPC010000011.1 GCA_017443075.1 Paludibacteraceae bacterium
ACAAATACAAAGATGTGTTGAACGAAAAGGAGCTGCAACTGTGCTGTTTGCTCAAAGCCGATTTCTCCACCAAGGAGATCAATATGCTTACCCGCCAAAGTCTCCAAACCATCTACCAGCGCAAGACCCAGGTCCGCCAGAAACTCAATCTCGCTGAAGCTGAGGACATCGCAACGGCGATAATATAAGAAAGAACAACGCTCACAAAGGGCGTTGTTCTTGTATATCTCCTTCACTCGCGCACTCTCAACCACGCAAAGGTACAATATTTTTTTGAGATATGCTTATAAAATTTGATTTCGATAGGATAATTTTAATATAAGAGTTTGTGCATTCGGTTGTGTTGACAAGAACGGCAATGTAGGCATCTATTACCCCGAGACCGGCGCGATAGTAGCCGACCCGGGTAACCAGTTCGCCAGCCCGCGATACGCATGGCAATACAGCTTCGGGCAGACGGCATTTGAGCAAGCGACCGGCTGGACACGATGGCAGGAGAAGAACCCCGCCATGCCACATAATAACCCGCCTGATGATACCATCTGGGACACGAACGGACTGTAATAATTGACAAGATGAATTAAAAGCTAAACTGTGCGGACAATTTGGCACTACGATTGGACAATTTGGCACACTATCAGCCAACTTGGCAGACACTTAATCACAAATAAGGCATTTTAGCGTTTTGGCACAAATGTTGCACTTTACCAAGTGAACACGTTCAACAACGTGAGCCTGCAAAGCAAGCACAACTACTACAACAGGTTACGCAACAACGCGAAATGTTTAACCAAGGGTCGTTCCAAATCCTGTAAGATTCAGCAAGACGCAGAATACCCTATAAATTAGGAGATTAAATTATGACACCTGCAATGTATCGTAGAAACGGATGGTTCCCGACAGTATTTGATGAGTTCTTTGATTCAGACTTGATGAACAGCGCCAGTTCGACCGCGCCATCGGTAAATGTCAAGGAGAACGAACATGCATACATCGTTGAATTGGCTGCGCCGGGCGTAAAGAAAGAGTACTGCCGCGTACACATTGACGACGAGCACAATCTGTGCGTTGCTATCGAAAACAAGTTCGAGCACAAAGAGGAAGACAAACATTCTCACTACCTGCGTCGTGAGTTCTCGTACACCAACTATGAACAACGTTACTCGCTGCCAGAGGATGTGAACGAGGAGGCAATCAACGCCAAGGTTGAGGATGGCATATTGACCATCGAACTGCCTAAGCTGCAAAAAGTTCAAGGCAAGACAACCAAACAGATTGAGATTCAATAATGCCAAGAGCCTTGGCTCGAACGGCATTATACGAGAAAAGGACGACGTATGCCGTCCTTTTCCTTTTTGTGTGCTCAGCCGTCAATCGTCAATACGCACGAACTCATACTTGCTGTTGAACTCCAGCTCAATGCCATTGTTCAGTTCGGCTTTCCAGCGGCGGTCATCTTTGCTCCATTCGGTGATGGCTGCGTTGGGATAGTTCGTTTGCACGTAGGTGCGTACGACTTCCGGAACGAGCCCAAGTGGTACGGCCCGGTTGCCGCAGTCCACTTTCAGCAGAGCGCCCTTGTGGTCGAACTCCACCTTGCTTGCGCTGGCAAATCGTACTTCGTACTCCGGCAGCAGTCCCTCACGCTCTTGCATGATATAGCTGACCGGATCATCGGCAAAGTAGGTTTGAATGAGCGTTTGTGCCTCTTGGGGCAGCTGGTTCATGGTAATGGTTTTTTCTCCTGCACATGCGCTTAGGCACATGCTCAGCGCTACCACGAGGGTAGTAAATAGATTCCTTTTCATCGTCTTCATTTTTTTAGGGTTAGACTTATTGTTTGTAACGGTTGCTTATTGCAGGTCGCGAATGGTTTTTGCCACATTAATCAGGTGGTCGCCCACTCGTTCGGAATTTTGCGCAAGTGATATATATTCGGTGCCTGCCTGCGGCTTGCAGATGCCTAAGGCGAGCCGCTGGATATGGTTGCGCTCCATCTCGTCGGTTAGCTGATCTACTTCGTCCTCTATCTGATTGGCAAGCCCGAGTGCCGTCATATCCATCTTGTGATACGCCTGCATGCAGGCTTGGAATAGTTTGTCAATCAGCTTGCTCATCTGCTCTATCTCATCGCGTGCATATTCCGAGAAACTGACTTGTTGCTGGCGCAGACTGTCGGCATACTCAATAATGTTTTTGGCATAGTCACCTATGCGCTCCAGGTCGCTCACAGTGCGGATGGTTGAGACAAGATACTGGTGGTCGAATCGGTTGAGCTGATTGTTGGATAGCAGCAATGCGTAGTGCACCAGTTCACGGTTAAGATAGTTGAGCTGACGTTCCGTCTGATCGAATTGTTCGCGCTCGGCGTTCTTCAGCGTGATAACATCCTGTATGGAGCGATGGTAGTTAGCCATAGCCATCTGAGCCATGTTTTCCACCTCGGCTTTTAGCTGGCGTATCGCTACAACGGGTGTACGCAACATCTGCGGGTCAAGGTAATAGAGGTGTGGCTCGTTGGAGTTAGCTGCCGGCACATCTTTTATTATCTTGCATGCCAACGCGACAAGTGCGCTCGTCAGTGGCAAGGCAACCAGCATCGTGCAGACATTGAATACCGTGTGAAACATAGCCAATTGCAGTTGTGGTGCAGCAGGGAAGAGGCGCTCAAAGATGTTGCCAAAGCTCCATTCGCCGGCACTAAGCCCCCCGAGCACAAGAGCAGCTCCAAGAAACAGAACAACGCCTAACACGTTAAATAGCAGGTGAATCATAGCCGTTCGCTTGGCGGCAACCCCACTGGTTATACCGGCGATGATTGCCACCACACACGAGCCTATATTGCTACCCATTGTCAGGTAGATACCCTGGTCCAGACTGATAAGCCCTGTTACCACCATGGTGATGGCGATGGATGTCATGACAGATGACGACTGAATAATCGCAGTGATCACAGCACCCAAAAGCACCAGCAGCAGCGGGTTGCGTATGCCGGCAAGGAATAGCTTGACTGACTCCAATGCGGCAAACTCATCCATAGCATTAGCCATCATGCTCAAGCCGACAAACAGCATGCCGAAGCCTGTAAGGATGCCGCCTGTCTTTTTCCATGAGTCGGTTTTGGCAAAGAGCATCATAAACGCTCCTATACCAGCAAATGCTGCAAACAATAGCGTCGTAGATATGCTGTTCGAGCCCGACAGACCGAGTGCTACGAGTTGCGCGGTAACCGTCGTGCCGATGTTTGCACCATAGATGATGGTGGCGGCTTGCGTGAGTGACATGATACCTACGTTCACAAAACCTATTACCATCACTGTTACTGCGCCGCTGCTTTGGATGGCTGCTGTGCCCAGCGTACCTATTCCGACGCCTATCCATTTGTTGTCACCTGTCTTGGAGAACAGACGCTTCAATCTGCGCGAAGCAGCCGACTCCAGATTACTACTCATCATCGTGCAGGCTACAAGGAACACACCAATACCTGCCGTAAGGGTTAAAATTGCTGTTAAAATGCTTACAAAATCCATTTGTTGATAAAATTATTATTTATATTATTCTATTGACTTCCGACTATTGACTTTCGACTAAAAAAAACGGTACAAACTCCAATGAGTTCATACCGTCATGTTCATATCAGGGCATAGTTATGGCTCGCAATGCCTTTTCGCGGGGCATAACGGCGTACTAAACCTATCTTTTGCTTGTCGGAAATATATCCCTTCTCCCGTCTTCCGTCAAACGAAAGATTTCTTTCTTTTGGCGTGAGAGTCGGGGTCTGGGGTGCCACCGATTGACTGCTAATGTCCGTCTCGTCCCACTCGTAGTCCTCAGTCTCGATTTCCACACAACTTTCTATGCGCAGGTCTTCCATAGTACGACGATGGTCGTTGTACTCGTCCAGCGCCAATGCTACGGCAAACAATCCCATCAGAGCGATGAGCATGATTGATGCATATTGGCGGTAAAATTCAAACATGGTTCTTGGACTCATGTCGGTGACTCTTTCATAAAACCTTTGCGATTACAAAGGTACAACTTTTTTTTGACATTTGCAAGAAAAAATGAATCTTTTTTCTATATCCTTTGTACATTTTTTGCCCCAAACCTTACATAATTCTTAGCCGCAGGGGCACGATTATTTCAAAAAAAACACTATCTCTGCACGTGATTTGCGCCATTTACGGCGTAGAAAATGCACCTAACCAAGCCATGTCGAGACAGACTTGCACCGGATAAGGGCTAATTTGCACATCTAAGAGGCAAAATGTCAAAATAATGCAATAAAATTTGCAAATGTCAAAAAAAAATAGTAACTTTGCAATCGCGTTCTGCGAAACGCGAAAGTCCGGTGAATAATAAAACTAACAAACATAAATACTAAGACATGTCAAAAGTAACTGTTGTAGGCGCAGGTAACGTAGGTGCTACCGCAGCCAATGTGATCGCTGTGAAGAATATCGCCAGCGAAGTTGTACTGATTGATATCAAAGAGGGCGTAGCCGAGGGCAAAGCCATGGATATCATGCAATCGGCTCAGACCATCGGATTCTCAACCGTAGTTAAGGGCGTAACCAATGACTATACCGCTACCGCCGGTTCGGATGTAGTGGTTATCACGTCCGGTCTGCCCCGTAAGCCGGGTATGACGCGTGAGGAACTGATTGGCGTGAATGCCGGCATCGTTAAGAGCGTAGCTACGCAGATCCTTCAGTACTCCCCCGAGGCTATCATCATCGTTGTATCGAACCCGATGGATACGATGGCTTATCTGACCCTGAAGGCTATGGGTCTGCCGCGTAACCGCGTGATCGGTATGGGTGGTGCTCTTGACTCCAGCCGCTTCAAATACTATCTGAGCCAGAAGCTCGGTTGTTATACTCACGATGTAGACGCCTTCGTTATCGGCGGTCACGGCGACACAACGATGATTCCGATGAAGCGTCTGGCAGCATACCGCGGTATTCCTGTATCAACGCTGCTCAGTGCAGAGGAGCTGGACGAGGTTGTTAAGGCTACGATGGTTGGCGGTGCTACGCTGACCGGTCTGCTCGGCACCTCTGCATGGATGGCTCCGGGTGCTTCGGTTGCATTCATGGTAGATGCTATCATCAACGACCAGAAGCGTATGATCCCTGCCTCGGCTAAGTTGGAGGGCGAGTATGGCTACGATGACATCATGATGGGCGTGCCTTGTATCATCGGCCGCAATGGTATCGAGAAGATATGCGAGCTTGAGCTCACCGATGAGGAGAAAGCACTGTTCAAGGCTTCGCACGATGCAGTGGCAAAGACCACCAATGTCCTGCATGAGATAGGCGCTCTCTAAGTCGCGTCGTTCTGCATAAAGCCTCTAACCAAGGGGGGCAGATAAATACGCAAAAAAACACTCTTGCCGTTGGCGGCAGGAGTGTTTTTTTTGTATAGTATGGCGTTGTCGCCTGTGGAACAGGTGCAGTACATGCGCGGGGACACTAATCAATAACTGCTATATGCATCAAGGCGGTGTAGAAGGCATCGGCATCGTAGCGCGAATGATTGATGGTGCGCGTCTTGTACGTATAAATCGTGTTGATACTGTAATCCAAGATGTCGGCTATCACCTCATTCTGCGTTATACCCAAGCGAATGAGAGCAAAAATGCGCAGCGCGGGGTTCAGTTTCTCATCCGGTTTGATTTCCATCGTATGCTCCGGCAAGAGCAGGGCAT
>JAFSPC010000126.1 GCA_017443075.1 Paludibacteraceae bacterium
GAGGGCAAGGTCAGCAACGAAAATAACGAACCGTTGCAAAACATCCAAGTCATACATCGCCAAGGGTGGAAAGATGGCGCCTGGAGAGGACCCCAAGATACATTGTACACCGACTCAAATGGCATGTTCTATCGACAGTACCAATCTGAAATGCCCATGCAGTACAGAAAAATCATTGTACACGACACCGCAGGCGTGTATGCCTCCGACAGCATTGAAACGTCGGTTACATTCTCCGGTGGTGATGGCGATTAGTATCAAGGTCATGCCGAACTGAAAGCAGACTTTGTGCTAAAGAAGAAACAATAAAATTAGAAGATTATGAAGAAATATCTATTAAGTGCGGTGATGCTGCTGAGTGCGGCTGCCGCATTTGCCCAAGAACTACAGACGGAAGCTAACCCACAGGCATCACCGACGGTGGTCGTAGTACGCAAAGAGACGCCTGCGCCGATTCCTGTACAGGTTGTCGTGCCGATAGAAGAATGGGAGACACGCCGGCATAGTATATCTATATCGGTAGGATTGCCAAGCATCTACGCTACGGGGTTCGGCAGCCACTCGTGGAACTTCTATATCCCCGCGTCCGGTTCAGGCAGTTCGCCCCGTTCGGAAGTGTTCACGGGTGCATGGGCGATTGACTACGGGTATAATCTCCTGCGGTGGCTTCGTCTGGGTGCCGGTGCGACCTACGAGTGCTGGGCAGGCAGCGCGCAGACGCACGACATGAGTCTGTCGGCACGTGTGGATTTCACGTACATCAACCACGAGCATATAGTGCTGTACTCCGGACTGTCAGCCGGCATAAGTTCACACCTTGAGCACTACACCAACGGCGACCTGAGAGGCGCGTTCTACCCTGCATTCAACGTGACGCCTATCGGTCTGAACTTCGGCAGCAGGATTGTTTACGGGTTGGTGGAGACAAATATCGGCTCTGCATCCGTGCTGCGCATCGGTATAGGCTTCCGACCCTAGACAATTGACGCTCTCTGAACTGATTGACAATTGATAACAGAAAACAATTAAACACATGGATACAATGCGAAACATCTTATTCAGCGGCGAAGTGATAGGATTGTGCGTCATTCTGTTCTGCCTGATTATGTTCGTGTCGTGCTCGGGCAACGGCGTGACGCAGCCCAAACAGCTGAAGATGTCCGTAGCCGAACAACAACTGGTGCAGAACTGCAATGATTTCAGTTTTGACCTGTTGGCTCAGGCGGCAAGCAGCGAGACGCAGGAGAACATCATCCTGTCGCCATTGTCGGCATCGATGCTGTTAGGCATGCTGATGAACGGCGCAGACGGCGAGACGCTGGCGCAGATGCAGGAGGTTGTAGGCTTTGACGATGATGCCACAATTGAGGAGATAAACGCCTATTACAAGCAACTGATAGAAGTGCTGCCCGCGTTAGACACGGAAACAACCGTCCGCCTCGCCAACGGAATATGGGTACGCGAGGACTTTCCTGTCATGGCGGCGTTCATCCAAGCCTGCAAGCAGCACTTTGACGCCGAGGCAAAGAACGTGCCGACCTTCACGGACAGCAAAGTGCTCAACGATATCAACCGCTTTGCCGCCAACCACACCAACAACCTAATCAAGCAGGTCATCGACCCGAGCATGGTGGACGAAAACACCGTGATGGCACTTGTGAACGCACTGTACTTCAAGGCAAAATGGCAAGACAAGTTCAAGAAAGAGTTCACCAAGCCACAGACGTTCACCACGCTCAGCGGCGAGCAGATACAGGCCGACATGCTGCATCGTACAGCCGAAATGCGTTACGGCGAAGATGACGACTGTCAGTTGCTTGAACTGCCGTACAAAGGCGGCAAGTACTGCGCCGACATCATCCTGCCCGCACAAGGCATCGACATCCGCCGCTGGATTGCAGACCTCGACGCCGAACGATGGCAGCAGATGCTCGGGAACATGTTCTACCCGCAAGTTGAACTTGCCCTGCCTAAGTTCGCACTGAAATACAGCCGCCGTCTGAACGATGACCTTAGCGCATTAGGCATGCCCGACGCGTTCGGCGCAAAAGCCGACTTTTCCCGTTTGAGCGATGAAGAGACATACGTTGACCTGATTCACCAATATACGTTCATGCAGGTGGATGAGGAAGGTACGGAAGCCGCAGCGGTGACTATCGGAATCATGGAGCCCAAAGACGTGGATATACCTATGGATTTCCGCCGGTTCATCGCCGACCGGCCGTTCGTGCTGCTCGTCCGCGAGAAGGATTACGGCACGATACTCTTCACGACCATTATCGGTCATCCGAAGTGGCAAAAGCAATAGACGAGGGGATTTGTCGAGCCGTCGTCGAACCATTGTCGTATCCTACCACAGCCTATATATACAAAGTATATATCTCGTGATTTTGAAATATGCAGACTGCACCTTTCATAGCAGTGGCTCGCCACAGGATTAACCTCGACGGAGAAGGTGTTGTGACACTTGCCTGCTTCGGTGGTTGCCCGCTTCGGTGCAAATATTGCATTAACCCGCAGTGTTTTGAGCCACACGACTCATGGAAGAGTCTAACTGCCGAGCAGCTATACGAGCAAACCAAACCGGATGAGTTGTACTTTCTTGCCACCAGAGGAGGTGTAACGTTCGGAGGCGGCGAACCATTGCTCAGAACGGCATTTATCCGGGAGTTTCGGGCGTTATGCGGCGACTTATGGACTCTATCGGTCGAAACAAGTCTGAATGTACCCGAGCAAGCAGTCAAAGACTTACTGCCGGTCATCAACCACTGGATTGTTGACGTCAAGGATATGAATCCGGACATCTATGCCTCCTACACAGGCAAAGAAAATACGCACGTGATACAGAACTTGAAACTGCTTGCCGAAAATACCCAACCGCAACATGTGACCATCCGACTGCCGATTATCCCGAACTTCAACACAGAAACCGACAGGCAGAAGAGTATCGGGCAACTACGACAAATAGGGTTTGACAAGTTTGACTTATTTGATTATACTATAAAAAAGTAAAACCATGAACAATGGTAAAGAAGTTTGCAAACGTCTGAAGAAAGTAAGGCGTGACATCGCAAAAGCCAACCATATCCCTTTGGTGCAGGACAAATGCACGCACAAAGGTGATTGTATGGGTACCTGCCCTAAATGCGAACATGAAGTGCGCTACCTGGAACAAGAACTCGCCAAGCGCAGCAAACTCGGGAAAGCCGTAAGCATCATTGGTATCGCCGCCGTTTCCGGCACGATTGCTCTTACCGCATCCAGCTGTAAAACCGGTGATCCTGTCTGGGTTGAACCCACAGCAGGTATCGCGCCACCGGAGCAACCGTTGACAGGCGACCCGGCTGTACCGGAAGACGGCTACAATATTCTTGAAGCGTCCCTCCCTGACAACACACCGACTGACGTCAGCGAGTGAAAAGAATCCACCCCCGGCCATGAATCTGCGAATGCGATTAGCCTTGCGCCTCGAACGGTGGCGCCGGCTGAACCAGAAAGTACTCCACCCGCTTGAACAGCTGTTTTGGGAATCGACCCTACGCTGCAATGTCCACTGCCTGCACTGCGGTAGCGACTGCGTATCATCGACCGAGACGCCCGACATGCCCGCCGAGGATTTTCTCCATGTGATCGACACAGAGGTCACGCCCCATGTCAATCCGCACAAAGTGCTGATAATCATCTCTGGTGGCGAGCCCCTGATGCGCAAAGACCTTGCCGAGGTCGGGCGCGCACTATACGACCGCGACTACCCGTGGGGGATGGTCACCAACGGCTTGGCGCTGACCGAAGCACGCTTCCGCGAACTGCGAAAGGCTGGTCTGCGCTCAATAACCGTCTCGCTCGACGGGTTGCAAGATGACCATATTTGGCTTCGGCAACACCCCTTGGCATTTGACGGAGCATGCCGCGCCATACGCTTGTGCGCCGCCGAGAAAAACCTGACTTGGGACGTGGTCACCTGCGCCAACCAACGCACCATCAACAACCTGCCTGCTATACGCGACATGCTGTGGGATCTTGGCGTACGCAACTGGCGGGTGTTCGGCATCGATCCTATGGGGCGCGCAGCCACCAATCCCGAACTGATACTCACAGACGAACAATTCCGCCAACTGATGGACTTCGTCGCGTCGGAGCGCAAAGCAGGACGGCACGTATCCTACTCCTGCGAAGGCTATCTGGGCGACTACGAGGGCAAGGTGCGCGACAACCTCTACCAATGCGCCGCAGGCATAAGCATAGCATCCATCTTGATTGACGGAAGCATATCCGCCTGCACAAGCATACGCGGCAAATATTACCAAGGCAACATCTACAAGGATTCGTTCTGGCAGGTCTGGGAGAATGGATTCAAACCCTATCGCGACCGCAGTTGGATGAGAAAACTTGAACCCTGCAACAACTGCAAAGCCTTCGATTTCTGTGAAGGTAATGGCATGCACATGCGGCGCGAAGATGGTAGCCTGATGCTTTGCCACCTCAACCGCCTCGGACAAAGATAACGCCCCCCTCACCACCTATCCCCTGTCCGCCATCGGTCTGCTATCAGTCTACCACCGGACTATTATCGAATCCCTGTGAACCCTATATAGACAAAGTATATATCCCGTGATTTTGAAAATCGGATTTTTAGTATATTTTTCTACTATTTTCCACCACTTACCAAAAAAAAATGACAAAAAACTTGCAAATGTCATTTTTTTTTTGTATCTTTGTACGCTTTTTAGTAAAACTAAAAATAACCACGTAAACAATAATAACACTATAATGCAAGAACAAGAAGTAACAGCACAAGCTGCATCAATGCAGGAGGAGAAGTATGACGGCTCAAGTATTCAGGTGCTTGAGGGACTAGAAGCGGTGCGCAAGCGCCCGGCAATGTATATCGGAGACATTTCGCAGAAAGGTCTGCACCACCTCGTATATGAGGTTGTAGACAACTCTATCGACGAGGCTCTGGCAGGTTTCTGCGACGAGATAGCCGTTCATATCGAAAAAGATAACTCGATCACCGTTCAGGATAACGGGCGTGGTATACCTGTGGACATGCACCCCAAGGAGCATAAGTCAGCATTGGAGGTTGTGATGACCGTGCTGCACGCCGGAGGTAAGTTCAACAAGGATAGTTACAAGGTGAGTGGCGGTCTGCACGGTGTGGGTGTGAGTTGCGTGAATGCGCTTTCCACCAAGATGCACGTTGAGGTCTATCGCGACGGTGCTATCCATTGTCAGGACTACGCCAAGGGCAAACCGCTTGCCCCCGTGCATAACATCAGTGAGGCCGAGGCGACCGGCAACTGGGAACAGCGCAAGACCGGCACATTCGTGCAGTTCTGGCCAGACGACACCATCTTCACCGAGACTGTTTATCAGTGGGACATCCTCGCCAACCGTATGCGTGAGCTGGCATTTCTGAACGCGGGCATACGCATTGTGCTCAAGGATAAGCGCGTAGAGGTTGAGACGGTGCGCGAGGACGGCACCAAAGAGACAGGCTGCAAGAAGGAGACTTTCTATTCAGAAAAGGGTCTCTCCGAGTTCGTACGTTTCATCGACGGCAACCGCACCCCGCTCATCAGCGAGGTCATCCACCTGAATACCGACAAGTACGGCACGCCCGTTGAAGTTGCAATGATCTATAACACCGACTTCAACGAGAACGTGCACTCCTACGTCAACAACATCAACACCATCGAGGGTGGCACGCACGTAGCCGGTTTTCGCGCTGCGCTCACACGCGTCATGAAGAAGTACGCCGAGGACAGCAAGATGCTTGAGAAAGCCAAACTCAAGGACAAAGAGGGCAATTCAACGATCGACCCTAACGATTTCCGCGAGGGACTGACTGCGGTTATCAGCGTGAAGGTAGCCGAGCCGCAATTCGAGGGGCAGACCAAGACCAAGTTAGGTAACTCCGAAGTTGCCGGTATGGTCAACTCCGCCGTAGCCGAAGCGCTACAGAACTACCTTGAGGAACACCCCGATGACGCCAAACGTATCGTGGAGAAAGTTATTCTGGCTGCACAGGCACGTATCGCCGCGCGTAATGCCCGGCAAAGCGTGCTTCGCAAATCCCCGCTCAGCGGTGGCGGCCTGCCCGGCAAACTTGCCGACTGTGCATCCAAGGACCCTGCCGAATGTGAATTGTTCCTCGTCGAGGGTGACTCAGCAGGCGGTACTGCCAAGACAGGCCGCGACCGCGTGCATCAGGCCATCCTACCGCTGCGAGGAAAGATTCTGAACGTTGAGAAAGCCATGGAACACAAAGTGTTTGAGAGCGAGGAGGTACGTAACATCTTCACCGCTCTGGGCATAACCTTTGGCACCGAAGACGACCCCAAGGCGCTTAACCTATCGAAGATACGTTACCACAAAGTGATCATCATGGCGGATGCCGATGTTGATGGCGCACATATCGCCACACTAATCATGACTCTGTTCTTCCGCCACATGAAGGAGGTGATCGAGCAAGGGCACCTGTACATAGCCATGGCACCGCTGTACCTCTGCTCGAAGGGCGGCACCAAAGAGTATTGCTGGAACGATCAGCAGCGTCACGACTTCATCCAGCGCTACGGCAACGGCGATGAGAAACAAATCAAGACGCAACGCTACAAAGGTCTGGGTGAGATGAGTGACGAACAACTCTGGGAGACAACGATGGACCCCGAGCGCCGCATGCTCAAGCAGGTTACGATTGAGAACGCAGCCGAGGCAGACCGCATCATATCCATGCTGATGGGCGATGAGGTTGGCCCGCGACGCGAGTTCATCGAGCAGAACGCCACGTACGCCAAGATTGACGCGTGATTTTGTATGCGCCAATCTTGGCGCATCTATGATGATATTATAACCAAATAAAACACACAACTATGTCTGACACTCAAATCATCATCCTTGTCGTAGCAGCGGTGCTGTTACTCGTGTTCCTATTGTTGTCGTATGTCAAGACTTCGCCTAACCAGGCGCTGGTCATTTCCGGTTGGCCGCGCAAGCGCCCGAAGTTTCTGATCGGTACCGGTGGACTGCGCATACCCGGGTTGCAGAAGGTAGACCGGCTGTATCTGGGGCAGTTGAGTGTGGATATCAAGACGGACTCTTCCGTACCTACCTCCGATTTTATCAATGTGGATGTGGATGCAGTTGCCAAGGTGCGCATCAACCCCGAGCTGATTGAAACGGCTGCCGCTAACTTCCTCGGCAAGAGCCGTGAAGAGATAGCAGCTGAGATCCGCGACTCACTGCAAGGTAACATGCGTGAGATAATCGGCACGCAGGATCTGCGTTCGCTGAACGTTGATAGGGACGGGTTCTCCAACCAGATACAAGAGAAAGCGGCAGCCGACATGGCTAAGTTAGGCATTGAGATTCTGTCGTGTAACATCCAGTCCATCACCGATGGCGAAGGTCTGATTCACGCCTTAGGTGCCGACAACACCTGCAAGATAACCAAAGACGCATCTATCAACAAGGCGAATGCCGAACGAGACGTTGCTATCGCTCGCGCTGAAGCAGCCAAGCAAGCCAACGATGCACGCGTGGCGTCAGAAACAGAGATAGCCATCCGCAACACCGAGCTGGCCGTGAAGCAGGCTGACCTGAAAAAGCAAGCCGACACACAATCCGCTATCGCAGATGCCGCTTACGAGATTCAACGTCAAGAGCAGGCCAAAGAGATCAACATCAAGACCGTTGAGGCTGAGGCTGCCAAATCCATCCGTCAGCAGGAACGCCAGAAGGAAATCAACAGGCTGACCATCGAAGCGGAAGTGGAGAAAGCCAAACAAGAGCAACTATTGCGCGAGCAGGAGATAGCCATCCAGCAGAAGAAACTTGATGCCGAGATCAACAAGCAAGCCGATGCCGCCAAGTATCAGAAAGAGGTGGACGCCGCAGCTGAGCTTGAGCAGCGCAAGCGCAAAGCCGAAGCCGAGCGTTATGAGGCAGAGCAACAGGCGGCTGCCGTGAAAGCACAAGCCGAGGCTGCACTGTTTGCCAAACAGCAAGAGGCAGCAGGTATAAAGGCTGTGGGCGAAGCAGAAGCTGCAGCCATACGCGCCAGGGGTGAGGCAGAAGCCGCAGCCATGGATAAGAAAGCCGAAGCGTACAAGAAGTATAACGGCGCAGCCATTGCCGAGATGATGGTGAAGATCCTGCCTGACATTGCAGCCAAGGTAGCAGAGCCACTCACATCCATCAACGACGTACACGTATATGGCACTACCGGTGCCGAAGCCTCCGGTATTAGCGGTAACGTGCCAGTAGTGATGCGCCAGACCATGGAGGTCATCAAGGAAGCTACAGGTGTGGATATGGCACAGATTATGCAAAACAACACCCAAGTAATCGCCGGTGAAGCCAAAATCAAGAAATAATGCGGCCAATATTGGCTGCTCATACCCCAACAATCATGCGCATCGCAGTCTATTGTTCAGCTAAAGACATTATCCCCGAGGAATATCTTCGTCTCGGTGACGCCTTAGGCACATGGCTTGCCCGGCAAGGTCACACGCTCGTATACGGCGGTGCTACGGGTGGGCTAATGACGCATACGAGCAATGCCGTTCGCGCCGCAGGTGGTGAGGTAATAGGCGTCGTACCCCAACGCATAATCTCCTCCGGTCGTTTGGCACACAACTGCACAACGCTGTATATCGTCAGTTCGATGGCGGAGCGCAAGCAACGCATGCGTGACCTCGCTGATTGCTTTGTATGTCTGCCGGGCTCTTACGGCACGCTTGACGAGATGTTCGATGTGATTGCTTCCGGCACAGTGGGCGAACACCACAAGCCCATCTACATACTGAACTACGATGGCTTCTATGAGGGCATTCGTATGCAGGCAGAAACGATGCGCGGACTGCAATTCCTGCCGCGGCAAGAGGCATATACACCCATTTTCGCCCAGTCGCTTGACGAATTGTACGAAATGCTGGACAAGTTGTAGCCAGACGCCAAACGACAGACAGACAGCAGTATTCCGCTGTGAACAACAAATAGAAAAATCATTAAACAACCATACGTATGAAGCATCTTACGCAACTCAAGGCTGACACCTTGACAACCAAGCAAATGGCGGAGCGCTATCGCCAAGTAAGCAAGGACATCCGCCGTTATCGCGATGTAGAAGCATCAGCCGAATTAGCTGAATTTATGGCTTTGAAACCTATCGTGGAGGCAAAGGATTTCCAAGATTACAAAACGGAGTTGTTAACCACCAAGTTCAAAGACCGTCCGGAATATGCCACACGGCAGGAATATGTCAAGGTGAAACGTTCCTGGCATGTACGCTGGTACAAGTTCTACCTTGGTTTTTCGTCAGTACATGAGTACAATTCCTTTGCAGAGACCAACGATTATGCCAAGCTCAACGATCCCGAGGCAGTCAAGGCAGACCCGCGGCTCAAGCGCATGGCAAAGTTACGCAACTCGTTTGCTGTACGCCGTTTCAATCTGCACAAAGAGTCAGACGAGTTAAAGCGATACTTTGAGTTGAAGGAATTGGTGAACTCAGAGGAGTTCCGCAAGGCTTTTAATTTCTGGAAAGACCCCAACCGCTGGTACACCACCCTGCAAAGCCAGCAGGACGGCAAGTATGAGGCACTGAAGAACTCTTCAGACATTGCCTTCTTCCTCGCGCAAGACCCGAAGCAGATTGAGCGATACGAGGCATATCAGGAGATCTTCTCTGATGCGTGCGAGTGGAACAAGATGATAGACTCGCCATGGCAAGCAGGCTTCTACCGCACCAACCCGAAACTCAAATCCAACCATTCGTATGCCAACGAAGAGGCTGCCATGAACGGAGGGCGTAACGTCAGCACCATCGACAGCCGACTGACCGTAGAAGTCAAGGCTGAACACGTAACAGTACCGGCATGGGATCAAAAGAAAGGGTTCACGATGACCGAGTTCGACTACACAGACGATATCATTCAGACGGCAGAGAAGTTCCGAGCCGACGAGGCTATGTTCCAAGTCAAAGCCTCCTTCAAGGGCAAAGCGAATAGCGCCATCTGCCTGATGAGCGAAAATCACCTGCCAATCCTGCGCATCGCCCAGTGGGACGGACAAAAGGTAACCTTAGGTGTTACATACGAGCAGTTTGAAGAACTGACCGTAGTGGAAGGCATCAAAGAGGGTCAGGAGTACGTGTATAGCGTGGATATAACCAAGTCGGACATCACGTGGTACATCAACAATCAAGAGGTAGCCCGCACAGCCAACAAACTCGGTACCAAACTGTTCCCGACCATCATCGCATTCCTCCCTCAAGGCATCAAGGGCACCGGCGCGGTGACTATTGACTGGATAAAGGCGTATAAACATTAAGCCATGTTTCTGATTGCAGGTCCCTGCGCTATAGAAGGCGCACAGATGGTGCTTGATACCGCCGCCGAGCTGCAGCAGGTATGTCGCGATTTGGATATACCTCTGTATTTCAAGTCATCGTTCGACAAAGCCAACCGCACATCTTCATCCTCACAACGGGGCGTGGGGATGTGTGAGGGTTTGCGCATCTTGTCAGAGGTCAAACAGCGCTATGGTTTGCCTATACTGACGGATGTACACGAGAGTTATCAGTGCGCCCCTGTTGCCGAAGTTGCAGATGTATTGCAGATTCCAGCCTTTCTGAGTCGTCAGACCGACCTGTTGCAAGCCGCGTCACGCACCGGCAAAACGGTAAATATCAAGAAAGGTCAGTTCATGGCGCCGTGGGATATGCGCGGTGCCATCAGCAAGTGCCGCGAGGTTAACCCCGATGCACCTATCTGGCTGACTGAGCGCGGCTCATCGTTCGGCTATGGCAATATAGTGGTGGATATGACCTCATTGGTGTACATGCGCGAGTACGGTTGTCCTGTCATATTTGACGCCACCCACTCCGTTCAACGCCCCTCAACCCAACAAGGCGTAACGGGAGGCAATCGCGAGCTCGTACCACCATTGATGCGGGCAGCGCTGGCGGTGGGGATAGACGGGTTGTTTCTTGAGGTACACCCCGATCCCGATCATGCTATCAGCGATGCCGCCAACCAAGTTAAGCTGCAAGATATCCGTCAGCTATTGGAACAAGCTAAAGCATTTGACAATCTGGCACACAAAACACGTAATTAATGATTGATTCAGCAGAAAGAGCGAGACATATTTTTCAGCAAGAACTGAGCGAGCTAAGCAAGGTGGCAGAACACATTGACGAACACTTCGCTTTAGTGGTGGATGCATTGTACTCGTGCAAGGGCAAAGTCGTAGTGATGGGCATAGGCAAAACCGGACTTATCGGCAGGAAGATTGCTTCATCCTTTGCCTCAACCGGCACGCCAGCCATCTTCGTCAACGCCGCTGAAGCCGTTCACGGCGATCTGGGTATGGTAAGTAGTGATGATGTTGTTCTGCTCGTTAGCAATAGCGGTGCTACCAACGAGATCTTAGCCGTTATCGACCCGCTCCACCAGATGGGCTGCCGCCTGATAGCCATGACGGGAGACCTGCAATCCCCCTTAGCAAACCGCTGCGATTTGGTTCTGTCAGTGCACGTAGACAAAGAGGTGTGCCCGCTCGGTCTCGCACCTACGACATCCACGACCGCGACGCTCATGATGGGCGATGCCCTGATGGTGAGTCTGATGGAAAAGCGCCATTTCCGCGCAGAGAATTTTGCTGTCTACCATCCGGGCGGGGCCTTAGGACGCAAGTTGTTAGGCAGGGTTGAGAACCACATGACGTCATCCGTACCCCGTGTGTTCACCGATACGACGTTCAGGGACCTCGTGCGCGAGATGACGGCGCACCACTTGGGTATGACGATGGTGTATGAGCACAACACCGATAGCGATCAGTTCGACCATTGTATCGGTATAATCACCGACGGTGATCTGCGACGCGCCATTCAGAAGTACGACGATCTGCATATAACTGCACAAGATATTATGACCGTTGGCTACAAGCGTATCGCGAAAGGCGCCTTGCTATCAGAGGCACTGGCTATCATGGACCGGTATAATATCACCACGCTGGCTGTTACGGAGAGCAATGCTACCGATGCGATTATCGGTATTATTTCCATCCACCACATCATTGATTTTGCATAAAGACTTGTTCAGCCACACATCTTGGCGTGCAATCTTGCACGCCGTTTGCATTTTGATGGAATTTTTCGTATCTTTGTGGTAAAAAACCATGAACTACGGATATATACGCGTCAGCAGCGACAAGCAAACAGTTGAGAATCAACGGTACGAGATTCAATCATTCTGTCAGCACGAAGGTTTGACAGTGGATGGGTGGATAGAAGAGACCGCCTCGGGCACCAAGGTGTACTCACGCCGTCGTTTAGGGACACTGCTCAAGCGAGTGAAAAAGAATGACCTGATCATCTGCAGCGAGCTCAGTCGACTGGGTCGCAGCCTGTACATGATTATGGAGATTTTGAGCCTATGCATGAAGCGCGGATGCCGCGTGTGGACTATCAAGGACAACTATCGTCTGGGCGATGATATCCAATCCAAGGTTCTGGCTTTTGCCTTTGGCCTGTCAGCAGAGATCGAACGCAACCTCATCAGCGACCGTACGCGTCAGGCATTAGCCCGCCTCAAGGCTGAAGGCAAACATGTGGGACGACCTCGGGGAAGTCGCAATTCACAACAAGTACACCCGCTGTACAAGTACGACCGATATATCCGCCATGCTCTGCACTTGGGGCTCTCACAAAATGCTATCAGCCTACGTATCAAGTGCAATCGCAATACCTTGAACAGGTACATTGCACATTTCGTCCGCTACCATAGCGAGGCGGCAGAAGGTAAAGTAAGACCTGTTGACGGAATAGATAGCAAGTGAAGAATTTATTAAGGGCACTTCTAAAAATTCCACGTTTAGAATATAGCCCGATAAATAATAATAATTTATAAAGACGACATCATGACTCGTAGAAGAGTTGCCAAGTTTGTCAGATTTTTACTACATCTGCATTACGATATCCAAACGGATGGCGGTGAGCTGCTGCGTGACGGCAAGGTTCACCTTGTATTACCGAATCACCCAGCCTACATCGAGCCACCTATGCTGTGTGCAGAGTTCTGGGATGTTATGTTGCGCCCGATGAGTGATGAGGCCTTCTTTCGCAAACCACTCACACGTTGGGCGCTGCATCTCGCAAACGCCATTATGGTACCAGACCTGCCAGCCACCACAGCGGAGCATCGCCAGCAGAGTGCCGCCAAAGCGCGCGCACTCACAGCCACTGCGCTACAAACATTGGCAAATGGTGAAGACCTGCTGTTCTACCCATCGGGACACATACGTTACAGTCCTGTCGAATCCATCGGCAACAGACGCTTGGCATACGAGGTATGTCAAGGGTTGTTTGCTCCGGAGAACACGAACAGATACAAGGATGTCCGTGTTATCATGCTTCGCACCTCGGGTCTCGACGACAGTCTTACCAGCAAACAGCGCACGCGCCCGGTACTGCGGAGGCATGTCAGAATGCACTTTGAGGATATGACAGACCGGCTGCGCGAGTGGTGCACTCTGGACAGGCGAGCGTTCAACGAGCATTTGGAGCAGTGGTACAACGCAACGGAATAATGCTCTATTTTTAAGCATCATCTTACAAAAAGTACGTTTTCCAACAAGAAAACGTGCTTTTTTTTAAGAACGTACTTAAAATTGAAATATTTTTTGTATCTTTGCATACCATTTATTCATCATCTGATAGAATTAGTATTATGCAAGACAACACAATCCCATTGTTAGATTGCCCCAAAGACTACCTGATTGGTGATGCCAGCGGCAAGATTATGAATGAGTACGGACGCTTTCCGTGCAAGATACAATGCACCGTGTTTGCCATTTTGGCCAGGGGCACGGCGAAAGCAACCATCAATGTGACGCAATACGATTTTCACGCCAACGATGCCTTATTGCTGGAGTCAGGATCGTTTCTGCTCATCCATGAGTTTTCGGAGGACGCACTTGTGTACTATGTGCTATTCAGTTCGTCGTTTATGGAAAAGAATACGTTCCAAACCCGCTTGACAGCCAACGCCATGCACATGCATTCGCCGATCGTCACGCTAACCGAAGAGCAGGCGAGAATCATGGTGAACACGTGCGTTCTGCTCATCGATGCATCCAACTGCACTCCATCGCTGCTGAACACCGAGAAGATGGTAAATGTCTACAACATCTTCCAAATGACGTACAACGGCTTCTTCCGCACTCAGTCCGAAACGACACTTCGTCCGCAGGACCGCAAGAACGAGATTTACTACGAATACTGCAACCTCGTTCTGAAGCACTACCACGAGTGGCACCACGTATCGAAATATGCCGACACGATGCACATCACACTCCCGCACCTGTGCGCTACCATCAAACAGGTGAGCGACAAGACTGCAGGCGACCTGATAGTGGAAGCCATCATCACCGATGCGAAAGCCAAGCTCAAGCTGACCAACCTGCAAGTCAAGGAGATAGCACTATCCCTTGGTTTCGACAATGTGGCATTCTTCAATCGGTTTTTCAAAACGCATACTTCAGTCACGCCGAAAGCGTACAGACTGATGGTATAAACAAAGAAATGGAATTATCATACGAGTCCTACAATTGTTTATGGCTAAATCATTTTACATAGAAACATACGGCTGCCAGATGAATGTAGCCGACAGCGAGGTTGTAGCAGCCATCCTTGGCACGACGGATGCCGAATATACCGACGACCTCGATGGAGCAGACATTATTCTGCTCAACACATGTTCCATACGCGACAACGCGGAGCAACGTGTGCAGCACCGTCTGCAAGAGTTAGCCGGCAGCAAACGCAGTAAGCATCGGATAATAGGTGTGATCGGCTGCATGGCAGAGCGCATGGGCGCTGAACTGCTGCGCGATTACAAGGTCGATTTTGTGGCAGGTCCTGATGCGTACCTTGATCTGCCAAACCTGATAGAGCAGTGCCGGCAAGGTCACAAGGCAATCAACGTCGAGCTTAGCACTACCGAAACGTACGCCGACATTCTGCCCTCGCGCCTGGGCAAACAGATTTCGGGTTTTGTCAGTATCATGCGCGGATGCAACAATTTCTGCTCATACTGCGTAGTGCCATATACCCGCGGCCGCGAACGCTCACGTGACGTGCAAAGCATCATCAACGAGGTGCAAGACCTGCATAGCCGAGGGTACAAGGAGGTGACCTTGCTCGGGCAGAACGTGAACTCCTACTGCTGGCAGCCAACAGACAGCCAGATGTCAAACGCGAATTATCCTGAAGGCAAATGCATTGATTTTGCCGACCTATTGCAAATCGTTGCCAACGCTGTACCGGATATGCGTATCCGCTTCACCACATCGCACCCTAAGGATATGTCTGACAAGACATTGCATGTCATTGCCAACAATGCGAACATCTGCAAGTTTATCCACCTGCCAGTGCAGAGCGGCAGTAACAAGATACTCAAGCTAATGAACCGCAAATATACACGCGAGTGGTATCTTGAGCGCATAGCAGCCATACGTCGAATAGTGCCCGATGCAACGATCGGCACAGATGTCTTCTGTGGTTTTCATGACGAGACGCTTGAAGACCATGAGCAAACCCTCTCACTGATGCGGGAAGTTGGGTTTGATACAGCATTCATGTTCAAGTATTCGGAGCGCCCGGGAACGTACGCCCACAAACATCTGCCGGACAACGTTAGCGAAGAAGAAAAAGTGCGTCGTCTGAACGAGATTATCGCCCTGCAGAACACTCTATCACTTGAAAGCAACCTACGCGAAGTCGGTAAGGTTGTAGAAGTGCTGGTAGAGGGATTGTCAAAGCGAAGCCACGATGACATGTTCGGACGTACTTCGCAATACAAGACTGTAGTTTTTCCGCGCGCGGGAAGACACATAGGCGAACTTGTGAAAGTGAAAATTATATCTGCCACCGCTGCAACGCTGAAAGGCGAACCTATCGCAGAATAGAAAATTTTTGACCAATTCAGAGCTCAAAATAGACAAAAACGGCTATTTTGATGCAAAAAAGCAAAAAAAATGACTAAAATATGCATTTTTTTTCAAAAATATTTGCATATTTGAAATAAAAGTCGTACCTTTGCACTGAAAACAAATAAAATTTTCATAGTTAAGGTTTAGGTTTAATGGCAACAGGAGGCTGGGAAGTTTCCTGTTGTTTTTAGAACCGACACAAAAACCTTTGCTGTGAAGACTTTTTTGTTTTGTATAAACTATTTTGGTCAGCTCAACGATGCAAGGTTTCTTGCGTCGTTATAAATTTGTGAAATTATGGCAAAAGAGAAGGCTTATATCAAGTCAGAAGCAGAAGCACAGCCCAGAAAGGACAGCCGGCGAACATCGTCAGTGAGCGCCACGTCAACCGCAGCCGTTTGCGATTTGCCGGATCTGACAGACCCTGACACGCTGCGCCAAGCGTTCATAGTATCAGAGATACTGACCCCAAAATATTGATAATAAAAAATAATAAATATGGCAACAACTTACATGACTGCAGACGGACTGCAAAAACTAAAAGAAGAACTCGCGTTCCTCGAGAGCGTGGAAAGGCCTCGTGTCATCGCGGCTATCGCGGAGGCGCGAGACAAAGGTGACCTGAGCGAAAACGCCGAGTACGACGCGGCTAAAGAGGAACAAGGACACCTTGAGACACGCATCGCTATCCTGAAAAGCAAAATCGTGGACGCACGTATCATTGATGAATCGGCAATCAATACCGACGAAGTAAAAATCCTCACACGCGTACGTGTACGTAATAAAAGGAATAACACTGAGCGCACCTACCAAATCGTGACCGAAAGCGAAGCCAACATTGCCGAAGGGAAGATTGCTTCCACCACGCCTATCGCTAAGGGTTTGCTCGGCAAAAAGGTAGGCGACATAGCACAGGTCGTTGTCCCCGCAGGCACACTCGAATTGGAGATAATGGATATCTCATTGTAACAACAAGCCATAAATTCAAATCATTATGACAATTTTCACAAAAATCATCAATGGTGAGATACCGAGTTACAAGGTGGCTGAAAGCGAGCACTGCTACGCCTTTCTTGACATCAATCCGCTGGTGAAAGGGCACACGTTAGTTATCCCCAAGCTGCCCGAACCTGAGGCAGACTACATCTTCGACCTTGACGACCCCATGCTGACCGAACTGACTCTGTTCGCCAAACGTGTGGCAGCGGGCATCAAGAAGGCTACAGGATGCCAACGCGTCGGTGTGGCAGTACTTGGCATGGAGGTCAACCATGTACATATCCACCTCGTTCCGATGAACTCAGAGCGGGACATGCTCTTCACCAATCCCAAGCTCCAGCTTCCTGCCGACGAGATGGCACAAATAGCTAACTCCATTGCGCAGGCTATTGATCCCGTATAAGATATAATCCAATGGTAAACCGTAAATGCCCAAATTGTAAATTCTATGTCTCTATTCTCATTCACGCAAGAGATTGCAATTGACCTTGGCACAGCCAATACCCTCATCATGTATGAGGATCAGATAGTAGTAAACGAACCCAGCGTGGTAGCCATCTCCGTGGCCGATAACAAGTGCCTGGCAGTGGGCCGCAAGGCTCAGCAGATGATTGGTCGCGGCAGCCAGCAGATCCGCACAGTCCGCCCGCTGAAGGAAGGTGTTATAGCCGACTTCAATGCATGCGAGATGATGATCAGAGGGTTGATCAAGATGATCCCTCAAAAGAATCGTCTATTCACTCCTGCCATACGTATGGTGGTGGGTATACCTTCCGGATGTACGGAAGTTGAGATTCGTGCTGTACGTGACAGTTGCGAACATGCCGGCGGTCGTGAGATATACATGCTGTACGAACCGATGGCAGCAGCTATCGGTATCGGCGTAGATGTTGAGGCGCCCAAGGGCTGCATGGTTGTAGATATAGGCGGTGGCACCACCGAGATAGCCGTTATCTCACTTGGCGGCATAGTGGCTAACAAATCCATCAAGACAGCGGGCGACGACTTCAACCGCGACATCATTGATTTCATGAGCCGCATGCATAACATGCGTATAGACGAACCTACAGCCGAACGCATCAAGATAGCCGTTGGTGCGGCTCTGCCCGAACTGGAAGATGCGCCCGAGGATTATCTTGTAACCGGCCCGAACAAAGTCACGGCATTGCCGATGAAGGTACAGGTGAGCTACAACGAGATTGCACATTGCCTCGACAAATCAATCTCACGCATAGAGCAAGCCGTGCTTGCAGCACTTGAGGACACACCTTCAGAGTTGTATGCAGACATCGTTGACAGCGGAATCTACCTCGCCGGTGGTGGCGCGCAGTTGCACGGTCTGGCCAAGCGATTGGAGGATAAAATAACGATCCCCTTCCACGTAGCTGAAGCGCCGTTGCTCTCCGTAGCACGAGGGACAGGCATTGCGCTCAAGAACTACGACAAGTTCGGCTTCCTGATCCGATAAATATTATTTATCCATTGTCCACACGGCTTTAGCCGATAGCTTGAGACATAGCCGAGACAAGAATTATCAATTGCCAATTATCCATTATAAATTCTCATGCGCAACCTGCTGCAACTGATAATACGCTATAGCAACTTCCTACTCCTTGTGGGGTTGGAAGTTGTTGCGTTTATATTTGTCATACGCGGCAACAAATACCAGCAGATGGTAGCCTCCGGCGCAGCCAATACCGTTACAGCAGGTCTGCAACTGATGAACGATAACCTGTTGTCCTATTTCCGCCTTCGAGCCGACAATGCCCAGCTATTAGATGAGAACACTCAGTTGCTTGAGCAGAACCAGCTACTACAGGCGGAGAACACCCGCCTGCTTGAGCAAGGCGCCCATCCGTTTTCCCCCGATACGCATCCCTACGCGTTAACGCAATCGTCCGTCAGCCAAGACGCCGTCGAAAGCTATTTACCCCCGACAAAGGTCCGAAAACGGCTCGAAAACGGACCGAAAACGGACCGAGAACGGCTCGACACCGGAACGAGTTCGAATCAAGCAGCATCGGTACCGTCCGACATGGATTATGCATTTATTCCTGCACGGGTTATTGCCTTCAGCAACGACCGCCATCACAACTACCTCACGCTCAACAAAGGTCGTCGTGACGGCATCACACCCGACATGGGGGTGATTGGCAAGGATGGTATAGTAGGTGTCGTGCAATCGGTCAGCACACACTTTGCCGTGGTTGCGCCGGTCATTCATGAGGGGCTCTTCATATCCTCGAAGATTCGCAAGAACGATTATATGGCCACCCTGCATTGGCACGTACCCGACACCCGTCACGCGGCGCTGGAGGATGTGGCACGCCATGTGAATGTGCAGATTGGCGATACGATTGTCACGAGCGGCATGAGTGCTATCTTCCCTGCAGATTTGCCGGTAGGCGTAGTATCGGATGTATCCATCGGCGAGGGCGACTCGTACTACGATATTAGCGTTGCACTGGCAACTGATTTCCGCAGCCTTCGTACCGTGCACGTGCTGAAGTATAACTTACGCGCCGAATTGGATTCCATACAATAAGAAGTCCTAC
>JAFSPC010000127.1 GCA_017443075.1 Paludibacteraceae bacterium
CCAGGTGTATGGCAGGGAAGAGTCCGAACAAATGGTGCGCAGCCTGACTGCCATCCCTGACAAGTATGCCGTGCTATGCGTGATAGCCTTAGGGTACAAGGACGAAGAACGCAAGGATTATACCTTGGAAAAACTATTATACAACAAAATACACAACGAAAGATTCTAACAGTTTGAATATTTTTGTACGACAAACTATGAAACCGATAATTGCAATTACAGCCGGTGATATCAATGGCGTAAGCTATGAGATTATCCTGAAGACCATTTTTCATCCCCATATATTGGAGATCTGCACGCCCGTGTTATACGGCAACGTTGCCATAGCCAAGCACTATGCCCAAATGCTGGATGAGGAGTTCCAAACTCCCCAAGGTGTGATTATAACTGATGCGCGCAAGGTAGTGGAAGGAAAAGTGAACGTGATAACCTGTTACCCCGACGATACTCCGTTGGAGCCAGGCAAGAGTAGCGAAGCAGCCGGCAAAGCTTCGCTTGCGAGCCTCAAACGCGCCTGCGCCGACCTGCAGCAAGGTCTGGTACACGCCTTGGTGACAGCTCCAATCAACAAGGAGAACATCCAGTCGGACGAGTTCCGGTACAGCGGTCACACGGAGTATCTGACCCACTTGTTCCGTCCGGTGGTGGAGAATGGCGAGTCGCTGATGATGATGGTGTCCGATGTGCTGAAAGTGGCATTGGTGTGCAATCATGTACCGCTCAGCAAGGTAGCCGGCATGATTACGCAGGAGCGAATATTGCACAAGTTGACTATACTTAATCATACACTAAAGAACGATTTTACCATCCGTCAGCCGCGTATAGCCGTGCTGGCACTTAATCCTCATGCCGGCGATGGCGGACTGATTGGCACAGAAGAGCAGGAGATAATCGCTCCGGCAGTAGCCGAAGCGAACAAGCAAGGCATACTGGCTTTTGGTCCGTATAGTGCCGACGGCTTCTTCGGCAGCGGGCATTTTGCTCACTTTGATGCCATCCTTGCCATGTATCACGACCAAGGGCTTATACCATTCAAATCGATGGATATGAATGGTGTGAACTATACCGCCGGGCTGAATGTGGTCCGCACATCGCCTGATCATGGCGTAGCGTACGACCTCGCCGGCAAGAACATAGCCTCGCCGCTCAGTTTCCGTAACGCGCTCACGATGGCGATAGACATCCTCAAACAGCGCGAGATGAACAAGCGCATCAATGCGAACCCCTTGCCTGTGCCCGACCCGGACGAGAATGACTACCGTCCGGAGTTCCGCTCGTTCAGCGAACCGAAGAGCACGGGATACAGGGCGAATAGTCAAGTTGAGAATTGAGAAAAATTGAAAGGTGAAAATTGAAAATTTGAATATACAATAATATGACAGCACAAGAAATAAGACAATCATTCTTGGATTTTATGGCAAGCAAGGGACACCAAGTTGTACCCTCAGCTCCGATGGTAATCAAAGATGACCCGACACTGATGTTTACGAACGCCGGCATGAACCCATGGAAGGGCATCATACTTGGCAACGACCCGATCAAGTATCCTCGCGTAGCCGACAGCCAGAAGTGTCTGCGCGTATCCGGCAAGCACAATGACCTTGAGGAAGTCGGGCATGATACGTACCACCACACGATGTTCGAGATGTTGGGAAACTGGTCGTTTGGCGACTACTTCAAGCAAGGTGCGATAGACTTTGCGTGGGAGTACATAGTGGATGTACTGAAGATCGATCCGAAGAACCTGTATGCCACGGTATTTGAGGGCTCGGCAGAAGAGGGCTTAGGTCGTGACGATGAAGCGGCATCGGTATGGGCAAAACACCTGCCTGCCGACCATATATTGAACGGCAACAAGCACGACAACTTCTGGGAGATGGGTGATACGGGACCTTGCGGTCCGTGCTCGGAGATACATGTGGACAGCCGTAGCGAAGAGGAGAAGGCCATAGTGCCCGGTCGCGAACTGGTGAACAAAGATCATCCGCAGGTAATAGAGATATGGAACATCGTATTCATGCAGTTCAACCGCAAGGCTGACGGTTCGCTTGAGCCCCTCGCAAAGAAGGTGATAGATACGGGAATGGGCTTTGAACGCCTGGTGCGTACCATCCAGGGCAAGCAGTCGAACTACGATACGGATGTGTTCCAACCCATGCTGCGCAAGATTGGCGAACTATGCCACTGCGAGTATGGCAAGCAGGAGAAAACGGATGTAGCGATGCGCGTGATAGCCGACCACATACGTACCATCGCATTTGCAATAGCCGATGGCCAGCTGCCGTCGAACGAGAAAACCGGATATGTCATCCGCCGCATTCTGCGCCGTGCGGTGCGGTACGGATATACGTTCCTCGATATGCGCGAGGCATTCCTGTACAAACTGGTGCCGCAACTGATAGCCGACATGGGTACGGCTTATCCCGAGCTGCTGAAACAGGAGGGGCAGATAACTCCGGTAATCAAGAGCGAGGAAGAGGCGTTCCTGCGCACATTGGACAAAGGTATAACCCTACTGGACAAACTGATGGCAGACGCCCGCAAATCGGGCAAGACGGAGATCAGCGGTGTGGATGTGTTCACGCTGAAAGATACGTACGGCTTCCCGCTTGATTTGACCGAACTGATCCTGCGTGAGAACGGATTCACCACGAACGAGGCCGAGTATAACAAGGCCCTGGAGCATCAGAAGGAGATGGGGCGTTCCGCCAACAAGCAGGACCTGGGCGACTGGGTTGTGCTGGCTGAGGGTGATACGGAGTTTGTCGGGTACGACGAACTGGAGGTAGAGACGCACATCTTGCGTTACCGCCAAGTCAGCCAGAAAGGCAAGACCTTCTATCAAGTGGTGCTTGGTCAGACGCCGTTCTACGCCGAGATGGGCGGTGAGGTAGGCGATACGGGTTGTCTGGCAGACGGCGATAAGCTGTATAAGATAGTGGATACGAAACGCGAGAACGGTCTGCCCGTGCATATAATGACAGAGTTGCCGGAGAACGTACGTGCGAGCTTCGTAGCCAAGGTAGATGCCGACCGCCGTCGTGCGATCACGTGCAACCACTCGGCTACGCACCTTATCCACTACGCATTGCGTCAGGTACTGGGCGAACATGTCGAGCAAAAGGGTTCGTTCGTTTCGCCTGATTCGCTGCGATTCGATTTCTCGCACTTCCAGAAGGTAACGCCAGAAGAGTTGCGTAAGGTGGAGATTCTTGCCAACGAGCTGATACGCAGAAACATGCCACTGGAGGAAAGCAGGCACACGCCCATAGCCGAAGCGAAAGCTATGGGAGCAATGGCATTGTTCGGTGAGAAGTACGGCGATGATGTACGCGTGATCAAGTATGGTCCGAGTATCGAGTTATGCGGCGGCTGCCATGTGCCGGCAACGGGTGTGATAGGCTCGGTACGTATCGTGTTAGAGACGAGTGTAGCGGCAGGCATACGCCGAATAGAAGCCGTTACGGCCGCTAAGGCAGACGAACTGTACTATGCCCAGCAGGATATGATCAGCGGTCTGCGCGGGCTATTCAACAACGCGCCGGATCTTACCGGAGCAATTCACCGCTCGATAGAGGAGAACGCCGGGCTGAAAAAGCAGATAGAGCAATATATGGCTGAGAAAGTGGAACACTTCCGCGACGAGCTGATCAACCGTGCCGAGGACTATTGCGGCATCAAACTTGTTCGTCTGCAGGGCGAAGTGGCGCCTGATATGATTCGCGGCGTGATGCCAATGCTGCGTGGTAAGTTTACCGATGTGCGCTTTGCCGTAGTCGGCGCAACGTACTATGACGGCAAACCTATGATTGCCGTGTTCCTCAGCCAGCCGCTGGTGAACGAGGGAAAGAATGCCGGAGCAATGATAAAGGCTGCAGCGAAGTTGATACAAGGCGGCGGTGGCGGACAGCCATGGATGGCTACAGCCGGAGGGCGTGATGTGAATGGCCTGAATGCGGCTATGGAGCAACTGTTGGACGATTTGAAATAATCCCCACCGCAACAAGCGGTAAATGGTAAAAAAGGTAAATGGCTATGTTTTTGCCAACATCCTATCTGCCCAAGAAGATTCGCTCCGCCGTACGGTTTGCGGTAGTGGGCACAACGGGTATGTTTGTCCAGACATGGATATTCATGGCAGCGTTGTACCTGCTCGCGCACCCCGATAAAGGCACGGCGATGTACTACGTTGCGTTCGGTATAGGCTACGTGCTGGAGATGGTGCCAAACTATCTGTTCTCCAATTGGTACACCTTCGGCACCCGGCCTGCGCTGAAGAACGCAGGAGGATTTATGCTGGCGCGCGCAATCAATGTGGTTATACAGTTTGCCCTGTTGCCATTGATGCTGAATTGTCTGCCCACATGGCGGGATGATTATATCAGTTTTGTGGTCATCTTCATCGGCGGGTGTATCAATTATCTGATCTGTCTTCTGTTTTTCAAGAAGAAAGAGCAGCAAGTCAAAACAACCGAATAAATTGTCTGCACTATGAATACGAAGTCGTTAGTTCTATCCATTCTGTTATGTTTGCTGAGTGTGTCAGTACCATCAGTTGCCTCGATGCGTTCAGCAGGCGAGTCGCCCGTTGTTGAGGGCGATACGGTTAGTATGCAAATCGCCGCCAGCCGTCAGGATTCGCTGGGTGCAGTGCTCTACAGCAAGGGGCAGTTTGCCGAGGCACAGCGTTGTTTTCGTGAGGCCGCCGGTTGGCGTAAGCGTCTGCTGGGTCGTCGTTCGTCGGCCTACTTGCGGTCGGTAACGTATCTGGCCTCGTCGTATCTGCAGGCAGGTGAGGTGAAGCAAGCCATAGCCGTTGGCGACAGCCTGATTCAGCTTATCACCGACTCGGTGTCGCCTGATTATGCCGATCTGTACGATGTATATACCAACCAGATGTACTGCTACTACGCCTTGCGTCGGATGGATAAGGCTATCGATTATGCCCGCAAAGCCGTGGCCGTGCTGGAGCGACAAGACAAGATGTATGTGCACTCGTATGTGCATGCGCTGGCTAACCTCGGTTACTGCCTGGATGTAGCCAAGCGCAACGATGAGGCTAAACGCTACCTTGACCATGCGGCTGTGATAGCCAACGATTCGCTCAAGCCTACGGATAATGCTACGCTGGAGGTGATGAACTCGCAGGCATACAACTATTCCTACCGAGGCGATTACGGCAAGGCGATAGAAATAATGTACGAGGTGGTGAAACGTACGCGCGAGGTGGCACCCGAATCACCCAACCTTGCCGTCAGAATGGCAGCGTTGTCGTACTTCTATGCCGCGATTGAGAACTACGACGAGGCAATAACAGTGACCCAAGAGGTGCTGCCGTTATACAAGCGGTTATATGGCGAGAACTCGTTCAACTACAACGACCTTTGCCAGCGTCTGGGCAATTATTTCCGCGAGTCGGGTAGAGCAGGCGAAGCACTGCCGTACCACCAGCGTGCTGTGGATGCAGCCGAGCGTACGTACACCAAGCAGCATCGTGAGTATGCGCTGGCTTTGGGCAATCTGGCAGCCGACTACCATCACCTTGATTCGATCGACAAGGCGCTGGCGCTCTATACAGAGGCGGTCGAATGTATGCAGCGCGCCGATCTGGAGGCATCGCTGATACTGGAGTTCAATATCACCAACGTGCTGGCAGATGCCAAGCGCTATGACGAAGCCCTGCCTAAGGCAGAACAAATCATACAAACGTTCCGCGACTCGGTGGGCATATACAACCGCGATTTTCCTGTAGCCCTCGGTCATCTGGCAGCCCTCTATCGCCAGGCCGGCAATTACGAGCAATCACTGAAGATCAAGCGCGAGCTGGTGGACATAGTAGCCGCGCGCGTGCATCAGATTTTCCCCTCGCTGACCGAGCGTGCGCGTGCCGAGTATTACGGCAGCCTGAGGCATCATTTCAACAACATCATACCCTGTGCGTTGCAGTCTGAAACGCCGTTTGCGACCACCTTGTTGTACGACGCCAATCTGATAAACAAAGGTCTGCTATTATCCTCATCCATCGAGTTTGCGCGCTACATCGAGCAGAGCGGTGATACAGCACTGATCGCTATGTACAAGCAGTTGCGCAAGAAGCAGATAGCCCTGCAGCAGTACCTGCAGCAGCCGCCCAAACGGCAGCATGCCGATACACTCAAGGCGCGGCAGAAAGAGGTGAGCGAACTGGAACAGCAACTGATGACACGCAGCCATGAGTACGGCTCGTTTATGGACCGCCTGCGTATCACTACCGCCGATGTGCGCAAGGCACTAAAAAAGGGAGAGGTGGCTATCGAATTTATGCAGGAGCACGGGCGCAAATCGAATGGAGAGTTTGTAGCGCTAATACTTCGCCCCGAGTGGACGGCGCCGAAGATGGTTCGGATCCCGGGCAAGGATTATCTGCAGGAGTATGTTGATATGCGTGCGCGGACCTATCTGAACACGCAACTGTCAGATACCATTTGGCGCGACATCCTTCGCGTCGGGCAGATCAAGCCGACGGACAAGGTATATTTTGCGCCCGACGGCCCCCTGTACCAGTTGGCTATCGAGTATCTGCCTTACACTACCGGTTACCGAGGTGCTGCGCAGTTGTCCACCGACACGGTTATGCCCACCATGGCGGATGTGTATAACCTGTTCCGTTTGTCATCCACCCGTGAATTATGTTTCCGCAATACTGACGCCTTCAAGTTGGAGAAATCTCGTCTGCGCGAGGCCGTGCTATTCGGTGGTGTGTATTACAATCCCGAGAACCAACGCGGCGCAATCCAGTACCTGCCCGGTACGCTGAGTGAGGTGCAAACGATAGCCGAGCAGATCGGTGCAAAAAACATGTTCACAGCCATGGGCGCATCTGAGGAACAGTTCAAGCGCTTTTCCGGTCATGCACCAGAACTGATGCACATCGCAACGCACGGCTTCTGTCTGTCGGATGTGACCGAGATCAATGCGATGCAGCGTACTGGTATGCTGCTGGCTAATTCGGAGAGCGCATGGAAGGGCGAAGATGTTGATCCGTCGCGTGAAGACGGCATTCTCACTGCGCAGGAGATAGCCGGAATGAATCTGACCGGCAACCAACTTACCGTGCTTTCCGCCTGCGAGACAGCACTCGGCGCAATCACTTCGGACGGCGTGGCAGGTCTGCAACGGGGCTTCAAGAAGGCAGGCGTACACGCGCTGATCATGTCGCTATGGCCCGTGAATGATGAGGCGACAGAGAAGATGATGAAGGCGTTCTATCAGCACCTGAACGAAGGCATGACACCGCGTGAGGCGCTGCGTAGTGCGCAATACGACCTGCGCGGATTCAAGCCGCAACCGATAGAGGAGAATGATACCGAAGAGGTGCAGGCGCGTAAACTCAAGTTCTTGCGTCAGTCGCAAGTCAAGGCTGCGAACAAGGCTAAGAAGTACCCCTTTGCTCATCCGCGGTACTGGGCGGCGTTCATCCTGTTAGACGCAACAGACCGATAATTGTACCCGTCAAACATGGCGGATAAGCAGCGATATGAAACAAGCCGTAGTACCAGAAGGCCAATCCCTGACGTGGTATCTGGATGAAGAGATACGCCTGGCGCAGCATGTGCAGGAGGAACAGTTCTTCTGCTGGATAGTGCCTCCAACCGTTATTTACGGTCGTCATCAGCAATGCGAAGCGGAGGTGAATATCCCATACTGCGCGGCGCATGGCATAGCCGTGGTGCAGCGCAAGAGTGGTGGAGGATGCGTATATGCCGACGAAGGAAACCTGATGATCAGTCTCATCAGTCCGGACACGCATAGCGAGTCCGTCTTTCAGCGGTATCTATTGATGCTGACCGATGCATTGCGTGCGATGGGGCTGAACGCCGTGACTACGGTGCACAACGATATTCTGGTGGATGGCAAGAAGGTAAGCGGTACCGCCTGCTACGCCCTGCCCAACGCAACTATCGTACACGGCACGCTGATGTATGACGTGAATATTGAGGCGCTGGAGCATGCTATCACCCCCAGTGCAGCCAAGTTACAGAAGCACGCTGTGCAAAGTGTACGCCAGCGCGTGATGAACATCCGCCCCATGCTGCCGGATATACCCGACATCTATGCATTAGCAGAAGCAATCAGTAACCATATAAATCGTAAAACCTATGAATAACACTACTCTTTGGCGTGCCTTAGGCCGCAATACCTTGATTTCAATTCTATTGTTCGGCAGCCTTTTAGGTTTGCTATGGTTGGCAGAACTGTTGTTTCCATCGCTGACGCTGCTGAAGTGGCACGATACGGCATGGTGCGTCGGTATCCCAGCCAGTGTGATAGGCGTGGCATATATCCTAACGATTCGCGACCCTCAGAACTACACAGGGTTCTATGCCGGCATTGTAATGTCGATCCTGCTGGGCGTACAATTCTTGCTGCAAGGACAGTTTGATAGCACGTTCCTCTACTTCTTTGTATTTATACCGTTCCAGATGATGTCTATATACAAGTGGAGCCGGCGCAAGGATGACGGCGGTGCAAGTGTCGAACCTAAGTTTTTGGATATGCCTCGTTTCTGGCTGTCAGTTGCCTTGTTTGTGATTATCACCCTGGGTGATTATGTGTTGGCAACCTATGCCTTCAGCAAAGACGGACTGGCAGATAATATGGCTATCAAACTGTTCAACGGAGTGCTTATATCATCTTCGTTCCTTGCAAACTACTGGCTTATCTACCGCAAGACGGATGCGTGGATCTATTGGGTGCTGTACAGCGTGGCGGGAATAGGCTTGTTCATCATTGTGGGGAATGTATTCTCGATAGTGCTGTTCCTGTTCTTCCTTGTGATCAACGGCGCAGCCGGTGTGGCATGGATCAAGATGACCAAACGCGAGAACTACGGTTGGCTGATAGGCAAATAAGGTTACCTTGCACTATCTGTGCAGTACTACAGCATGCAACGAAAAAGACCGCCGTTGTGGCGGTCTTTTTGTGTTTGCAATTGTTATGCCAGACATGCATCCAACGCCTCGGTGATAGCAATCTTATCCAGATGCTGACCGATGAACACAAGTTTCTGCATCCGGTCGCCATAATGCTCATCCCAGTCGCGCAGGATGCCCGGCTCGGATTTGGCCATGAGCATCAACTCTTCTTCCGGCATAGTGGCGTACCATTGCCCGGCTTGCTTGAGGTTGAACTGCTTGCCGGCTTGCTCGAATACGTAGCACATGTCATATTCGTCGTCGAAGTAACACATACCTTTGGCACGAATCACCTCCTTGGGCCAGTGGCGTGCTACGAACTCGTCGAACTTGTTCAGGTCGAAGGGCCGGCGGCGGAAATATACAAACGTGCCGATGCCATACTCCTCAGCCTCGCCCTCATCGTCATGATGATGATGGTGGTGATGCTCATGGTCGTGGTGATGGTGCTCGTGTTCATCGTGGTCATGATGATGCTCGTGCTCTTCATGCTCGTCGTGTTCTTCATCGTCATCGTCGTCATGTTCATTACCAGGTGCTTCTACCTCATGAACCCATGTGGCACTGGTAGCCACATCGTCGAAATCAAACGCGTTGGTGTTCAGAATCTTGTCGAAATCAACATCGCCATAGTCGCAAGGTATGATCTCTGCTTTGGGCTGTATGGCGCGTATGATGGCTGTCAGATGCTCCAGTTCGTGCGCACTGATCTCGGATGCTTTGTTGAGCAGGATCTTGTTGCAGAACTCAATCTGCTCAATCACGAGGCGTTCAATATCTTCCTCACCAATGTGCTCTTGTTGCAGGCTGTCGCCGCATCCGAACTCATCGCGCATACGGAGCGCATCCACCACGGTGACGATGCAGTCCAGACGCGGCAGGTCGTGCCCGGCATAGTTCGTCACGATCTGCGGGATGGAGCATAGTGTTTGTGCTATTGGTGCCGGTTCGCATATACCCGACGCTTCGATCACAATGTAGTCGAACTTCTTTTGTGAGGTTATCTCGTTGAGTTGCTCTACAAGATCCATCTTCAGCGTGCAGCATATACAGCCGTTCTGCAGGGCAACGAGGCTGTCATCTTTCTGCCCGACCACCCCGCCTTTGGCTATCAGGTCGGCATCGATGTTCACCTCGCCTATGTCATTTACAATCACGGCAAACTTAATCCCTTGCCGATTGTTCAGAATCCGGTTGAGCAGGGTCGTTTTGCCACTACCCAGATAACCGGTTAGTAATAATACTGGTACTGTTGTCATTATTGTAGATTTATCTAATAAAATACCGAACCGACAGATAATCCCCAATCGCTAAAGAACGATTTCAGATTACAGATTCGGATTCATCTTTTGATACACTTTTATATTGAAGATTAGCGATTTCAGGTCACTTCTTTGCACATATACCGCACGAATATAGCCCTCGCGTTGGACACTACACTCCAATATTTTGGAAATGAATGGTTGCTTTGCGGTCAGATAGACCGTTTCGGGTTCGCCCATAGTGGGATTGCCAACTGCTAAAACACCTATGGTCTCGCGTGTCGTTCCGGGTTTATCATTTGCCAAATCGGCAAACGATTCCATTGTTGACAGCGCTTCCTGCAGCGTAGAACCCAATGGCAAGAACAATTGCGTGACGGGGTCAATATGCACCTGTATGATTTCGTCACCGAATGCCATTGAACCAACGCATAAGTAATAGGTATGCGCATCATCTTCGGGCATATCGCAAACGGATACTTGCGACTGATCATTCTCATTGGTAATCTCAGCAATCGTTACGAAAGGCCGGCTGAGTGAACCTTCAGCGAATGCCGCCTGAATCCACATTATCATTGCTAAAACAGGTAGTAATCTTTTCATTTTTGTTCATATTTTTAGCAAAGATACATTTTTTTTGTGAAATGTGCAAGTTTTTCTTGCGTATTATGGCGAATACGAGTTATTTTTGTGTCGATTAGAAAGCATAAAAGGCAAAATAGCAGGAATGCACTCCGGGTATCGCGCCCTAACATGGCTCGTTGTTTCCTACGACTCACAACTAACCTATGATTTCACCTTTTTTTGCCCAAAATAGCCCTTCCTCTTGCATAAGTGAAAAAAAATTCGTATCTTTGCACGCGTAAGGGCGCAAAGACGAAAGAAATAGACTATCTATATCATTTCTCGGAATATAATGAGCATATTCGTCTGTCCACATGAAAAAGGCAGATGCATCCAAAAAGCCGTATCCGATGCCAGAAATATTTGTTGACAGTAAAAGACCGGATGTTATATATTATCATCGCCACCGAGCGATGAGCGGGAGAAGAGTGAGACACGAAATCGCGAATAGATAACCAGAAAGAAAAGAAAACTACTACAATGAATAACGAGAACCAAAACATTGAGTACAAAGAGTCTTGGCGTGATGAGTATGTCAAGTGGCTATGCGGCTTTGCCAATGCACAAGGCGGCAAACTCTATATCGGCATAAACGACAAAGGCGAAGTGTGCGGTGTGGAGAATGCTCACAAGTTGTCTGAAGATATACCGAACAAAGTTGTTTCTTTCTTGGGTATTGTGGCCGATGTGAACGTTCTCCATAAGGATGGAAAGGATTATATAGAAATCAATGTGGCTCCGAGCGATGTGCCCATCAGTTACAAGGGAAAGTACTATTTCCGTTCCGGAAGCACATTGCAGGAACTGAATGGTGCGGCTTTGCAGAACTTTGTTCTCCGGAAGATGGGACGCTCGTGGGATGAGGTTATTAACGACCGTGCAACACTCAAAGACATTGACCGTGAGGCGGTTGACTACTTTATCCGCAAAGGAATAGAGGCCGAGCGTGTTCCCGAGGACCTCCGCAAAGCGTCAACGGAAGAAGTGTTAACGAGCCTGGGCTTGATTGACGATAACGGCGGACTGACCAATGCGGCTGTTCTGCTTTTCGGCAAGAACCCTCAGCGCTATTATCCGAGTGCTGTCTTCAAGATTGGTCGTTTTGGTATCGACGAAGCGGATCTGAGGTTTCAAGATGTAATTGAGGGTAATATCCTGCAAATGGCTGAGCGTGTGATGGATGTGCTCAAAGCCAAATATCTGATTTCTCCGGTTCGTTTCGAAGGAATGCAACGATACGAAAAACTGGAACTGCCCAAAGAGGCTTTACGAGAGATTCTTTATAATGCCATCGCGCATAAGGATTATACAGGGCCGGACATCCAGATGCATGTCTATGACAGCAGTATTGAGATTTGGAACGAAGGAGAACTGCCGGAGGGTTATACTCAAGAGACTCTTTTTGCCCGCCACTCATCCAAACCGCGCAATCATAAGATTGCTAATGTCTTCTTCAAAGCCGGTTTTATCGACACTTGGGGACGAGGTTTCCAGAAGATCCGTGATGGTTTTGCGGCAGACGGGATCCCGATGCCCCGAATTGAGAATTTTTGCGGCGGTGTACGAGTGACTATTGAACGAACCGTATTTATGAAGTTGTCTCATGTCGGTAGTTCTGTCGGTAGTGATGTCACCAGTTCTGTCACTAGTTTGTCACCAGTTAAACTGACTGAAAGACAACAAGTTATATTAGAGATTATTCATCGGTTTGTCGTAGAGCATGTCGTAGAGGGTGTCGTAGAGGCTGGCGTAGAGATTCCTTCAGCACTCTCTATTGCTAAACAAATTGACACATCCTCTCGAACGGTGCAACGAGAGCTAGCATATTTGCAAGCACAAGGCATTATCCGTCGTGTTGGTGCGGACTTCAGCGGTCATTGGGAGATAATTGAAAAATAGCATCATCTGTCCCCACCGACCGATGAGCGGGACACAAAAAACACCATCAGAAATAAAAGAACTGAGATATGGCTGACATTCAACATTTGGCAACATTGACGGAGGAGGATATCAAGTTCCGATATATCACTCCTGCGATAGAGCAAGCCGGTTGGCTGAAAGAGCAAATCCGGATGGAGTATTTCTTCACGGATGGTCGTATCATCTCCGCAGGGAGCGAGTACGAGCGTGCGTCGCGCAAAAAAGCCGACTATGTGCTCCAACTCAACAATGACAACCTGCTGGCTGTTGTGGAGGCCAAGTCTGCCACGAAAGACCTCACGACCGGTCTGCAACAAGCTATCGGCTATGCCGAGATACTGGATGTGCCGTTTGCTTTTGCATCCAATGGTATCGCCTTCCGCGAGCACGATATGGTAACGGGTAAAGAGCGCGATTTCAATATGGACGAGTTCCCGACGCTTGATGAGCTCAAACAACGCTGGTTCGCAGAGAAACAGTTGAACGACAAGCAGCAGGAAGCGCTGGATGTGCCGTATCACTATAGCAAGTTATCGCACGAACCGCGTTACTACCAGCGTATTGCCATCAACCGTACACTCGATGCCATTGCTCGTGGCGACAAACGTCTATTGCTCGTCATGGCTACCGGTACAGGTAAGACCTTCACAGCATTCCAAATCATATGGCGTCTGCGTGAAGCGCATCTCGCCCACCATATCCTCTACCTCGCCGACCGCAATATCCTCATCGACCAGACGATGGCGCAGGATTTCAAGCCCTTCCAGAAGATCATGACCAAGGTCAAGGGAAAAGAACTCGATTCGTCCTATGAGCTGCACATGGCGCTTTATCAACAACTCGTCACGTACGAAGATGACAGAGAGCAACCGTATCTGCAGTTTGACCCCAATTTCTTTGACCTGATCATCATAGATGAGTGTCATAGAGGAAGCGCTAAGGAAAACTCCGCTTGGCGCAAAGTGCTGGAGTATTTCAATAGTGCCACGCAAATCGGTCTGACCGCTACGCCGAAACGCAAAGAGGATGCGGATAACTTCGATTATTTCAACGAACCGATATACACTTATTCTCTCAAGCAAGGTATCGAAGACGGCTTCCTTGCGCCTTATCGCGTAGCGCGTGTGCATCTGGATGTCGATGTCAACGGCTATATCGTCAAGGTCGGAGAGAAAGACAAGCAAGGCAACGATGTGCCCGTGCGTCTATACGAGAGGCCGGAGTTCGGCAAGCATATCACTATCAACCGCCGGCAAGTGGCCGTCGCCTTGGAGATTCAGGAGAAACTGGAGAAAATGGGCAAATATACCAAGACCATCGTCTTCTGTCCTGACCAAGAAGAAGCAGCTACCATGCGTGACTTGCTGGTTCAACTCAACCCAAAAGAGATGGGCAAGAGTCCGAACTATATCATGCGTATTACCTCTGATGACGCTAACGGCAAGAAGATGCTTGACAAGTTTATCGACCCGGGCGAGAAATACCCGACTATCGTCACTACGTCTGAACTGCTCTCTACCGGTGTGGATTGCAAGACCTGCGGACTAATCGTTATTGACAAAGAGGTCAACTCCATGACGCTCTTCAAGCAGATGATCGGTCGCGGTACGCGTATCTATATCGATAAGGAGCGCAAAATCAACAAATGGCATTTCGAGATTCTCGATTTCCGGGATGCCACACGCCTTTTCTTCGACCCTGAGTTCGATGGTGAACCGGAGATTGAGATGAAGAAGAAAGAGTCTGGCGCTTCTGGACAAAGCAAACGCGGTTCGGGCGAACGAAAGAAGATTGAGATAGAGGGAAAAGAGGTAGATGAGGAAACGCTGAAAAAGATTCATATTCAAGGCAGCAGGCGTGTCGCTAAACTGCATGAGATATACTATGTTATCAATGACGAGGGTCAGGCGCTGGAGATCTCCGACTTCCTTGATTTCACCCGCAAGGGCATCCTTACGCGCTTCCCGAAATTCGCGGATTTTGCACGGGTTTGGATGGAGTCCAAACGCAAGGAGGAGATCGTCGAGGATTTCAAAGACCATGATATCCTCATCGAGGAGGTGCGCCGCTCGAATCCTAATCTTGCTAACGCGGATATCTTTGATATCATCTGCCACGTGGCGTACGATAAGAAACCGCTCACGCGGCGCGAGCGGGCGAACAACGTCAAGAAACGCAACTACTTCGGCAAGTACGAAGGACAGGCACGTGAGGTTTTAGAGGCTCTGCTCGATAAATACGCCGAACTCGGCGTGCTCTCGCTCGAGGATAGAAATATCCTTTCTCTCGAACCCTTTGCCCAATACGGTACGCCGGTGAAGATTACCAAACTATTCGGCGGACCGCAAGGCTATCAGACCGCTATTCAAGAATTAGAACAACAATTATACGCAGCAAGCTAATCTATGGCAGTAAATAATCTCGTAAAACGATTGCAGAATGTGATGCGTCAGGATGCCGGTATCTCCGGCGACGCACAACGTATCGAACAGATGACGTGGCTCTTCTTCCTCAAGGTCTATGACGCGCAGGAAGATGAGTGGGAGTTCAAATCGAATGGCACCTTCCATTCCGTCATTCCCGAACCGCTTCGCTGGCGCAACTGGGCAACCGATACCAAAGACGGAAAAGCCCTTACAGGAGATGAGTTGCTCGATTTCGTCAATAATAACCTGTTTCCCACGCTCCAGAAACTGCCGTTGATGCCTTCTGCTCCGCGTGCCCATTGGATTGTCAAAGAGGTCTTTGCTGATCTGAACCAATATATGAAGAACGGCGTGCTGCTGCGTCAGGTAGTCAATATCGTGGATGAGATTGATTTTACTGATGTGGATGACCGTCACACATTCGGCGATATCTATGAAGGTATCCTCAAAGACTTGCAGTCTGCCGGCAATGCGGGTGAATTCTACACGCCGCGTGCCTTGACCGACTTCATCATCGAGACACTCAATCCGCGTTTAGGTGAATCGGTGGCTGACTTCACTTCCGGTACCGGAGGATTCCTCACCTCTGCGCTCAATTACTTGGCTACACAGCGCAAGACGCCGCAGGATGAGGAACTATGGCAGAACTCCGTGCATGGTCAGGAGTGGAAACCGCTTCCGTATCTGCTCTCTATCACCAATCTGCTGGTGCATGGTGTCGATGAACCCGATATCATCCATTGCGACTCGCTCGGCACGCCTGTCTCTTCGTTCCAGAACAAAGACCGCGTGTCCGTCATCGCTATGAATCCGCCTTATGGTGGTAGTACCGAAGCATCGGTCAAGATGAATTTCCCGACGGATATGCGTTCGTCTGAAACAGCCGATCTTTTTATGGTGCTTATCATGCGCCGCCTCAAAGAGCACGGGCGCGCCGGTGTTATCATTCCTGACGGTTTCCTGTTCGGCACGGACGGCGCCAAATTAGCAATCAAGACAGCCCTCTTGCGCGAATACAATCTGCATACCATTATCCGTTTGCCGGGCAGTATCTTTGCTCCTTATACCTCTATTGCTACCAATATCGTTTTCTTCAACAACGAAACGGCTGAAGGCGCACCCGAAGGATTCAAAACACGCGAGACTTGGTTCTACCGTCTCGATATGCCGGAGGGGTATAAGCATTTCAACAAGACCAACCCGATGAAGTTGGAACATTGCCAGCCTATTATGGATTGGTGGAACAACCGCAAACCGCTGCAGGATGCAGAGGGTAACGACAAAGCCAAACGCTTTACGGTGGACGAACTGATGGCATTAAGCTGTAACTTCGACCAGTGCAAATTCCCGAAGTCCGAAGAAGAAATCCTACCACCTGACGAACTGCTGAAAAACTACTACAGCCGTCGCGCAGAACTCGACCGCGAGATAGACCGCACTCTCTCCGAGATACAGAAGATATTAGGTATTGACATCCAACAAATCGTGGCAGAATGAACGGCAAGCAACTGAAAAATAGCATCCTTCAATGGGCGATACAGGGCAAACTGGTGCCGCAAGACCCGAACGACGAGCCTGCGTCCGTTCTGTTGGAACGTATCCGTGCAGAAAAAGCACAACTCATCAAAGAGGGCAAAATCAAAAAGGACAAGAACGAAACAATCATTTTCCGTGGTGACGACAATTCCCATTATGAGAAGTTGCCCAACGGAGAAGTGCGCTGCATAGATGATGAAATCCCCTTTGAGATACCGAGTAACTGGTGTTGGGTGAGATTGAGCCAAGTAGTCCAAATCAATCCGAAAAATAAGGCTGATGATAATATAGAAGCAGCATTTATTCCGATGGAATTGATAGATGCAACTTATTTTTCCTCATTCACATTTGAAACCAAGAAATGGAAAACAATAAAAGGTGGTTTTACTCACTTTGCAGATGGAGATATAGCATTTGCAAAAATAACTCCATGCTTCCAGAACAGGAAGTCAATGATATTGCAGAACCTACCAAATGGTATTGGAGCGGGAACAACAGAGTTGAAAGTGTTACGTCCATATGCAAAGACTATTAACGATTTCTATTTGTTGTTTTTCCTTGAAAGTGCCTACTTTGTAGAGCAAGCCACATTCAAAGGAACGGCTAACCAGCAAAGGATAATATCAGGATATATGGAAAACAAGTTGTTTCCACTACCTCCTATTGACGAGCAAGAGCGTATTGCAGAAAAATTGAAAACGTTATTACTCCTCGCTGATAAATATGGAGAATCGCAAATTGCGCTTAATAAACTTAATGATGAGTTGCCCAAAATAATGAAGCAGTCTATTCTTCAGGAGGCCATACAAGGGCGGCTTGTAGAACAATGTGAGGCAGATGAACCGGCTACAGAGCTTTTGAAACGCATACAACAAGAGAAGCAGAAGTTGGTCAAAGAAGGTAAACTTAAAGCAAAAGATATCACCGATAGCATCATATATAAAGGTGACGATAACAAGTACTACGAGAAGTGCGGTAATACTTTGACATGCATTGATGAGGAAATAATCTTTGATGTACCGAAAGGATGGAAACTAGCACGACTTTCAAACGTCGCGCAAATCTATACTGGCAATAGTATAAGCGAAAGTGAGAAAAAGGCGAAATACACAGGTGTCAGTGGCAGAGAATATGTC
>JAFSPC010000128.1 GCA_017443075.1 Paludibacteraceae bacterium
CTTATCAACTCCGAGGCTGTGAGAAGTGCCCATATACCGATAAGTCACGCCCATATACAATATGGACGTCTGCTGACTTATTATTGGTACATCTCTAAAACTTCTCACATTCCGGAGTTTCCAATAAATCGCAAACGCGAATAAAATCAATATGTCACCGCTTTTTTACGCTATCGGAGCCAGCGGTCATTCTCCAATGACGGTGCAAAGATAGTAATAAATTCTGATATATGCAAATAAATCTTGACTTTTTTGCTAATTTTGAGCGTTTTGTCTAAATAATGCTAATCAGCAGTTAAAAAATTAGATAAATAAACGCGATGGATAGTTTCCCCATCAGATGCAGACACATCAATATCCGCATAAACAGATTGCTGCACACATTGCCTTTCGTGTTATATGTTATAGATGTATGCCACCTTATTTAATGCACCTTTTTGAATAATTAGCTTTAGGCGTTCTACGTATATGCACTGCAAACTGTCCTGTCTTTCCTTTTCACGTATATAATTCTCCTTTATCCCTTCGGGGACATCAGATAATGAATGATACCGTCCTAAGAAATCAGAGCGCAGATGGTCTGTTGATACTCCATACAAAGTGTCATTTGCAGCCGGCTCAATTTGTAAATATCGGTCTATTTCAGAGCGATTGGTAGTTCCCCATTTATCTATAAAGTCTGATGAAATAATAGGGGTCTCCATATCCCATAACTGTTGACGGTCTTGAACCTCAGACCATAATACATCCAACAGCACATTAAAAGGTTTGTAAATGAAATTTCCCCATTTCCAGTCCACCAGATAGTAGCCGTCTGACAATTCTATGTATGGCGATTTTCCAATAAAAAAATCCTGAGATACTCCTTCTATACTTCTAATTTTATAAGCTCTTTTGTTAGAATAGCCATTTTCATCGTTCTTCTCAGGATTAGCACTCAAATCAATCGGGATGTCTTCTGCCACGACATAATTCAGATAGTCTTGATTTTTGAATTTTACTAGCGACATGCCCGTGATATGGTTATCAACTCCACTTTGACTGCATGCGTTGAAAAGGAATATGCAAAGAACCGATAGTATGGTACAATTTATATTTTTCATAACTTTACTTGCTTAAGATGTTCTCCAATTCCTGTATTCGTTTTTCTTGTTGGGATATTTTTTCCTCCTGCTTAATGATATATAGCGTGAGTTCCTCTATCTTTTGCAGAAGTTGGATTTGGAACTCCGAAATATTAATGCCGGATTGTTGCATATCTGCTGCTGATTGTATTTCCGGAAGGTGTCAAAAGAGCAGATTTACACAATTCTCCACTACAAAAATTGTACCACAAATGGTTGGCAGAACAATTTGTAATGCAATTAACAAATATTCATACACCAAGAGCCACCCTTTCGGATGGCTCTTGTGTGGTTGGCTATAGCCTGCCTGATGCGTATCAACGGCGACGTTCGAGGCGTGCGCCGTCGCTGTTGCTGTAGCGGCTTGACGGCTCACGGTCGGTGTGCTCGGGGCGCGGGCCTCTGCGCTCGGGACGTGGTCCGCGCTCGCCACGTGGTGCACGAGCGGGGCGCTCGGGCTCAGCGTAGTCGGCAGGTTTATCCTTCAGCGCCTTGGCACTCAGGCGGAACTTGCCCGTCTTGGGGTCAATCTCCAGCAGCTTGATGGTGATCTTGTCACCCTCCTGTATGCCGGTCTCCTCCATCGTCTCGTAACGCTTCCAGTCGATCTCGCTGATGTGCAGCAGACCTTCCTTGCCCGGCATGAACTCAACGAAGCAGCCGTAAGGCATGAGGCTCTTGACCGTTGCCTCATATACCTCGCCCACCTCGGGCAGAGCCACGATAGCTTTGATCTTCGCGATAGCGGCGTCCATCGACTCCTTGTTGCTGGATGCCACCTCAACCTTGCCGCCGCGCTCATCCTCGTCAATGCTGACTACAGCACCGGTCTCGGCTTGGATACCTTGTATGATCTTCCCGCCCGGGCCTATCACAGCACCGATCAGGTCTTTCGGGATATAGAAGCTGGTGATACGCGGAGCGTGCGGCTTGATGTCGGCACGCGGTGCGGGCATCGTCTCCAGTATCTTATCAAGAATGTACATACGCGCCTGATGTGCCTGCGCGAGGGCGTTCTCCAATATCTCGTAGCTCAGGCCGTCCACCTTGATATCCATCTGGCAGGCTGTCAGACCATCGCGTGTGCCGGTGGTCTTGAAGTCCATATCACCGAGGTGGTCCTCATCGCCGAGGATATCGCTCAGGATGGCGTAGTTCGTGCCCTTGTTCTCGGAGATAAGACCCATAGCGATACCGCTGACGGGTTTCTTGATAGGTACGCCTGCATCCATCAGTGCCAGCGTGCCGGCGCATACGGTAGCCATCGAGCTGGAGCCGTTCGACTCAAGGATGTCGGAAACGACGCGTACGCTGTAGGGGAAGTCCTCGGGGATCATGTTCTTCAGTGTGCGGCAAGCGAGGTTGCCGTGACCTATCTCGCGACGTCCCACGCCGCGTTGTGCTTTAGCCTCGCCGGTAGCGAACGGCGGGAAGTTGTAGTGCAGCAGGAAGCGCTCAGAGCCTTGTATCAGTGCCTCGTCGATGATCTTCTCGTCGCGCTTGGTGCCCAACGTAACGGTGGACAGCGATTGTGTCTCGCCGCGGGTGAAGATGGATGAGCCGTGAGGTCCGGGCAGCGGACTAACCTCGCACCATATTGGTCGTATCTCGGTTGTGGTACGTCCGTCCAGACGTTTGCCCTCGTCCAGCACGGCGCGGCGCATGGCCTCTTTCTCCACGTCGTGGTAGTAGCGGTCAACCATGGCGGCAACATCATCAACCTCGATACCCAGTGCCTCGGCGCGCTGTGCCATATAGTCGGCCTTGTCGGTCTTGAAGTCTTCGCATATCTGCGAGAACATAGCCTCGCGGTGGTGCTTGTCGGTGTCGGCGCTGGTGGCCTGCGCATAAGCACGGGCATAACTGAAGTCGTGTACAGCCTGCTTCAGTTCGTCGTCGTTCACCTCGTGGCAGTATTCGCGCTTCACCTCTTTGCCGTACTCTTTCATCATCTCGATCTGTGCCTGGCACTGCGGCTTGATAGCCTCGTGAGCGGCACGGATAGCGTCCAGCATAACCGATTCGGGCACCTCTTTCATTTCGCCCTCCACCATCATGATGTTGTCAAGCGTAGCGGCAACCATCAGTTCGAGGTCTGCCTGCTCGCACTGCTCAAAGGTGGGGTTGATGACAAACTCGCCGTTCACGCGGGCTACACGTACTTCGGAGATCGGCCCCTCAAACGGTATATCCGAGCAAGCCAGAGCTGCCGAAGCAGCCAAGCCGGCAATCGACTCCGGCATATCAATGCCATCGGCCGAATAGAGGGTGACGTTTACAAACGTGTCAGCATGATAATTGGCGGGGAAGAGTGGGCGTAGTGCACGGTCGATGAGGCGTGCAATCAGGATCTCGTAGTCCGATGCCTTGCCTTCGCGGCGTGTGAAACCTCCGGGAAAACGTCCGGCGGAAGCAAACTTCTCTTTGTACTCGACCGTCAGCGGCATAAAGTCCGTGCCGGGCATCGCATCTTTGGCCGAGCATACGGTGGCAAGGATCATTGTGTTGCCGAGGGTTGCCATCACGGCACCGTCTGCCTGCTTTGCCAGTTTGCCGGTCTCAAGGGTGATCACACGACCATCAGGAAGAGTGATCTCTTTTCTTACAATATTCATTCTGTTATGTCATTGAGGAACACCGGTTGTGTCCCAAATTTAAGGCGTCCGACAGGTGTCCGAACGCGCGTTAATATTATTATAGACCCTAAAAGTCGTACAAAGTTACATATAATTATCGAAAAAAACAAAATATTTGTCATTTTTTTAGCATTAAATTTGCATTTTTGAAAATAAAGTTGTACTTTTGCCGTATGAAACATTCTTATTCACTATTGATTGCCGGTATGTTGCTGTTGTCGCCGCTGCTGTTCGGTCAGAAAGACAACCGCCCTGTACCCGAGTTGCGCAAGTTCAGCCAACAGGGCTGGAAGGTGCAGCATGCGCATGTAAGTTTCGATAGCCTGACGATCTATTTCTCTGCTCTTGAGCCCGGCCGGACGAGTTACGACTTGTATGTCACCCGTTGCCGGGCGGGGTTCTGGAATACGCCTGAGCGCATGAACGACTCGCTCAACACCCCTGATGCCGACGAGTTGTGGCCTTCCGTCTCATCCGACGAACGACGCCTATACTTCATCCGCCGAACGTATGACCGCAAACTCATGAAGTCGTCGCACGGTACGCAGGGTATCAACGACCACCTTTACACCAGCGACAACGCCCGTGGCGAATGGCAGCAGGCTGAACCGGCCATGGTATCCACTAACCACGACCTTTCGCCGCTGGTGATGCCGGACAACAAGACCATCCTGTTTGCACGCAAAGAGGCTGAGAAGAAACGTCTGTACTACGCCTTGTACTATACTTGCTATCTGGGGTATGGCACCTGGACGCTGCCGGTGCGAGTGGACTCGCTCGAGCGGCGTTCGTTGTACGGCCCCTACCTCAGGCAACAGGGCGATACCGTGCTGCAAGTGACGGAAATGCAACTGTCCGAGCGCGATAAGAAAGAGTTTGACACCATCTACTTCTCCCGTCAGATAGCGTTGCCCGCCTCTATGCGGAGCGAAAAGTACGGGGTGCTGACAGGTGTAGTGACCGATGAGAATTCCGGCCGTGCGGTAGAGGCCAACATACGCGTGTATGACGCCATTACAGCCAACAGCCTTGACGAAGCCGTATGCGATGCTACGACAGGGCGCTTCCGTGTCGCTCTGCAACCAGGCCACAAGTATAATATCGACATCACAGCGCCCAACTACAGTCACTACTATATGAGCGTGGATTGCACCAATCCCGATTCGCTCACGCATCACCATGTACAAGTGCGCATAGCACGTAACCTGAGTATCCGCATCAACCCCTATGATGCCGAGTTGTTTACGCCCGAGCCACCCGAACGGGAGGTGATACGTAATGTGTCTACAGGCAAGACCTTGCGCGTGCGTACGAAGCGTGAAGAGCAAGGGCGCGTGTATGACCTGCCTATCGGCGATACGTACGATCTGACCTTATACAGGCGTGGCTATCAGGACACCACAATACGAATAAACACGGTGCGTGATGTGCGGTTCTCGGCGGCAGAGTTTGATGTGCCGGTTAGTCCCGTCAAGGTGCCGCTGATCGTGCAGCTCGGCGACGTATTGGATGCCGAAGTCAAGGAGGGCACCATACGCCTGCGCAACCGCAACAAGCACGAGGTGATAGAGATGCCATATACGCCCCCAACCACCACAATCATGCTGCGGCAGGAAGATGAGTACGAGATGGTGGTACAAAGTCCGGGGCACTTCTTCTTCGATACCATTGTCAGCATTCCGGAAGGCTACGACCGGCAACTGTGCGATGTGGCACTCAAGCCGATACAGAAAGATATGGTCGTGCAGCTCAAGAACATACAATTCGAAACGAACTCGTATGTCCTCACCCGTTCATCGTTCGCCGAACTGGACAAGGTGGTCAAACTGATGGAAGCTAATCCCGAACTGCAGATCGAGCTGGCGGCGCATACGGATGATGTCGGTACGGACGCCTACAACGACCAGCTGTCGTCGCGCCGGGGCGAAGCGGTCAAGGAATATATAGTACGAAAAGGTATCGCCCGCGAAAGGCTGACCAGCGTAGGCTATGGCAAACGCCGCCCGCTCGTGGCGAACGACAGCGACGAGAACAGAGCTGTCAACCGGCGCGTCGAATTCAAGGTAACGGACTTTTAGGCAATAGACCGCACCGAGGTGCTCAAAAAAACGTACCAGAGGTGCTCAAAGAGAAAAGATAAACATGAATAATATGAAACGGCATATACTGATAATTTTGGGTATAGGCGTGTGGATGTGCGCTCAAGCACAGAATGCCTCATCCGAGCGGTACAGCGACCTGATTGCCCGAACGGAAAACATGCCGGCATACGAGGCTATGTTTCACATGCTGGCTTTCCAGCGTTTTCACCCCGAGCATGCGCCGGTGTATTACCGCTTAGGCGAGTCGGCATACAGTCTGTTGCCCACCAAAGATGCGCTGCATAACTACGACGAACGGGCTGAACTGCTGTACAAAGCCCGGCTGTTCTATGGCAACTGCCTGCATTTCCTTGGCGGCAAGATGCCACGCGGCGAGACGTTCCCGTCGATCAAGCCTGCCGGCAAAAGACTCGAGTATGCGGATGTAGAAGCATACTTGCGCGGACGGCTGGATACAATCAACCGCTGGCGTGCGGAAACGGATACCTTGCATGACCGCTTCTACCGAATGGTAGACGCGTACGAGTCGTGCAGGCAGCTGTTCTTGCAGTTTATGGAAAAATATCCGTCAGAAAAACTGGCACACCTCTGTTTTACCGAAGACGACCGCAACAGTTTCCGGCAGTTGGAGATCCTGACAAAGCAATTGGAGGAAGACAAACGATTGTTTGTCCAAGCACTCAGCGCCTCGCCTGTGCCCTACTATACGCCGCAGTTCCGCAAGGTGGATATATTGGTGTACCGTCTGGATGGGGTGACCGCAACGGATTTTTTGGCCAACGATGTGCCGATGTGGGATTATGCCGGTTGGGTGCAGGCGTTTCAGGATGTTCAGCAGCGCACCTATCGGTCGTTCATGCGCGATCTGGTGCAAGAGTTCACGATGATAGATGCCGGTATGCAGCGTTTCCGCGACGGGCAGATAGTGCAGATGGATATCAATCCACGCCTGCCCAACCGCATAGAGCGATACGACTACCGCTCACCGATGGCAACGTTCCTGCGCCTTCAGCAGACCGCTGCGGCTATCACCCTCCAGGCGCAGGATAGTCTGACTACCGCTGAACAGATAACCGATACGCAACTGTCTGAGCGAATAACCGCGTTGCTCATAGCGCAGCAGCAACTGGAGGAGAACAGAACATTGCTGCGTAACCTGAGGCAGACCGTGGACGAGTCGGTGGCAAAAAAGTACGCGTTCTTCCTCAATGCCACGAAGCTGGTTACAATTGAACGGCTGCTGCAGACGGCAGAACAAACAGTAGCTTTTCAAGAGATACTGACGCGTCAGATTGACGAACAGTTGCAGGACTATGCGAATGCGTACCCGCAGCAGTTTGAGGATGTGGATATAAGCGACGATCAGCCAAACGCTGCCGAGTGACCGCTTGGCAGAGGGCATTTTGTATGCTCTATTTGTCAAAATAACAATTTTTGTGCAGCAAACAGCACTTGTGATAGCGTATAATTTGCATTTTCGCGAAAATTGTCGTACTTTTGCATTCGCGTTTCGTTTGAAAGAGCGAGGGTATGCGTCGCCTTTATGCCGCCGGACGGCATCCGATGCGACCGCATAGCCGAACGCAAGGTGCCATAGCTCAGTTGGTAGAGCAAA
>JAFSPC010000129.1 GCA_017443075.1 Paludibacteraceae bacterium
CATAGCAGGTGTCACCTTCTGCTGCCGCGTCACCCTGCTGCACGAACGCAGGCGCTGTCGTAGCATGGGCATAATCAGCCTGCTTGCACCAGCCCACAAACACCCTGCCGTCGCAGGCTTCGGGCTCTGACGAGGGCAGCACCACCTTGCCCGTGGATGTGGTCGTGGCAAACGTGCTGCCATTAGCCATCCATGTGATGTCGAACGGATCGACTTGCTCAACCGGCTCCTCGATATACGTGAGGCTGATCACGCCGTTCTTCTCCGTAATGTTCAGCAACGGCTTACCGGCAATAGTGGCTGAGGTCACCTTAGCCGTACCAGGGTACGTGTTACGCGGACAATAATCCGTACCATTGTTGTAACCTATCTTCGTTCCGCTGGCGGACACGATGGTGTAGAGCGGTTTGTTGGCGGTATTGTTGGGCTCATTGTTTGCCCAGACCGAGGCACTGTAGTTCACTTTCCATATCAGCAAGCCATGCCCTGTGAGGGGCTTATCCCAGCCCTCTGCCTGACGGTTCTCGATGTAGTAGCACTCGCCGGAGGTGGTGGCAGTCTGCTGCTTGCCGCTCGTATTGATCTGGTAGGCTTGATAGCCCTCCTTGCCGTTGGCTGTCAGTTCTATGTTTGCGCCCTCATTGCCAAGGTTAACAGGCGTATGCCAGCCGAAGAAGTAGCGCTCCCACGGACTGTAGTTCGGCGGGCAATGGCCGCTGCCATTGTAGCTGCCGGCATCCATGATATCCCAATCGCCGGGAGTTAGTCCGTTTTCGGAGTTAGCACCATAATTCGTGTCATAGAAGTCTGGTAGACCCATCACGTGCCCAAACTCGTGGCACAGCGTGCCGATGCCGCTGAGCGTACCTCTGCCCTCCAGCTCCCCGGACATAGCGTAGTTGTCCAGATACACACCGTCCAAACGTGTTTGTGACTTGGTGTATTGTGTATAGTCAGGATAGCCCATCAACTCCTGAATACTATAGTTGTGCGGCCAGATGGTGTTAGCGTCACCACCGTCAGCCTCACCCTTGCCGGCATAGATGACATATACGAAATCGACATAACCGTCGTTATCCGAGTCGTAGTTGGCAAAATTGAGGTCTGCGAACTGCTGATTAGCCAATATACATGCCTCTATCACCGCATCGGTGGCATACTCATCTTCATCATCGTCGCCTACATTCTTGCCATAATAGGCATACTCCTTGCTCAGCGTAACCGGACCGAACACATCAAACTGCGGCCTGTAAGCACCATACGACTGGCTGTTGAAGTATTCGGCTGCCGAGGGATAACCGCTGTTAACCGTACAATTTGTTGAGTTGCACAACTCGTCGAACGTTGATTGTGTATGCGTACTTTGCATCTTTTTGTCATCAAAGTTGGCAAGGATAACGATACCCCGCGGTGCCAGATTGGGCGTCTTGCCGAACTCTTGGCGCGCACGGCGATGCTGCATCGATAGATAGCGTCTGGCGGCTTTGCGGCGGGCGAACATCTCTGCGTCTGTGGCTTCTGACGCGGCAAACGTGCCATCGGCGTTCTGCACGTACACCGTGCCATCGGCAGCGGCGTACCAGTGGGAGTATTCGTCACCCATCAATGTCAAACTGACGGTTGAGCCGTCTTGCAGCGGATAATCGCTGAACTGACGTTTAGCTGGCACAGCCCATGCGGCTATGCTCATTGCCATCACGGCAAACAATACAATATATTTTTTCATGATTATTTAGTATGTAGTTAATTAAATTCAGTAGACATCAAGCCCTCAACACCCACGAGGCGCTGCTCGCCCGTGAGCATATTCTTCAGCATCACTTTCTGCTCTGCCAATTCATTGCTACCGATGATAGCCACGTAGGGGATGTGCTTGGCATCGGCGTACGCCATCTGGCGTTTCATCTTCACGGCTTCGGGATAAACCTCTACGCGCAGTCCTTGCTTGCGCAGCGTCGTCGCACATTTTGCCGCAAACCGCAGTTCGTCCGCGCCAAAGCAGGCGAACAGCAGTTGCGTCGTCGATTGCAGTTCAGCAGGATAGAGGTCGAGCTCGGTCAGCACATCATAGATGCGGTCCGCACCGAAGGATATACCTACACCCGACACGTCCGGCATGCCGAAGATACCCGTCAGGTTGTCGTAGCGCCCGCCACCGGTGATCGACCCCATCTGTACATCCAAGGCTTTCACCTCAAAGATTGCGCCGGTGTAGTAGTTCAGTCCGCGGGCCAGACACAGATCAAGTTCAACGGACAGTTGGCAATCGACGGCTGCCAACAACTCAAACACCTCTGCCAGCTCCTCTACGCCACGCATGCCTATCTCGCTATCCGCCAGTATCGTGCGCAAACTGCTGAGCTTTTCAGCATTCGAGCCGCTCAGGTGCAGGATGGGTTGCAAGGCTTGCACTGCCTCAGGTGTCAGGCCGCGCTCCAGCAGTTCTTCGTTTACTTTGTCTATGCCTATCTTGTCAAGCTTGTCTATCGCCACGGTTATATCCACCATCTTCTCGGGCGCACCTATCACCTCGGCTATACCTGCCAGCACCTTGCGGTTGTTCAGGTGCAGACTGACGCGGATGCCCAAGCGGCGATAGACCTCTTCCACGATCTGTATCAGCTCAACCTCCGCCAGCAGACTGTTCGTCCCTACCACATCCACATCGCATTGGTAGAACTCGCGGTAACGACCTTTCTGCGGACGGTCGGCACGCCACACGGGCTGAATCTGGTAACGCTTGAAGGGGAATTGTATCGTATCCCTGTGCTGAACCACGTAGCGCGCAAACGGCACTGTCAGGTCGTAGCGCAGACCTTTCTCGGGTGCTTCACCGGCTTTCTCGCCGGAGTTCTGGATGCGGAACAGCAGCTTGTCACCTTCCTCACCGTACTTGCCCATCAGCGTGGACATAAGCTCCATGGCGGGCGTCTCTATCTGAGCAAAACCATACAACGCGAACACGTCGCGGATGGTGTTGAATATGTAATTACGGCGTGCCATCTCCACTTGCGAGAAGTCACGCGTTCCTTTGGGTATAGCTGGTTTTTGCATATTACTTGAATAGTTTGCTGTATATTCTGTCCGTAGCGCCAAGCTCTGACTCTACGTAATCTTTTGCTTTCTTTCCTATCGCCTCATAATCATCAAGCGCATTATCCATCGCGGCCTCAAACTCGGCATAGTTCCTCACCGTGCGTGCGCCGCCGGCATCTATCAGAGCACAGGCCTCGCGGAAATGCTTGTACTTGGGGCCGAACACTACCGGCATGCCAAACACGGCAGCCTCTATCGTGTTGTGTATCCCTACCCCGAAACCTCCGCCTATGTACGCCACCTTGCCATAGCGATAGACAGATGACAGCATCCCCATCGTATCCACCACCAACACACGCACCGCATCAAGGTTATTCACCGTCGCCTGAGTCAGACGCACATAGCGACCCTCAAACTGCTGGAAGATCTGATGCAGGTGCCCCTCATGAATCTCCTGCGGTGCCAGCACCAGTCGCACATCACGGTGCTCTGACACATAGCGCGATAGCAACGCCTCGTCGGGTGGCCACGTGCTGCCGGCTATGATCACCTTCGCGCCGCCCTCTACAAAGCGGGCTATCTGAGGTATATCTTTCGCCTGCTGAGCAATGGCGTGCACGCGGTCAAAACGTGTATCACCGGCTACCTCCACGTGGTTTATTCCATTATCCCGCAATAACCGTGCCGAACGCTCATCTTGAACATAGATCGCGGTAAATTTCTTTAGGATATTCCGATACGGCTTACCCCACCAGCGGAAGAAGACCTGCTGAGGGCGGAAGATGGCGGATATGCTGTATGTCTTTATTCCCCTGTTGGCAAGCTCGCGCAGGTAGGCAGGCCAGAACTCGTACTTGACGAAGATGGCCATATCCGGCTTCACAACATCCAGAAACACGCGGGCATTCCTGCGCGTAGCAAATGGCAGATACGTCACCGCATCCGCCTTGTCGTAATCTTTGCGCAGGTTGTACCCCGACGGCGAAAAGAACGTGAGCACGATCTGCACCTCCGGTTGCTCGGATCGCAACCGCTCAATGATCGGGCGAGCCTGCTCAAACTCGCCTACCGATGCCACATGAATCCATATACGCCGCGCGCGGCTGGGCTGATGCATCAGGCGCAAACGCAAGGTATCTGTAGCACTACGCTGACCATCGAACAGCATACGTGCCTTTCGATGACCGAACAGCGAGGCGATCCATACCAAAAATATATATAAATACATTCCTTTTTCTGCTTTCGACTTTCTACTTTTTACTTTCTACTCTAAAAAAGCCTACAAATATACAACTTTTTTTTGGAAATTCCAAATATTTGTTGTAATTTTGTATGTTTTTTTGTAAATTATCGACAAATTAGTCATCAGCCATTGCGCTTGGCTAATTTTGAATTTTTAATTCTTCTTACAGCCTTGATAACTATTCTTGCTATCGAATCCAGTTGTGATGATACATCCGCTGCCGTTATCCGCGACAGATTGCTTTTGAGTAATGTCACCGCCTCCCAATCCGTACATGAGGAGTTCGGAGGCGTCGTACCCGAACTGGCGAGCCGTGCCCACCAGCAGAACATTGTACCCGTAGTGGACGCAGCATTGCGCCGTGCCGGCATCGGCAAGTCCGAACTCAGTGCCATTGCTTTCACACGCGGCCCCGGATTGTTGGGCAGCCTGCTCGTCGGCACATCGTTTGCCAAGGGGATGGCGCTGAGTCTGCATATACCGCTCATCGAGGTCAACCACCTTCAGGGGCATGTCATGGCACATTTCGTCCACCCTGCACCGGAGATGATTGCCGCCAACACCAAGCTGCAGGGCATCGAGTTCCGGCATCCCGACTACCCCTTCCTCTGCCTGCTCGTCAGCGGTGGCAACAGCCAGATAGTGCTTGTCGAAAATTCTTGTTCGACAGCACGAGGTAACGACATCACGACATCACGACACCTCCCCGCCATGCAGATCATCGGTCAGACGATCGACGACGCCGCAGGCGAAGCATTCGACAAGTGCGCCAAGGTGCTCGGCTTACCCTACCCGGGCGGACCCTGGGTCGACAAACTGGCGAAGGCGGGTGACGCCAAACGTTACCCGCTTGCCAGACCAAACATCCCGGGCTACGACTACTCGTTCTCCGGACTGAAGACCTCGTTCCTCTACTCCCTGCGCGATCAGATGCAGACGGAAAGTGTTGATACGATTGACGCACTCGCTCAGCGCATACCCAACCTGCGAGAGGACTATTGTGCTGCCTTGCAAGCCACGGTGATTGACATCCTGCTGCGCAAACTCAAGAAAGCCGCCAACGACCTCGGCATACGCCGGGTAGCGCTGGCGGGCGGCGTCAGTGCGAACAGCGGACTGCGTGCCGCTCTCCTCGACTATGCACGGCGTTACCACTGGCAGGCGTTCATACCGCCGTTCTCGTTCACTACCGACAATGCAGCGATGATCGCTCAGGCGGCGTACTACAAGTACCTTGATGGCGCCTTCTGCCCCATCGATGCCGTCCCCTACGCCAAAACAACCATCTGACGCCCCCCTTCGTCATGACGACATCACGCGATCACGCCATCACGACATAACAACATCACAATCTTTCGTCATGACGACATCACGCGATGACAACATCACGACACAACAACATAACACCCCTTCGCCATGACGACATCACGACATAACGTCATCACGCCATCACGACACAACAAAAAAACACCCCCCTCATGAAAATCGGTAACGTCTCCTACTTCTGGCTGGACACTTGGGTCCTCGCCAACATCATCCAACTTGCCACGCAGTCATTCTGCCGCAAGTTCCTCAACTTGCAGAACGACCCGTGCGGCCGCCAGTTTGACCAGATGACGCAAGCAGCCCGCTCATGCACCGCGAACATTGCAGAGGGGACATCACGCCATTACACCTCACGTGAGACGGAAATGAAGCTCACGGACGTTGCCCGCGCCAGCCTTGCCGAACTGGCAAACGACTATATCAACTGGCTGCTACAGCACAAGCAGACGCCATGGTCAGTCAGCTCAAACGAATATGCACAACTCACAGCCATCAGGTTGGACACTCCGACATATAAGGATGATGTGCAATTCCGGAGTTGCCAACACGTCCTACAGCAACAACAGAAGTTCGACCAATGGCTTACGGCAGATGACTCTATTCGCGTGGCACGCAGTATTCTCGTACTCTGCGACCGTCTCACAATGATGATCAACAAACAGATTGACAAGCAACTTGAGCAGTTCAGGCAAGAGGGCGGATTCACCGAAGCCCTCACGGCAGAACGACTCAAGCAACGCACGGCTGACAGCATACAAGCCGAAGCACCGGCATGCCCGCTATGTGGCAAACCGATGCTCAAACGCATGGCAAGGAAAGGTCTCAACTCAGGCAAACCGTTCTGGAGTTGCTCTGACTACCCCAACTGCACTGGTACACGAAAATTCGACCCCTCTTCCCATTAACTCCCACTCACAATGCCAAGATGACGTCATCACGCCATCACGCCATCACGCCATCACGCCATCACGCCATCACGTCATCACGCCATCACGCCATCACAACATCACGCCATCACGCCATCACGCCATCACGTCATCACGCCATCACGCCATCACAACATCTTTTCCTCCCGCTGCCTGCACCTACGTATGCTCGCAGCACAGACGAGGGCGAGTATCGCAATCAGCGCAACCGGTACTTCGCCTACTGACGTGTGAAATGGGTCCTCAGGATCGTAACCGGGACGATATCCTCCACCACCAAGTGCCTTACGAATTCCAGCGTAACTGGGTTCATCATCTTCAAGTATTTCGCCACCACGTATATCCTGGGCTGCCATCGGAATGGTATAGTTGCCGTACAGGTTTTGCGAAGTTGCACCATACATACTCTGCGGTTGCACATCATTAGCAGAAAACGCCGATGTAGATTTCATCCCAATCTGGTTATATTCCGCGACCTCTCTTCCGCCATTATAATTAGTGGCGGATGAGAGCTGCGAATATGCGTTGACACCCCAAATACTCATAAGGAGCACGGTAGAAAAACGAAGCAAGAATCTCATTTTACAACCTCCTTTCTTGGTATTCCATTCTCAACGACAACATATACACCCTGGGGTAGGTCAACTAATTTGGTATTGACGCGTCTTCCGAGCATGTCATACACCTCTACGCCTTGCACGTCACTACTTACTATATCCGTGCCGGTAGGAGTGTCTTGCTCAACGGCGGGAATAGCAAATAGTGCTAACCGCGTGTCGGAAGAAGTCTGCTTGTTCATGAAGATATACGGCTCATCTATCAGGTTAATCGTATTGCCCGTTTCGTAATCAAGCAACCATACTGCATCAAACAACGAAGCATCATAGTGAATCGTATCAAACGCCACTTGCATGGTTCCGAGCGGAGCGTTACGGAAACCAAGCGGCACAGGCTGCTGAGCATCGGCAAGAGGCAGGGCGTTGTATGCACGCGGTTCACTATTCGCACCTATTGAATAGAACGACATGGGCTGATTCGTTCCGAACATCTTCACAAGGTCAGCATTCATCTCGTACGACTGCGTAAACAATTCACCGTATAGCAGGCCGGTGCCATCGCTGATGGAATCATTGGCAAGCGTAACACCCAACTCGTACTCCTTGTTTGCAGTCTCTTGCTCAGGTTCAGATGCCATCCACTGGCGATGAGGTGCATTGGCTCGACGAGACAGACTGAAGTTAAGTACGCCATCTACAGCTGCCTGAACGAAATAAGTACGGAAAGACGACATGGACGTTTCGGTGATGCGTTTCTGTATGTAACTGCGGTGACCATCAAGCGACCATGTTAAGTAACGCAATTTCTCACCTGTATCTATATATCCCGAACCCAAGGGATTAGGTATATAGTAGCCAACAGCCATCAGTTTCTCGTCGTTTTCGTGCGCATAGCTTGTCAGATACGGATTACCGATAAGATTCCAATTCTTGTTAGACCCGTTGGTAACCCCTTCGTAATTATGCAGCGCAACGGACACATTCTTTTCGGGCTCACCCGAAGAGAGAGCAGCTTTCATCGGGAATCGCAGCACCACGGAGTTCTGCATCTCCGAATTCCATTCTTCAGGTACAGCAAAGATTGAATATCCCTCTCCTACTTTGATGCTTGCGCCAACTGCCAAATCATCATATACCGTCCAACCTGTCTCATTTAGAGCTCGGTCATCGCCGTTATACCACGATACCTCGTACATAGGGGTATGGCCCGTCTTGGTACGAATCTTGTTGCATGCCACCGTATATGGAATAGCCAACGGATAGTATGCATGGTAATCAAGCTTGTAATCGTAATATATGGTATCAAGGTTGGCGTTGGTCAGTGAACCGTTAACAGAGAATTTAGGATAAGCACCAACCGGGCCGTCACCACGCATATATACGTGCTGGACGGAAAGTGTCTTCTCTGCAGGTAGAGATACTTGTGCATCAGCATAAATATCCAACTCCTTTAATACAGCATTCCTATCTATGGTAAGCACACCACGCACTACCTGTACATCTACACTATCGGGGGCTGAGAGGGTTGTAAACAGCGTATTGTTGGTTATTACAATAGGCACAACCGTATCTATGGCACACGACAATTGGTCACATGCATCAAACACACGCATCTGTAGAAGTTCTCCGGCGTGTTCATTTAGCGCACTCAGGTTAAATGTTACCATCCATCTACCATAGTCTTTTTGACTTACTGCGGCATTCTCTACAATCAATGTACCATCAGCATACAAGTTGGCACGGGCTGTACTGCCACCATCCAGAATGTCTGTGCTGTTCGTTGTGATTTCCAGTCCATTGTACAACCAGCCGTCAATTCGACCGTCAGGAATCAGGAATAAGGCACTATACTCCTGTTCGGGATCTGCAGGATCGATATCAAGACTACGCGGATTCGTAATGGAGCCATCTTCCCATCCTGCAAACTGATAGCCATTTTCCGTATCGGGCGTGGCTATCATTGTCCATGAGTAGTTACAGTTCTCAACCGTTACCGAACCACCTCCGACAGGATTGGTGATTACAGACCGGAAGTCTTTACTATATGTACCTGTATATTCAGCACTGATGTCAAACGGGTTTCCATTCGTAGTTTTAACACGAGGGTTGTCTGTTGATCCGTCACTCCATTGACTGAACTCCCAGCCTTCTTTCGGCGCAACGGTCAGCGTCCACTCGCAACCGGCACTCGCATTCTCTTGCGTCGCAGTTATTGTTCCATACTCTGTACCGCTTGTCAAAACGGTATAATATGGGCATGGCGCAAAGTTTGCTGACAATTCAAAAGATTCTGTACTTTCGCGCTCAAATTCTATGATGCGCGGGTTGCCTGTATGTCCGTCGCTCCAGCAGGTAAACTCGTATGAACTATTTGCTGGCACGGCTGTGAGCAGCCACTCGCATCCCTTTCGGCGCGACGCCACAATCGTTCCTCCATCGCAATCCGTATGCACATCGCGCACGTTTCGGCAATAGATATCCTCAAACTGAGCCGTATACGTAGCGTAAGATACTTTCGTGTCGGGATCGACACTGATATCTATCGTAACATCACGCGGATTAGTCGAAACGGCATCACTCCATTGTATGAACTCATAGCCTGCAGAAGGTTCAGCCGTCAATCTGTACGAACAGGGATCGCAACTCAGTTGCTCTGCCCTAATCGTACCGAATCCCTCCAAAACTGAAGTGTTGTAGTTACACGAGAACGGGCGGAACCGTGCCGTAAAAGTAAGTGACTTTGCGCTCGGATCATCGATAGTAACGATGTGCGGGTTTGCCAAACTACCATCACTCCAACTGTCAAACTCATAGCCGGCATCAGGTGTTGCCGTCAGAGTCAAGGAGCAGTCTGTTCGCGAAGCGGATACCGTACCGCCTGTATGGGCATCATATACTGCACGGAATGGTTTGCACGCCACGTATGTGAAAATAGCCTTGTACTTAACGTATGAATCATTTGGCGAAAGTGTCACCACGCGCGGATTGGTAGTGGAGTGGTCATCACTCCATTCTGTAAACTCCCAGCCTGCATCCGGCGTTACCGTTAGCGTCCAATTACAGCCATCTTTTACTGCTGTAATAACTCCGTGCCCTTCAGTCATCGTTATTGAGTCGTGATCGCACGGGAGATTAGCCGTCAGGACAAATTGAGCCCGGAAATCGAACGAATCTTTAGACGGATCATCCAACACAGCCACGCGCGGGTTATCCGTACATCCGTCGGTCCATCCTGTAAACGTATAGCCACTCGACGGCGTTGCCCTCAAGTACCATTCGCAATTGCAATGAGCGGCAGAAACCGTACCGCCTCCGGCATCAGGTCCGTATGTTACCGTCACGCGGCTGCACCATGATTCCGTAAATTCAGCAACGAACGTCTGTGCAGAA
>JAFSPC010000130.1 GCA_017443075.1 Paludibacteraceae bacterium
AAGGTACGGCTTTTTTTTGAAAAATGCAAATTTTGCAGTTGTACGACCCCTGTTTTTGACCCAAATGAAATAATAGAATATCAATATGTTACAAATTGTGACGAAAAATAAAGTTGTACGTGCTGTTTTTTGCGCCCTGACGGGTGTGACAATATCAGTCACATCGTGTAATATAGGCGGTTCGGATGCCCCAAAGCGCCTGTCGGAGGGTGAAGAATACTACAAGTTAGGCATTGCCTCGAACCAGCAGAGCAAGTACGAAGAAGCGACCATCTACCTGAAGCAGGCTGAAACGAGTCTGCTGGGTATTCGTCAGTCGTCAGTAAGTGCCGACGATTGGCAGCGTCGTACCGAGCTGTTGGGTTACACGTGGTTCTATATGGGAAATTCGAGTGAGAGTAACCAGTTGTATAATGTGGCGCAAGATTACTATAGAAAGGCTATCCCGCTGTTGTCGCAGGGTAGCAACGCGATGATTACCTCCTGCGCGTATCGCGATTTGGCGCGGACTATAGCGCTTGCGCAGGCACAGACGGATAGCGCATTGGTATATTTCCGTTATGCGGAAGACTACGCCCGCCAGGCACATAGCGAGCTGTTGCTATTAGATATATCCGCCTACCGGTATCAGTTATGCTACCCTGACAGTGTGTCGCAGCGTTTGGCAGTGTGCAAGCGTCTGGCGGAGGAGTATAGCGCGCACGCGCGGTACTCAGAGATAGTGGAGATACTGCTGGCGGAGCATGCGACCGATTCAGCATCGTATTATCTTGAACGTCTGCAGCCGAAGGATTCAGCATATATGTATTGGTTTGCCGAGAGTTATGCCTACCTGAGCAGTAAGGTATTGCAGCAGCGTGGTAAGACCGGCGAGGCGTATGAGGTGTTGTTGAATCTTTATGACCGCAAGATAGATGAGTTGCAACGCGATGCCGGTGCGCGTACGTACGCGCTGGCACTGCAGTATGATGTAGCGCGCGAGAAACAGTTGGCAGCCGAGGCACAACGCGAGCGCAGGTGGCAGCAGATGGTGTCGGTGATACTGGTACTGCTGTTGGTCGTGTTAGTTGTACTACTGGTTGTGTTGTGGCGCTATTGGCAGCAACGCCGTCGTGAGCAGGCGGCAGCGATGAAGGCACTGCGTGAGAAGTATGTGCAGCAACTGCAGTTAGCGCTTGAGCGGCTGCAGCAGAAGGTTAGTCTGACACGCGAAATAGAGATGCAGCGGATGCGCGGCAAGGAGGTCGAGTTCCCCAAATGGTTGCAGACCTACCGCGATGAGCAGCTGACGATGAGCAAAGAGAGTCTGAACGAACTGGTGGATTCAGTGGATAAAGCGTTGGACGGCGCCATCAGCCGCTTGCGGGGCGATTATCCGCAACTGACGGAGAGCGATATGCAGTTTGCCATATTGTCTATCATCGGCGCCACTGACAATGATATGAGTATCTTGCTGAACGTGCAGAAACAGACGATCTATCACCGCCGGCAGATTGTGCGCAAGCATATTGACAGCACGATTGAGGATATAGATGCCTGGTTGCGTAATTATGTGTTGTGCGTGCAGAACTAAAGAGGGGGTGATATTCCCCCACAAAAACAAGATAAATACCAAACAAAAAGCGGAAGGATTACTTCCGCTTTTTGTGGTCCCACTAGGGCTTGAACCTAGGACCCCCTGATTATGAGTCAGGTGCTACTAACCAACTGAGCTATGAGACCTCGCCTGCGTGTTCGGCAAATGGTGCTAATTGATTTCGCTCTTCGAAATGAGGCGCACCATTGCCTCCGCTTCTCCCCACCAAAACATTGCTCCGCACGTTTTGTCGGGACCCCGTGTCAGCCTGTCGGCTGAAGGGGAGTGATACCGAGTTTCAATGAGCCAAGCTTGGCTCATACATCAGGCACTCGGTAAACCTGAAATCTATTACTCTGCACGATAGCGTGCGCTCATATCCTTGGCTTCCTGCTTGGTGATCTTGAGTTGGCAATCGTTGAGTTTGGGTACCTTGAGCACGCACTTGGGCAGGATAAGATTCGGATCGGGTGCAACGTTTCGGTTGGCGATCCATAGGTAAACCCAGCAGAACGTGTTGTTGTAATACTTGCGTGCCAAGCGGCTGAGCGACTGTCCCTCCACAACCACTGCGATGGCTTCTGACTCCCAACCCGGGTACAACTCTTTGTCCACACATGGGTCGGTAGCGGGCTTCGGTTGCTCAACAATCTGTACTGGCTCTTCTGCAGGTACATTGCCGGCAACGATGGTGTCGCGTTGGATGATAACGATGGTGTCGCGGTGGTAGATGACCAAGGTGTCTACAACATGCGGACGTTTGCGGCGTGTAGGATGTGAGTTGTAATACTTCTCATCCATCACATCAATGGAAGCAACGTTCATCAGGTGATTCTTCTTCTTGGCGTCAATCTTCCAGCGGAGGAAAATCTCGGTGTCGTACATGCCGTCGTTGCGCTTGTTGGCGTTGCTCCGATACCGGTTGTCCACATAATCGTTGAGGAACATGTTATATTGGAAGCGTGCACCGATAGCAATCTGCCGTGATACGTTGAACTCGGCTGAGGCACCCAGAGGCACAAATCCGACAGTCTCGTAGTTGCCATGCGCATGGTCATCATCACCATCCTGAACGTACTTCTGTGACGGAACCTCCTTGCCGGTAGCATCGGTTATGCCTGTGTCGTGGAACGAAACGCTGTTCTTATACCATGCAGCACCGATACCTGCGAACAAGTTCAAGCCAAAGATGTCAGTCCAGGCGCGTGGGAACCATGCATTGATAATGTCGAATGTCAGATAAACCTGCCCCTTGTGCATCATCCCCTTGTGCACCACCGATCCTTTTGGCATCGTGAGTGAAGCACCGTTGGCGTCAATGAAAATCTCGTCTCTTGAAGTTTTGACTTGCGGCATCGCAAAACCGTACCCCATGCCGATACCCCACATAGGTGAGAAGTTGTACTCTAAATTCAAACCTGCAGACGGGTAACCGAAGTTTGTAAATCGCTCGGTAGGATAATCGCCATTGAAAACATTGACACCGCCGTGGAAGATGAGAGAGAAACCGGTAGTTTGCTCCGCCATGTTAGATGTCTCCTTGTAGGGGTGCACACCCAACTCCTCGTCGTTCGCCGAGTTTTGTTGCCCCATAGCAGCACTCACAGCACCGCAAAGAGCAAGGGTAACAAGTAATGATTTTACGCGCATGACACAAGTAATTTGTTGCAACTTTTTACAAACCGATTGCAAAGATACAACTTTTTTTTGAAATATGCAAGAAAAATCGAAAAAAAAACACAAAAAAGAAAAAAAAAGTGCAAAGTGCTTGCAAATTTGCAATTTTATGTGTAACTTTGTATGGTATTTGTGACCAATCGGGTAAGATGGTCGCATCAGTGTCCGCCTATCGCAAATGGAAAGTGGTAGAGCGATGGCTGTAAAGAGGCAAAATAATCAAATAAACATAGTTATGGATATATTAAATGCAATGTACGCGCGTGCGAAAAGTAATCCGCAGCGCATCGTGTTGCCTGAGGGCGATGAACCACGCACACTGGAGGCAGCAAATATTATTTTGGAGCAAGGCTTAGCCCGTCTGACGTTGATCGGCGACCCTGTCACCATCCGCCGCATGGCGCAGGAAAAGGGGTATGAGCATATCGACAAAGCCACGATCTTTGATCCTGCCACCGACCCGAAGATGGCGGAGTATGCCAACCTGCTGTACGAACTGCGCAAGGCGAAAGGTATGACAGAGGACGAGGCGAAGAAGAAAGCGCAAGATCCCCTGTACCTCGGTTGCCTGATGATCAAGGCGGGCGATGCCGACGGCGAGTTGGCCGGTGCACGTGGTACGACGGCAGATACGATCCGTCCCGCCTTCCAGATACTGAAGACCAAACCGGGTTGCAAGATCGTGTCAGGTGCCTTCCTGATGTTCACGCCTGCCAAACAGCTGGGTGAAGAGGGTTTCCTGTTGTTTGCCGACTGTGCCGTCAACCCTAATCCGACGTCCGAAGAGCTGGCGCAGATAGCCGTATCCACGGCAGAGACGGCACGCACCATAGCCGGTATCGAACCGCGAGTAGCCATGCTGTCATTCTCAACCAAAGGTTCAGCCAAGCATGAGAATGTGGACAAGGTGACCGCAGCCTTGGCGATGGCCAAAGAGCTGGCTCCTGAATTGCAGATTGACGGCGAGCTGCAGGCAGACGCTGCCCTTATCCCGAGTGTGGGCGAGAAGAAAGCCCCGGGCAGCAAGGTGGCAGGGCACGCCAACGTACTCGTCTTCCCAGATCTGCAGGCCGGTAACATCGGTTACAAACTGGTAGAGCGTTTCTCAGGCGCGGATGCCGTAGGACCTATTCTGCAAGGCATAGCCGCACCGGTGAACGACCTGAGCCGCGGATGCAAGGTGCAGGATATCGTGCAAATGGTAGTGATAACGGCTAATCAGGCGATAAAATAGACTGCTGCGCTCCAAGATAAAATGACCGCTGCGCTCAAAGTCGAAAGCCGAATCAGACAGGTGTAAAAGCTATTGCAGTATTTATTTGAGGGCGGCGGAGTGAACGTATGTAATAGTATTCAAAAACAATTAAACAACAATAAACCATGAAAATCTTAGTTTTGAATTGTGGAAGTTCGTCTATCAAGTATGCCTTGTACAATATGGACGACAAGCGTGTCATGACGTCAGGCGGTGCCGAGCGCGTAGGTCTGGACGGTGCATTTGTAAAAGTGAAGCTCGCAAACGGCGAGAAGAAGCAGATCATGCACGATATGCCGGAGCATACCGAGGGTGTGAAGTTCATCTTCAGCCTGCTGACTGATCCGGAGATAGGCGTAATCAAGAGTCTGAAAGAGATAGATGCCGTAGGTCACCGTATGGTGCATGGCGGCGAGAAGTTTGCTCAGTCGGTAGTGATAACGCCGGAGGTGATCAAGGCCTTTCAGGAAGTGAGCGATCTTGCTCCGCTGCATAACCCCGCTAACCTGAAGGGTATACGTGCCGTTGAGGAGCTGATGCCCGGTCTGCCGCAGGTAGGTGTGTTTGATACGGCGTTCCATCAGACGATGCCGCAGTACAGCTACATGTATGCGCTGCCGTACGAGGTGTATGAGAAGTATGGCGTACGCCGCTACGGCTTCCATGGTACATCACATAGGTACGTGAGCGCGCGTGTATGCGAGTTCCTTGGCGTGGATTATACCAAGCAGCGCATCATCACCTGCCATATCGGCAACGGCGGTTCGCTGGCAGCAGTCAAGAACGGCAAGTGTATGGATACGACGATGGGTCTGACCCCGCTGGAGGGCATCATGATGGGTACGCGCAGCGGTGATGTGGACGGCGGTGCGGTTACGTTCCTGCAGAAGAAGCTTGGCTTGAATCCTGACCAGATGTCCGACCTGCTGAACAAGAAGTCCGGCGTGGCTGGCATCTCAGGTGTAGGCTCGGATATGCGCGATCTGGAGGCAGCGGTAGCCGCCGGCAATGAGCGTGCGAAGCTGGCGTCGGATATGTATAACTATAGGATCAAGAAGTACGTAGGCGCCTTCGCTGCAGCTATGGGCGGTGTGGATATTATCGTGTTCACCGCCGGCGTGGGTGAGAACCAGGCCTCGATGCGCGCTGAGGTATGTCGTGATATGGAGTACATGGGCGTGAAGGTGGATGAGGCACTGAACGAAACCATCCGTGGCAAGGAAGCTGTGATCTCTACACCCGACTCCAAGGTGAAAGTGGTGGTTATACCTACTGACGAGGAACTGATGATAGCCAGCGACACCGCTGCATTGGTGGGGTAATTAGTTGAATGTATGAGCAAGGTTATCATTTACCAATGCTTTCCGCGTTGGTTCACCAACTATGTGACAGCGCGTGTTCCCCGCGGTGACAAATCAGTGAATGGTTGTGGTACCTTTGCCGGTATCACTACCAAGGCACTGAAGGGGATACAGGAGTTGGGCGTTACGCATGTGTGGTACACCGGCGTGATTCGCCATGCTACGGCTGAACTGAATACCCCGGCCATCACCAAGGGCAAAGCAGGCAGTCCGTACGCAATAACAGACTACTATGATGTCGACCCCGACCTCGCAGTGCACCCCGAGAAACGCATGGAGGAGTTTGAGGCTCTGGTATCGCGTACGCACAAAGCGGGCATGAAGGTTATCATTGACTTTGTGCCCAACCACGTATCCCGTGAGTACAAGTCGGCGTGCCGGCCGAAAGGTGTCGACGACCTCGGAGAGCATGATCACCCCGAGTGGGCTTTCTCGCCGCTGAATAACTTCTACTACATCCCGGGTGAGGCCTTCCGTCCGTCGTTTGATATAGGTGATTACCACGAGTACCCTGCCAAGGTCACCGGCAACGATTGTTTTACCGCGCACCCTTCGGAGAACGACTGGTACGAGACGGTGAAACTGAACTACGGTGTGCATTATCTGGGCGGTTGTGAGCATCAGTTTGATCCTATCCCCGATACGTGGAGAAAGATGTGCGACATCCTGCTGTATTGGGCAGGTAAGGGTATAGATGCCTTCCGCGTGGATATGGCGCACATGGTGCCGGTTGAGTTCTTCGACTGGGCTATTCATCGCGTGCGTGCCGTGTTCCCGCAGGTGCAGTTCATAGCTGAGATCTATGATCCCGGATTATATAGGCCGTATATAGCCGCAGGGTTTGATTACCTGTACGACAAGGTCGGGATGTACGATTATCTGCGTGGCGTAACCAGCCGCGACTATTCAGCCGAAGGTATATCCTATCAGTGGCAGGCTGCCGGTGATATAATGGGAAAGATGCTATATTTCCTTGAGAATCACGATGAGCAACGCCTTGCCTCCGGCTTCTACTGCGGTAGCGGCCGTGCCGCCGAGCCGGCAATGATCGTTGCCGCCACGTTAGGCACAAATCCTGTGATGATCTATTCTGGACAAGAGTTGGGAGAGAAGGGCATGGATGTCGAGGGATTCTCAGGCATGGACGGGCGTACAACCATCTTTGACTACTGGGGTGTGCGCAGTATGCAGGCGTGGACGAATAATGGCAAGTTTGATGGCGGCGGGCTGGACGATGAGCAGCGTGAGTTACGCTCATTCTATAAGCAACTGCTGCAGATTGCCAAGACTAATCCCGCCATTGCAGAAGGCAAGATGTATGATCTGGAGTACGCACAGGGCGAGGGGTTCAACCGGCACAAGCAGTTTGCCTACCTGCGCAAACATGGTAAGGAGGTGCTGCTGATTGTCGTCAATTTTGCCGACAGGCAGGTGGATATACCCGTAACGATACCGACCGATGCCTTTGTGTATCTGCAGATAGACGAGAAACTGAGTGTTCATGCCGAGGACTTGTTGAGCGGCAAGACCTACGAAGGTCCGCTGATGTCGTCTGCACCCTTCTGTGTCACGCTGCCGGCTTGGACGGGTGCTATACTCAAGCTGTATTAGACAGCTCTGCCGCATTTATAATCACACTATATGGATAAACTACGAGATTACCTGCTATTGGTTCGTTGGCAGAACCTGCTGATGACGATGCTTGTGATGTATGTGATGGAGAAGTGGGTGGCAACACCCCTTCTCCGCGCTGCATATTTCGGCGAACAGCTCCCGTGGTGGCTACTCACCCTGCTGATTGCGGCAGTGGTGCTGATAGCCGCAGGCGGGTATGTGATCAATGATTATTTTGATGTCAAGATTGATGCCATCAATCGTCCGGATCGTCTGATAGTAACGCGCAGCGTGAGCAAGCAACAGGCGATGCGGCTCTTTCAGGTGCTGACGGCGGCAGGCATCGTATGCGGCCTTGCTGCCTCGTGGGTGCTGCATAGTTGGGTGACTGCTGTCATCATCATCTTTGTGCCAGGGCTGTTGTGGTTCTATTCGGCGTCCTACAAGCGGCAGTTGGTGGTCGGTAATCTGATTGTAGCATTGACGGCTGCACTGTGTCCGCTGCTGATAGCCGTGAGCAATGTGGCGTACCTCAAGTTGCATTACTCCAACGTGAACGGTATCAATGTGCTGGAGTACCTGACGCTGCCACGTGAACTGTATCTGTGGATAGGAGGTTTTGCGGCATTTGCCTTTGTCGCAACACTTATTCGCGAGATCATCAAAGATCTGCAGGACCAGATGGGGGATCGCGAACTGGAGTGCCACACGCTGCCTGTCGTGTTGGGCGAGCAGGCGACGAAGATTATCGTCACGGTCTTGCTCCTGCTGATGGCAGGTGCAATAGTTTGGTTGGCATGGGCGGTTATACCCTTCCCCCACGTATGGCGCTCGTTGCACATACGTTACGTCGTGCTCGGGCTGCTGATACCCATAGCGTGCGAATTGTGGCTGCTATGGTCGGCACGTATATCTTCTGACTACCGCACCGCGCAGGTGGTAATGAAGTTTGTCATGGTCATGGGGGTGCTGTACAGCTACGTAATCAATCAGATGGTATGAACATTATTTTAGGGTCGCAATCTCCACGCCGCAGAGAGCTGTTGCGCGGATTGGATGTACCTCATACCGAGGTCACTATAGATGCCGACGAGTCGTATCCGGCTAATCTGCAGGGGGGCGATATACCTATGTATATATCGCGCGCCAAGGCGCAGGCATACACGCGCACGCATGCATTAGCCGCGGGCGATTTACTCATTACATCGGATACAATCGTTTGGCTGGATGGTCAGGTGTTAGGCAAGCCGCATTCCGCAGCCGAAGCCAAGCAAATGCTCCGCCTGCTTGGGGGCAAGACGCATCAGGTATATACGGCTGTGACTTTTGCCCGTTGCGCAGGGCAGGGAAGCAATGTGGTTTTGGATACCGAGGTTGATTGCTGTGATGTGACTTTCCTGCCGCTCACGGATGCGGACATCGATTATTATGTATCGCACTATAGCCCGATGGACAAGGCAGGGGCTTATGGTATTCAGGAGTGGATAGGCTACACAGCGGTGAGTAGTATTCACGGATCTTTTTATACGGTGATGGGCTTTCCGACGCATATCGTGCACCGCTATCTTGCGCGATTGATGTAGCACGCCTAATTGTACAGACACAATACACCCCGACATTCCTCTGACGGATGCCGGGGTGTATTTGTACTTAATCGCTGAACTTGGCGCAGAGGAACTCTCGGTTCAGGCGGGCGATGTTAGCCAGGCTAACCTGCTTCGGGCACTCGGCTGCGCACGCTCCGGTGTTCGTACAGTTACCGAAACCGAGTTCATCCATCTTTGCCACCATTGCTTTAGCGCGTTGCTTCGCCTCAATCTTACCTTGCGGCAGCAGGGCGAGCTGGCTTACCTTGGCGGCTACGAACAGCATGGCCGAACCATTCTTGCATGCAGCGGCACATGCGCCACAACCGATGCAGCTGGCTGCATCCATAGCCTCGTCAGCTGCAGGCTTGGGGATAGGTATGGCATTGGCGTCCGGGACACCACCGGTGTTAACCGAAATGAATCCGCCGGCTGCCATAATCTTGTCGTATGCCTTGCGATCAACCATCAGATCCTTGATAACAGGGAAAGCGTGGCTGCGCCATGGCTCAACAGTGATTGTATCGCCGTCGTTGAACTTGCGCATGTGCAGCTGGCAGGTCGTTATCGCGCTGTCTGGACCATGAGGATGCCCGTTCACATACATCGAGCACATACCGCAGATACCCTCGCGGCAATCATGGTCGAACGCGATGGGGTCTTTGTGCTCACTGATCAGTTGCTCGTTCAGAATATCCATCATTTCAAGGAACGACGCACCTTGGAAGATGTGTTTGAGTTCATAGGTCTCAAAATAACCTTTTGCTTTCGGTCCGGCTTGACGCCAAACGCGGACTTTGATGTTGATGTAGCTATCCATGTATGTTGTGGTTGATTACTTGGTTGAAACGTTCCCCGAATGATGTTTAATTATTGTTTAAACGCCATTGGAAATGGGGGCAGCTTGCAGATTCGGCTACAAAGTTACAAAAATTTATTGACAAATGCAAATTTATTTGCAATATTGTTGCTGATTTTGTGATTTTTTTTCAGTTTGCTCTTTTTTGAGTGATATATGGGGGTGGTGGTTGCCCGTGTCATGCCGTTACGACGCTGCGACCTATGCGTCTTACTTGCCGCTCAAAATCATCCTTCCCTGCCAGTGCCACATTGCGTATCTGGGCGCGGTAGTTGTATATTGTGTTGGGGGCGTAGCGTAGCAGTTGTGCAATCTTGGCGCTCGCGTCTATTCCGAGGCGCACAAGGGCAAAGATACGCAACTCAGTGGTCAGAATATCCCCCTGCTTGGGAGTTATGCGTGCCCCGGGTTGCAGCAGTGCGTTGAAATCATTGATAAACGTAGGGTAGAGCGTGAGGAAGGTGCGGTCGAAATCGCGGTAGAAAACCATCATCTCTTTGCGCACAAAGGCATCAGGGTCCTTCTCTGTTTTTCGAGCCATTCGTGCCATCCGGTCGATCATATCACTGTACACCTCCAGGTAGCGGCATATATATTGCTCCTTCACCATATTGCTCTCTTCCAGTTGCCCGTTCAGCGTGCGCAGCTTGTGGTTCAGAGCGTGCAACTCGTTATTGCGCTTCTGGGCTACCACTACAGCGATGATAATGCCTATGATTACTACAATCAGCAGGATGACAACTGCCCACAACCTGAAGTTGAACTGTTGCTGCTCCTCCTCAAGGCTGCGGCTGATGATGAGGGCCAAGGGTGCTATCTGTTGATAGCGGGTGACTGCACCGAAGGTGTTGGCATTGCTGACCGAATAATTGATGTAGCGGTACGCGCGGTCCAGATCGCCTGCGTTATATGCCTCCATCGCCACCATCCATGATGAGCCGTTGTCCGTTATTCCGCATTGTACATCGGTGATGGCGGAGCGAATGAGCCACTGGTGGTACAGCTCTGACTTACCCATTTCGCGGTAGATGATGGCGCGCTCAAATGCAAAGATGGCGTAGTCGTGCATCGTTGGCGTCAGCATCTGCATGGCGGAATCGGTATAGGCGAGGGCTGACTGATAATCGCTGTGGCTGTTGGCGAGTGTTATGCATTGGCGGAAATATTCCATCGGCCGCAGGCCGTGGGTGTTGCAGTAGGCAATGAGCGAATCGGCATACGCGTTGGCTGAACGGCGGTACGTACTGGCATAGACCTGTAGTTTGGCTGACATCGATGCCTCGTTGTACAGCCTGTACATGGCGTCGTAATAGGCTACCTTGTACGAATCGGGCATGGCTGGCAACCGGTGCCACTCGTTAAACGCTGCATCATAATTGCCGATGGATGCCAGCAGGCGTATGCGCCTGATGGCGGCATAGGTAGATATGCCTGGCGCGTTTGCATCAATGGCGTCGGAGTAGTATTGCAGTGCCGAATCACTCTTGTACGGCACATATAACTCGGCGCATTGCACGAGGTTAGCGGCCGAGGCTGGCAAGGTGTTGATTGAGTCAATCTTTGCCTGACGGTCACCTACGTACTGGCTTGCCTGTCTAATAAATGTGTCATACGTGGATAGCAGTGAATCGATGGCAGAGTTACGCCCAAAGGTAGTGATAGCCGTTGCTAATAGGCACAGTGTTGGCAATATTCTGTTCATGGTATGGGATTTGCAATGGGTGGTTTCCTGTATTTATGCGTTGCGGATACAAAGATACAAAATTATGTTAACAATTGCAAATGTTTCGCCTTGTGCAACATAAATATAAGTTAAAGTAGCTGAATTTGCAAAGTAGGCTTGTCACTTTTTTGCCACTTTTTTAGTGCGGTATATTGTCAGCTTATTGTTGATTATGTGTATGTTGTATAATAATACTATCCACTTTGCAAGTTTGTCGACTTCTCGAATGCTTGCATATATTCGAAATATTTCGTAACTTTGCAAAAAATATGCAACTTATCCGCCATGAAAACGTATAACCTGGAACACAATAATAAATCCTATAACGCAATGAAGCACAAACTATTTACAACTGCTTTGTTATTTCTGTTAGCGTTGCCGTTGTCGGCAGCGGTGACAGTTACGGGCACCGTGTTCGACTCTAACAATGAGCCTGTGATCGGTGCAAGTGTGCTTGAACAGGGCACAAGCAATGGTACCGTCACGGATTATGACGGTCAGTTTACGTTGGATGTACCCGATGCCAATGCCACGTTGGTCATCAGTTACGTCGGTATGAAGTCTGCCACTGTCTCCTTGGCAGGCAAGTCGACAGTACGCGTCGTGCTGCAGGAGGATACCGAGGTGATCGACGAGGTGGTGGTCATCGGTTATGGTACGCAGAAGAAGCGCGACGTGACCACTGCCATATCCTCGGTCGACACCGAAGATCTGGAGAAACTACCTATCACCTCCGCAGCGCAAGCCATGCAGGGCAAGGCTGCCGGTGTGACGGTTGTCAAGCCGAACGGTCAACCCGGTACGGGAATGGTTGTGCGCGTGCGCGGTACAACATCTATGAACGCCAGCAACGACCCCTTGTACGTCGTTGACGGGGTGCCCATGACCGATATCGATTTCCTTGCGCCGAATGATATTGAGAGCATGCAGATACTGAAGGACGCATCCTCGGCAGCCATCTATGGTAGCCGCGCCGCCAATGGCGTGATTATGATTACCACCAAAGCCGGACATGCGCGCAGCGAGAAGGTGAAAGTGGGCTTCTCAATGTATGGCGGTTGGACTAATGTCGCCAAGCGCATGGAGAGCCTCAACTATGAGCAGTACAGGCAGTACCTGCAGGACCTTGGATCCAATGTCGTGCTACCTGACGGCTTGAAGGACGAAACGAACTGGTTTGACAGGACATATCAGACCGGCTCAACGCAGAACTATCAGCTCAATGTGAGCGGTAGCACCGACAGGGTGAATTACTTCCTGTCTGGTGGTTACACCAATGAGATTGGTATAGTCAATACCACCAAGTACAGCCGTTACAACTTCCGCACCGCACTGGATGTGGATGTAACCAAGTGGCTGAATATCGGAGCCAACGTGGCGTATGCCTATAGCGATAATCAGGGCGGCATTAGTTCCGGTACGGGAGCTAACCGTGGCGGTTTGGTGCTGTCGGTAATCAACACGCCAAGTTATGCCCCTGTATATGACCCCGAGAACCCGAATCATTATTACACCAACTTCTATGGCGTTAGCAACATCACGCACCCGCTGGAGAATATCGAGCGGTATAAGAACCAGCACACCCTGCAGCATCGTTTGCTGGCAAGCGGTAAGGGTATCGTAACATTGTATGATACCAAGAAGTTCCAGCGTAATGATGAGTTCGTTCACTCGCTGAAGTTCACCACCACATTCACCGAGGACCTCAGGATCATCAACTACACCTCTTTCCTCGACCCCGAGAAGACCTCTTGGGGACGCAACCAGTACGGTGAAGGCACTGACACCCGCAGTTTCGACCAAGTTACGATTTGGGACAACGTGCTCAACTACAACGGCCAATTCAACAAGCATAATCTGGATGTAATGCTGGGCTCGTCGTACACCAATTCGATGTACACTTGGGCGGGGATCTATGGCAGCCATTATGCCGACGGCACTATCCAGACGCTCAATGCCGCCAACAAGATCGATCCTAACGGCACCAGCACCACCGCTTCGGCGTGGGCTATCATGTCTGCATTTGCGCGTGTGAGCTATAACTATGACAGCCGTTACCTCATATCTGCCAATTTCCGTGCGGACGGCTCCAGCAAGCTGGCTCCTAAGCATCGTTGGGGCTTCTTCCCCTCCGTGAGTGCTGCATGGCGTATATCCGGCGAGCAGTTTATGCAGGATGTGGAGTGGATCGATGACCTCAAGCTACGCGGAGGCTGGGGGCAGACCGGTAACCAGGCTGGTATAGGCGACTATGCCTATCTGGAGCGCTATAGCATCAACCGTCAGGATTGGTGGAAGACCGGCAACGAGAACGCCGTACCTACTTACAGCCAGAGCTCGCTCCGTAATACCGACCTCACGTGGGAGACCACCACGCAGACCAACGTCGGATTGGATTGGACGCTGCTCAAGAACCGCTTGTCGTTCACATTCGACTGGTACTACAAATATACTACCAACATGCTGATGTGGGTAAGCCTGCCTGCCGGCTCGGCTGCCGTTAGCTCTATCCAGCGCAACGAGGGAGAGATGAGTAATATGGGTGTCGAGTTCAGCATCACGTCGCACAACTTCGTTAGGAAGAACTTCAAGTGGGATACACAGTTCAACATCTCGCATAACAAGAACCGTCTCGAGAAGCTGGCTACCAGTCAGGTTTATTACGATGCCAAGGTTACCGATGTGCTGGCAGAGTACTGCGTGCGCAATACTCCGGGAATGCCTCTGGGATCATTCTATGGCTACAAGACCGGTGGCGTCAATCCCGAAACGGGTGAACTGACCTATCTGGATGTGAACAACGATGGCGAAGTGACGGCTAACGACCGTACCTATATAGGCGACCCGAATCCCGACTTCACCTTCGGTATGACGAACAGTTTCCACTTCTACGGTGTCAGTATCAGCTTCCTGCTGCAGGGCGCCTATGGCAATGACATCTTCAACGCCAGCCGTATTGAGACCGAGGGTATGTACGATGCCAAGAACCAGTCTGTACGCGTGCTCGACCGCTGGCGCCGACCCGGAATGCAGACCAGCATTCCTAAGGCAGGATTCGACATGCGCGTCAGCGACTACTTTGTGGAGGACGGCAGTTATATCCGACTCAAAGACCTGACTATCGGTTACGAGTTCTCCGGCGAATGGATGAAACGCATTGGCATGACACGGCTGCAACCATACTTCTCGGCGCAGAACCTGTTCACGCTGACCAAATATCTGGGTATGGATCCCGAGGTTAACCAGAACGGCAACTCTGGTACAGTACAAGGATTGGACTATGGTACCTATCCGCAGACGCGCTCGTTTGTGCTGGGTATAAATATTGAATTCTAACACTCTTCCTCAATCCGATATAATCCATATAAATTCTGAAATTATGAAAAAGTACATCTATATATTCAGTATAGCGGCATTAGGGCTGATGGCTGCGTGCAGTCTGGATCGTGAGCCGCTGTCCGACCAATCGGAGTTGAACTTGGGCACCGGCAGCAGTGACACCTCGCGTATCAAGTTCAAGGACCGCGCTGCTATCTATGCCGTCTACAACGATCTGTACAACGTGATGCGTGATCGCCAGGAGCACTGGTTTGTTGATTACCTGTTGTTTGGCGAGTCACGTACCGACAATGCATACGCCGGTACGACGGGTGCCGAGGTCGTGCCTATCGAAACGAATGCCTTGGACGCTTCCAATCCCGATATAGCCCGTGACTGGGACCGTTACCTTGAGGATATAGCCAAGGCGAACGTCGTAATCAGTAATATCGACCTTGTGCCCGACCCCGCTTTTGCTGAAAGCGAGCGCAGGCAGTGGAAGGCGGAAGCCAAGATCTTCAGGGGCATGATGCTGTTCGACCTCGCTCACTGGTTCGGCAATATTCCTCTTAACCTCAACGAGGCGCCGGACATCACCTCGGCGAACATTGAGCAGGTCTATCCCATCTATTTCCCCAAACCGGTGACGCAGGATTCTGCTTACAAGCAGGTGATTGCCGATCTGACTGAGGCTATACCCGATGCTCCGGCTATCTCCGGCGACAAGACGCGGCTGAGCAAGACCGTTGCCTACGCCCTACTCGCCAAGTTGTATGCCGAACTGCGTGAGTGGGACAAGGTCGTTGAGTATTGCGACAAGGTGTTTGCTGATGGCATTAGCCTTGAGCCGAACTTTGCCGACCTCTGGGGCTACGATGCCGACAAGGATGATGCCGTCCTCCGCAATTCGGTTGAGTCGATTCTGGAGATGCAGTACATAACTGGTAGCGGCAACTGGTGCACATGGATGTTCGGACGCGATATGGCGGACCCGGATTATAACTTCACGTGGGCTAAATGGATCACCCCGAGCCGTGACCTGATCGCTGCGTTCGACAAGGAGGGCGACGTCATCCGCCGCGACCAGACCATCGTTTATGATGCATGCAGCTGGAGCAACTATTACCCTGCAGGACGCTATCCCTTCATGTACAAGTGCCGCTCTAAATACAGCTGTATAATCAAACTGCGCGGTGCGGATATACAGCTGCTGAAGGCAGAGGCGCTGGCGCATCAGGGAGACTTGGCTACTGCCGCAACTCTCGTCAACGGGATACGTGCGCGCGTCAGCCTGCCCGCTCTGGAGTCTTCCAAGACCAGCAGCGAAGAAGCTATGCTTAATTCTATCCTCAACGAGCGTCGCCTCGAGCTCGCGCTCGAAGGACAACGCCTCTTTGACCTCGTACGATTCGGCAAACTGCTGGAGGTCATGAACGGCATCAACAGCCGCGATGAGGGACGACTGCCGCAGTCACGTCCGTTTGTCGAGGAGCATCGACTGATGCCTATACCCCAAACGGCGCTGGATAAGAATGCCAACTTGGTGCAGAACCCGGGGTATTGATCTGCATGAATACGTAACAATACTTATAACGAACTAATATGAAAAAGTATATAAATATCGTTTTGGCAGCGCTGCTGATGGTGGCATGCCAACCCGAGCATTTCCGCACTGTTTATCCCGAGGGTAATCCCGAGATTAAGGCGGAGGTGCTGACACAGGATGTGCAGTTTGGTCGCGACAGCATCTCCTTCCGCGTGACTGTTGACGAGAAGCAGACGCCGCTGTCGCAATTGCAAGTCAAGGTGATGGTCGGATTGCGGGTTGCGGCTACCGAAATGGTGCGCACGCCGGATTACCATTACGAGGCTACACTCACATACCCCGTTCCATTCGGACCGAACATGCCTGAGGGCGAGCAGGTCAAGGTCTATCTCACCGCTACCAATGTCGAGGGCACTGCCACCAATCTGATTCTCACAGGCTGCACAGGTCATCGTCCTGCTATCGAGAGCATGTATATCATGCCGCCAAGCGTCAACTACGCTGCTATAGGTAAGGGTAAGCAGATGACATACGACCCTGCCAAGGAGGCTTTCGTGGCGTATGACCTCAAGTTCCCCAAATCCGTACAGTTCCTGCTCGCTGTCGTTGGTACCAAGTTCGGACGTGTGGACTGGGATAAACCCGTGTTTGGTATGGTCGGCGATAATCTGCAGATGATTGCTAAAGAGCAGTTCGAGGCCGAGGAGGCTAAGGCTGTGGTGCTCGAAGACGACAATCTGGAGTCAATCGACACCATCATCTTCAACCCGCTCACCTTCGAACTTACATTCGGCGGTAAGGTCGCTATGCCCGTCACGGCACTTGATGTGCAGACCGACTTGGCTGAGGAACCCGCATATATGTCCAAGTCCGTTGCCAAGTATTATCGCGGTGCGAAGATCTTCTTCGACAAGGATAGCGAGGTGGAGATAACCGGTGTCGTTGATCTCGCTAAGGCATACAACCTCGACTGGATGGAGTATCTGGGGGGCAACAAGGTCAAGTTCCTTGGTAACAAAGGACAGTATTACGTATCGTACAAGATGGAGGAGGATTATCTGGTTGTAGAGCCGTTGTACGATCTGACCGAGCCGGATGTCATGTACGTGTGCGGCGTAGGATTAGGTCAACCGTCCTGGACACCGCAGGCTACCAGCGGATGGGGATTCGACAGCCCCAACCAGAACCTCGTTTGCCGGCTCGTTGCACCTAAGACATATCAGGTAACTGCATATATGCTCAATGGCGAGAACGCCGACTTCGACGACTATGGTTCGCTCAACTTCAAGTTCTTCCACCAGCACGGATGGGGCGGCGAGGAGTCAGGTGGCGACTACAAGCAAGAGGGACTGACCATCCATGGCGTGGATGCCAATGGCTTGACGAAGAAGGATGGCTCAACCGGCAACGAGAAAGGCAACTGGATCGCTACATCCGCACCTATCGAAGGCATTTACCGCATCACGCTCAACAAGAACACTATGACCACTTCGTATGAAAAAATCCGCTAATATGAAATGTCTGATTCTTTTATCCTTTGCAGCACTGCTTATGTCTGGCTGCAAAGGCCCGAATACGGTTGTCAACCCCGACCAGAACGGCGAAACAGTCAAGCACGACGTGATGACATATATCACCACGGCCGATAATACCATGCACTTCGACAAGGTGGGCAAGAACTTTGCCGAAGGCTTGAACATGAGTCCTGAAGTAACGCTTACCCTCGACCCCGCTACTCGCTACCAGGTGTTCGACGGCTTTGGCGCTGCTATCACTGGTGCCAGCGCCTACAATCTCATGCGTATGCCTGCCGAGGCGCGAGAGAAACTGCTGAAGGAAACGTTTAGCGTCAGCGAGGGTATGGGGTATAGTTATGTACGTGTGCCGATAGGCGGCTCCGACTTCAATGCACGCAGCAATTACGATTATACCTGCTGCGACCAATTCGGTATTCAGAACTTCGCTCTTACTTCCGATGAAACGGATTATATCATCCCCGTACTCAAGCAGATTCTGGCTATCAACCCCGACCTGAAGGTCATGGGCTCCCCGTGGAGTTGCCCGCTCTGGATGAAGGTCGATGACCCGGATAAGAAGAACCCCTACGGCTCATGGGTGGGCGGATATCTCAATCCCGACTACTATCAGGACTATGCCATGTATTTCGTATATTGGATTCAGGCGTTTGAGCGCGAGGGTGTGCATCTTGAGAGTGTGACCGTGGAAAACGAGCCGCTGAACTGGGGCAACTCCATGTCGCTGTATTTCCCGTGGCAGCAAGAGCGTGAGTTTGTCAAGACGGCGCTCGGCCCTACTTTCGAGTCGGCTGGCATTAATACGAAGATTCTTGTGTTCGACCACAATTATAATTACGATAACAAGACCGACCAGAATGATTATCCGCTCAAGATATACAACGACCCCGAGGCTGCCAAGTACATCGATGGCGCTGCATACCATAATTATGGCGGCTCGCCTTCCGAGTTGGAGCAGATACATAAGGCTGCACCGGATAAGAACCTATACTTCACCGAGGCGTCCATCGGCACGTGGAATGGTGGCGACGACATGAGCACATCGCTGATGAGCGAGATGAAGAATACCTGCCTGGCGAATGTGATGAACTGGTGCAAGTCTGTGATCGTTTGGAACTTCATGCTTGATGACAACAACGGCCCTCACGGTGGTGCAGGGGCTTGTAGCACATGCTTTGGCGCGGTCGATGTGTCCAGCAAGGATTATACCACCCTCACCAAGCGCAGCCACTACTACGCTATCGGACACCTCAGCAAGGCCTTCAAAACGGGCTCGACACGTATCGCTACCAAGGGATATAAGCCCAGCAATGTTACCGTTTGTGCTGCCGAGAACACCGACGGAACATACGGAGTGGTGCTCATGAACGAAAATGCCGATGGCATACAAATGCAGATTGAGGCTGGCAACAGGTTCTTTGCCCTTACACTGCCGGGCAGAAGCGTGACGACTTGTGTTATACCCAAATAATAGGAAACATTTATAGCCAAATTTCGAGAAATCGAAATATTAATTGTACAATTAACCAAAAAACAAACAATCATGAAAAAGTTATTTACTTTTGCAATGGCGCTGATGGCCGCAATGGCTATCAACGCAACCGACTACTATTTTGCCGGTGCAGCCAATGGATGGAGTAACAACAATGATGCATGGAAGTTCACCGATGTAAACGGTGTACTTACGCTTGAAGTTGCTGACCTCTATGGCGAGTTCAAGATCGCTGAGAATGGCGCTTGGCACCCGCAGCATGGTGCTGCTGCCCAAGGCGAAGGTGTAGCCCTGAACGGCTCGTACAACCTCGTTAAGTGTGACGACAGCCAGGGTGAAGCAGATGCTCCCGCTAATGCCAATATCCTCTTCCCCCAAGAGGGCGACTGGCGTTACAAAGATGCCAAACTCACGCTTGATGCCTCCAACCCGGATGCACTCGTTATCTCCCTCGTGGCTGGTACGTTGTACGACCACAGTGCCGCACCTAAGACCTATCAGATCGTAGGTGCGTTCAACGGATGGAATGCTGGCGAGGCACCGTCGTTTGAGGAGGTCAACGGTGTGCTCACCGTTACGCTGGCTGACATTAGCGGTACGTTCAAGATTATTCAAGACCATGCGTGGGACAACCAGTGGGCTACCAACTGGGAGACCAAAGCCGGTCTGGTTGTTAATGAGCCGTACGAACTGGGTGCTAAGGGCGACAATGGTGAGCCGAGCAACCTCGCATTCGCTAACCCGTTTGCTGGATATAGGGATGCTGTGTTTACTTTGGCTATCGGCGAGGGGGGCAAGATGACGCTTACGCTCGTCAGCGGCACATTCTATGCCGTGCAGAACGACTGGTACATTGCCGGTGCTTGGCAGGAATGGAAGTTGCCTGACGAGGCTGCCAAGATGACTCCCGTTGAGGGGCAAGCCAATACCTACGAACTGCTGCTCGCTGAGTTCAGCGGTGAGTTCAAGGTTGTATATGGTGAATGGGCTGTTGAATTCGGTGCTGCCAAGGGATCGGGTGAGCAGTGGAATGTGAATACTCCTATTGAACTCTCCTTCCCGTGCGATAACATGAAGCCTGAAGACCCCGATGCTGTTTACGAGGACGTAACCATCACACTCGTCGTGGACTACGAGAACGTGGCTGCTACCCTCACCATCGCTACCGAGGATGGCAGCGCTGTGGATAATGTAACACTCAATGCCAAGAGCATCAAGCGCATCGAGAACGGTCAACTCTTGATCGAGAACAACGGCGTGCGATTCAACGCTGCTGGTATTGCGCAATAAGCAAACCATAACAGGTCATGGGAGGCTGATTACCTCCCATGATTTCAATTAATAACACCTAAATATGATTGTTTTATGAAACGCTTGCCTCTTTTGCTTGCAGCCCTCTGTCTGCTGACTTTTGTTAATGCCGAAACCGTTAGCCGCACGTTCTATTTCGATTTTGGTATGGGTGGCGGCACCAGGGGAACGCTTACCACTTCCCCGGACGCTAACGGACATTATTGGAATAATATTGGTGACCAAGAGGTCACAAGCAACCGCCCTTCTACGGATTACGTCTACTCTGTCGTCGATGCAGCTAACGCTGCCACAGACATCAAGGTGCAACTGGCTGATACCAAGTTCACAGCCAACGGTATGAACGGCGGCGGTGGACTGCTCAGCCCGAGTGCCGAACTGTTGGGCGACCTGGCTGTAGCTTCGGCTACTGCCGACTATCTGTTTGCATCCAATAGCGAACACTGCTCTGTGCTGATCAGTGGGCTGGATACCAAGAAGGGCTATCAATTCAAGATATTCGCCAGCCGAGGGGCTAACGATGAGCGCATCAGCGATTATACCTTCCGTGGCGCAATGGCTATTCAGGGCTCCCTCAAGGCTGCAGGTACAGGTATAGGCGCCAATGGGGAGAACCAGAATACAGGCAATGTGTATCTCTCACCCGTCATGATGCCCGCTGATGATGGCACTATTCGCCTCACCGTTCATCGGCAGTATGCCGGTAGCGGGGCTTATTTCCCAATCAGTTGTATGCGTATGCAAGAGCTTACAGGATTGCATGTTCCCGAAGCGGAGATTTATATCGACTGTGGGCATAACGACGGCACCAATGGCGAACTGACTGCTTCCCCCGACGCAGGAGGTATATATTGGAATAATCTGTATGACCATACCACAGCCGCTGCGGCTGTCAACCTCGTGTATGCCGACAACAAGCCCGTGGGAGCTAACGTTACCATAGCTTCCGCTTTCCAGCGCAATGGCTACAAGAATGGCGGTAACACCGCAGAGACCTATGCCGCCATACTGGGCGCCTTTGCCAAGAAAACGGTCATGGGCGACTACTTCTTCCAGAGCGGAAGCAACACCGGCAAGATGAAGTTCAGCGGTCTGAATCCCGATAAGGCGTACGTGTTCTATATCATTGGCTCGCGCGCGTACAACAGCAGCTTTGGCCAGACCGTCGACCGGCTTAAGTTGGAGGGACTGACCGATTACACCTTCACACATCATACCGGTGGTAACGGCTTGTGCTACTCTGGCGCATCGAATGGCTGGAACGAAGATGCATTCAGCGTATCCGAACCTGTTTTCCCTACTCCCGACGGCGAGATTGCGCTCTCACTGAGTGCCGAGCGCGGCTCGTATGTGCATATCAACGCCATGCGTATTGAGCAGTATAGTGATTTTGACAAACCTACTCCCGTTGAGGAAACCAAATATGCCGCCCTGCTCATGAAGGGTACGGCTGTCGAAGGGGGCGAGGTCGAGATGACCCTGCGCGCAGAGGATGGCAAAACAGAAGGCACTTCGTTCGAGGCTTTCTGCCGGATGACCAATGGTGGATCGCTCTGTTTTGAGACAACCGAGGGGGGCAAACTGTCCGAGACAACCTGCGCGCTCACCGATGGCATCTATCGTATTGTGTATAACACCACCGCCAAGTCCTTCACCTCGCTGGCTATCAACCGCGTGGCTATAGTCGGCAATGTTACCACCGCCGGTTGGAACGCTGCCGGTGTCGCACTCACATACAGGGGCAATGGCGTGTGGCGCGATACATTGCAACTCGTGCCATATACAGGCTCGGACGCCGAACGGGGACAGTTCTGTATGAACAGCTCTTGGGATTATACGGTCAAATCGCGCAACGGCATCGAGGGTGTCGTAGGCTTTACCCCTGACCAGGCGGATTGCGGATTCAGCGTCGAGGATATACCTATGCGACACGGAATAAAGGATATAACCCTTGATATGCGTAATTTTACCTATAGCCTTGAGTGCATGGAGGTGGCGGACAACAAGATAACCTTCTTCGGCTCTTCGGTTTGCAATGGCCAGGGCGCTGACGAGGTGTCGAACGTCAAACATGGATATGCTTGGCAGTTCGGGCAACTCCTCGCTGCACGACACGAGGCGGACAATACGCTGCCCGAATACGAGTATAGCAACACCTCTATCAACGGCAACAATACCCTCAACCTCCTCTCGCGATACAAAGGTCACATGTATGGCGACTGCGGCAGGTTTGTTGTCATCGGGCTCGGCCTCGGCAACGAGGGTATACATGGTGCTGCCAACGCACAGGGTATCTACGACCAGTGGAAGACGAATATGCTCCAACTCATTGACTTGGCTGAGGACGAGGGCAAGATTGTCATCGCATCGAACAACTACACCCGTGGTGATTACAATGCTACCGACTATGCGTTTGTCAAGCAGATGAACATTGAGATGCAGCAGTGGGATATACCTACCATCAACCTGCTCGGCGCTGTCGACAACTGCAAGGGCAACGGCCAATGGGCGGATGGCTACCAGAATGGCGACGACATCTATCATCCGAATATGACTGGTCATACCGAGATGATGCACACCATCGTGCCGTCGCTCTTCGACGCCTTGGCGCAAGGCAAAGCCAAACCCGTACGACAGACTGGTAACGGGATAACATTGGCTAATCAGAAATCCATCGAATTTACCCCCGAGGATGAGGTACATTCGTTTACTCTTGCATTCCGTGTGGCAAATGTCAGTGGTTTGAAACTCAATCTTGAGGTCAAGGAGGGTACGGCGCCGACACTGTTTCAGAACTTGCCTCTTGACGCCGGTTGGCACACCGTGGTTGTTTCGCACTACTATGCTGCCGGTAAGACCTATGTATATTTTGATGGCAATCAGCATGAAGCAACGGACGGCAAGATGCTGCTCAGCGGCATTACGCTCAGCGGTATGTGCGCTGTCAGCGACCTGCACTTCTGGCGCACCGGCATGAATGCTGACGAGATTGCTGCTTGGCTGGACGGCAAGATGCTCTGCTCATCCCTTGAACTCTACTGCCCGCTCAACGATAGCAATACGGATAACCTCGCACAATCAACCAACACCATCACGCTGAAAGACGTACCTTCGGCTCTCGACAGAACGAATGACCCGATGCCAAACGACCAAATGGGAAATGCATATACTATCCTTGGCCAGCCTGCCGACCCGTCCTTTCGGGGCGGCGTGGTGATTGTTGACGGCAGGAAGGTGATACGTTAGCCCTGCTTGAAAAAAGTTTATCGAGCCAATGTCGAGATTGCCTCGATCCAATGTCGAGCCATTCTCGAGCCGTCTCCGAGCCGTTCCCGATCCGTTTTCGAGCCGTTATCGGAGGTTTATCGGAGGTTCTGCAGGTTCTTGCGCCGGACTTTATCGGGGTTTCATCGAGGTCCAAGCAGGGTGGCATTGGGTTCTTGTCGGGGTTTTGACGAGGTTTTGTCAGTGTATTTACAACACCACTTCGAGACCACTACGACACCACCGTGGACATCCCCGAATGGTGACAGCATAATGGTACAGTAATACTATGCTCGTGAAAAGGGTACATTTTACACGAGCACGAATGATAGTGATTTGCTGCTATTCATTTGATTGTAAAACAATGAATACGGCTTTATGTTAACCTTTATATTAACCAAAAAATCTG
>JAFSPC010000131.1 GCA_017443075.1 Paludibacteraceae bacterium
AGGTGCCATTAAATTCAGCATCAATAGAGGTAATCTTCTCACCGGAACCGGCTGCATTATCATACCAGCCACGGAAAGACTCCCCCTCTTTGTACGGGGCATTCAGCACCCATGTTCCTTCTTCCAAGGTCGTCGGGTTATCAAAGCCATGCTTCCAAGTGGCCTGGAAGGCTTCCACCTCACCAGCAATAGCATAGTCGGGAGAGGCCGGCCACCCCGGACGAACCGAGCTAAGGAAGAATGCTGACAAGTTGTAACGAAGGAAAGAAGCATTCGATGATGCCAATGTCTTTCCTTGAGCAGTACAAGCTGCATCCATGTAATCAACCAGCCACTGGAAATGCAACTGGAAATTAGCATCAGCCAAGAAAGCCAAATCCATTGCAGCTGCCTGGGTAGGAATACCTTTTGGAACAGCCGCTTCGGCAGTACCGTTTTCTACGACTAATTGCTCAAGTGTTGTCCATGTAGTTGTCGCACCGCTGAAAGCGTTCCAGTCTGCATTCAGAGTGGCATACATGTCCTGTTTGTTTTTCCAACCAAAATCGTTGGTCACGCCACCTTGCAGGTCATAAACAATCGTGCCTGCAAAGGTCACGACGGCAGCAAAAAGTGCTGCGCAGAAAAGAGAAAGTCTTTTCATAATAGTAGAAATTAAGTTAATAGTTTGCCTACTCCCCGATGAGGACACGTCCTCTCCGACTCACAAGCGGAAAGAAAAATTATTTGGTTTCTATTGTTTTGTACCCAAAACGTCATACCATATTCCGTCGCGGCAAATCATCAGTCTGCCTTCACGGATGCACTTCTGCGGTGCAGCAGGCATAGTCACAGTCTCCACGCCGGTAGGCGGCACCACTACAATTTTCACCGTCTCGCTCGGTGCAGTATAAGCGCCATCTGCTGCCGCCTTCACACGAAGATAATACGTATTCGGCTCTACGTCCGCAAACGTGTAGCAGAACGTGGTGTAGTCCGTCAGACCTGCCTTGGTCATCCGTCCGGGGAAAGCCTCCGAAGTGGAGAGTTCCACGCGGAATCCCGATGCAGGTTGCTGCTGCCAGCATACCTGTACTGCCGTGTCTGCGATGGTTGCGCCATCCGCAGGCGAGATGATTACCGGCATAGGGACCTCCTGTGCAACGGTACGGAAACGCACTACATTCGACGTGGCGGAGATGTCTGCATAGCTTACGTGTGCCCGCACGTAGTACCAGGCGGAGTACAGCAGCACGGAGTCCGGCAACGTCATTCGCGGCACGTTCGTCGTAGTGGTATAGACGATATCCTTCGCGGCAAACGTGTTCGCCGAAGCCACCTCAAAGGTATATTGCGCCGTGCCGTAATAAACGCTGTCGCAGACCACAGAGAGCATCGGGCTGCAGTCGCGCTCGCCATCCGTAGGCGTTATGAGGTGGAAGTACGAACCGGTAAATGCACGCGAAGCGGAGACAGCATCGGCTGCATTCAGCGCACGCGTCACTACGCGCCAGTAATACGTACCGCCCGCCTCAAGCCACTTGATATGACCTATATAGAAGCACGTATCCAACACCTCGCAGGTATAGTCGGGCGCGGAGAAATCGTCGGTCTTGCTCAGTTCGAAGATATACGAGTCCGCTCCTGCGGCAGGGTTCCAGGTGAAGTAGCATGGCAGCAACGGCGCGCCGTCCGCCTGTGGAGATGCGAGGGTGACGGGCGTAGCCGTACCCAGAGTGGTATTGTTCAGCGTGCGCGCAGGAAACTCGTTGCCGTAGCGGTCAAACACGCTGACGACATAGAGCCTGCCGGTGTTCTTCGAGGCATCCCAGGAGTTCGTATAGGTCGTGCCCAGGAGGTAGCGGCCGGAACCGATGATGCCGGGTGCGCCGATGCTGTCAAAAGGAATGGCATAGACGGCATAGCGGAGGTTGTCCGCCGGTGCGTCCCACTGCAGGCGTCCGCCGGACTGGCGGAGGTTGGTAACATACAGCGGAGCGGCAGGATAGTGCCAGGACATCGTCGGGACCAGCGCTGGATGCGAATTGACCAGACGGCGTATATCACGGAAGAACTTCGGTTTGCCCATGCCTGTATTGAGCGAATACCAGCAGGATCCCGGTGCACCCATGTGGTCAAAGTCACGGTCAAGTTGCATCTGGTTGGCGATCTCGTCCGACTGGAAATTGCTACCCAATCCGCTGATATCCTGACTGACATACAGATGGCGGTTGAAGTGCGAAGCGATGTATGACCACCATTCGCTAAGCAGAGAGTAGTCGTTAGCGGCACCAATCTTCCAGTAGCACTGCGGCGCCATATAATCGATGAGCTTGCGGTCGTACCACGCCAGCGGGTCGGAGTAGATGCCGTTGTACTGCCAGTCACTGCCCACCGGACAGCCTTCCACACCATAGACGGGGGCAGATGTGTTGTACTTGCCTGCTATACCTGCGGGACCTATGCCGAAACTAACCCAAGGCTTGGTGGCATGAATCGTGTCACGCACCATGCGCACCATATCGTTGACCTGTTCGCGGCGCCAGTCGGCACGGGATAGTTTCATTCCTGATGCTGTATAGTAACTATCATCATAACTGTTCTGATAGCCGGACTGATAGAAGTAATCGTCGAAGATTATACCATCGACATCGTAATGTCCGATGAGGTCGGCCACTACCGCTGCGATGCGTTCCTTGACCTCGGGCAAACAAGGGTTGAGGATATAATATCCTCCACAATTGACGAGCCACTCGGGGTGCGTGTTGGCATAATCAGTGGGGAGCTTGCCATACGTATCGTCGGATGTCGAATAGCGATAAGGGTTCATCCACGCATGCACCTCAATGCCTTTGCTGTGGGCATATTCAACCAACAAGCCTAACGGGTCGTATGCAGGTTCGCCGCCACGGCTGCCGGTGAGGTACTTGCTCCATGGCTCATACTCGGATTTGTACATCGCATCGCAGAAACCGCGCACCTGAAAGAACACGGCATTCATGTTCGCCACAGCCAGCGAATCGACGATTGCCCGCATCTCGTTCTGCTGCGCGAGTTGCCCCGAAGGAGTTGTCTGCCCCCACGATTTCGGCCAGTCTATCGCCCACACTGTGGTCATCCACGACGCACGGAACTCGCGCTTCGGCTCCGCCATGAGCGGCAAGGCGATGAGCGACAGCAGGAGAAATATGATAAGATTCTTTTTCATCAGAACAACTTGGAAGGATTGTTGTTAACTACTACGCCATAGATTGCCGGTCCCTCAATGACGCACTCCACTTTGTCTGTAGCGGGGTTATAGCGGTACAGACCGGTCTTCGCGCATTGGGCGTCTCCCTGGCTGTTGCGGTAACCGAAATAGACGCAGCCCGTCGCCTCGTCGAGTGCCATCTGGCAGATACCTACCGCCTCGGATCCCGTACCTTCCATCGATGCGGGCTTGCCGGAGATGTTCGGCTCAAAGCCCAGACCAGTGTCAGAGAGTTTCTTGTAGGGTTTGAGTTTGGACTTGGTGGAGCCTACTTCGTTCAACTCGTCCAGCGTGCAGGCATAGAACCCGCCGTAGCCTTCGTCAAAGATGGAGAAGTAGAACTTCTGGCTGTTCTTGTCGTATGCAAAGGACTTCGGGCACATGCCGTTCAAAGCTATACCCGCCTTCGGCACGTTGCTATCGTCCCCCTGCGCAATAACCGCCGGCAGGATATCCTCGTCGGTGAAGCGATAGAAGCCTGTACCGTTGTAGAACTTCGCCCAGTACCAGACGCCTTCCACCTTGCCGAAGCATCCGCCGATGGAGCCGTAGCTCCATCCGTTGTTGTAGTAACCGAGGGTGGTATGCTGTACCCAGTAGGGATAGGTGGCGTGCGAGAATACGGAATTGCGCTCGGTGAGTGCAATGCGCATAATACCCGTGTTACGGTTAGCGAAATACAGGTAATCGCCCTCAATACAGCCGTAGAACGGGTCGTCAAACGCTGCCTGACCGGCGTTGGTAAGCATCGTCTCCACCTTCGCGCCGTCCTTGCTGATGACGCTAATCTTGCCATCGCCCATCACACCATCCTCGTCATTGATGTAGTAGAACTGCTTGCCGCAGTCGAGCACATAGAGCGAGCTGTCCTTGAACAGCAGGTTGAATGGGTGTTGACCAGAGTTCACGCCCATGTCAAACGGCATGTTCTTCATGCCTTCGGGGGCATTGCTGATGAGCTTGAGCGCCATGATTCGTCCGCCCACTACGGCATAGTAGAGCGTTGGCACCGGCTCGCTGTAGCCTACCGGCACGTTCGCTGTACCTTCCTCCAGCAGGCGACCGCCCATTTTCACGCGCAGGCGCACCGTTTGCGAGCCTACGTTACTGAATATCAGTTCGCCCGGCAGACGATCTGTACATTTCTCCATCGTCTCGCCATCGGCATTTTTCGTACCGGCAGGAAGTATCCACTCGTACTCCAGCGGCAGGTTCTGCGCAAAAGGTACCTCC
>JAFSPC010000132.1 GCA_017443075.1 Paludibacteraceae bacterium
ATTACGACAACAAAAGCAGTGTGCCAACAATTGGCATACTGCTTTTGTATTACATCACAATAAAGAGCGCAACATGAATGAATAGCAAGCTGATTAAGTGCCTTTTTGCGCCAAAACGCAACTATTTTGAAGCATTCCGGCATTTTTATGGACAAAAATTTGCAAATGTGCATTTTTTTTCGTAACTTTGTAGGCTTTTAGGCAGATAGCTATCCCGCGTGCGCCAAATGACACAGCCGGACAAGGCTGCCGGACACCGAAACAAAGCAGCAAAGCATGGCTGCCGGATATGAAAAAAGAACAAACAAAATTATACGCACATGAAATTCCAAGTATCAAGTACACGGCTCTTCAGCCAACTGCAAGCCGTTAGCCGTGTGATAGGGAGCAAGAACGCTCTACCTATCCTTGACGATGTCTTATTCACTCTGGAAGGTAACCAGTTGTCGCTAACCGCCTCTGATGGCGAGACCTCCATCCGCACACGCCTGGAGGTAGATGAGTCTGAAGGCTCCGGAATGGTAGCCTTTGGTTCAAAGATTCTGCTTGAGACATTCAAACAGTTCCCCGAAGTACCTCTACAATTCAATATTGACGAGCAGAACTTTGGCATGACCATCAGCTCGCCCAACGGCGAATATTCGGTAGTTGGCGTTAACGGCGCTGAATATCCCGAACTGCCAATGGAGTCAGAGCAGGACAGCCATTCATTCAAGATGTCGTCAAGCCTGCTGTTAGACGCTATATCCAAGACCATCTTCTGCACCGCTGAGGACGAGTTGCGCCCCGTGATGAATGGTATATACTTTGACATGACGCCTGAGAAAGCCACTCTGGTTGCCACAGACGCTCATCGCCTCGTACGCTACACCAACAGCACCATACATGTAGATGAGCCAGCCAGCTTCATTCTGCCCAAGAAGCCGGCAATGCTGCTAAAGAACGTGCTGCAAAAGGATGAGAACGATGTAGATGTACGCTTTGGTGCACGTAATGCGATGTTCTGCTTTGCGAACACAGTGATCGTTTGCCGCCTGATTGACGGACGCTATCCGAACTACAATGCCGTTATTCCTCAGAATAACACGAACATCATGACCATCGACCGCCTGACGCTGCTGTCAGCCTGCAAGCGTGTAGCCGTCTTTGCGAACACCAGCACCTCGCTTATCCGCCTCGCGCTGGCTGAGGACAGCGTTACCATCTCATCACAGGACATCGATTTCTCAACAGCCGCTGAGGAGAAATTGGTATGCTCGTACGCCGGCACGCCGATGGCAATAGGCTTCAAGGCACCGTTCTTGTGCGAGATACTGAGCACACTGCAATCAGATGAGGTGCAACTGGAGTTCGCCGACCCCGCACGCGCCGGACTCATTCTGCCGAGCGAGAACGAGGAGAACGAGGAGTTGCTGATGCTACTGATGCCGATGCTGTTGAATGATTAGTTTTTTCCAGAACAGATGAAAATACAGTTAAGCCGCCCGCTCGTCTTCTTTGATTTGGAGACGACGGGCGTCAACATAGCCAAGGATAGGATAGTAGAACTGTCGTACTACAAGGTTTTTCCGAATGGCACGAAGGAGGGTAAGACGTATCGGATACGTCCGACTATCATTGACGCTATGGGACTGGAGACGACCATGCACATTCCCGAACAGGCATCGGCAGTACATGGCATCTACGACGACGATGTCAAGGATTGCCCCACGTTCACCCAGATTGCACAAGAGGTAGCAGGGGTGTTTGAGGGTGCAGATATAGCCGGATACAACTCCAACCACTTTGATGTGCCTCTGCTGGGTGAGGAGTTCCTGCGTTCGGGAGTACATTTTGACATCGCGGACCGCTGCATGATAGACGTATTCACGATCTTCACGCGCAAGGAGCAACGCACGCTGAGCGCCGCTTACGCCTTCTATTGCGGCAAGGATCTGACCGACGCCCACTCCGCCGACGCCGATACGATGGCCACCTACGAAGTGCTGATGGCTCAGGCGGAGCGCTACCCTGACCTGCCTACGACCGTTGACGGCCTGGCTCAGTACTCGGCACCGACACAACGCTTTGCCGACCTCGCAGGTAAGTTGTCGTACAATGCCAAGAGAGAGATAGTATTCGCCTTTGGCAAGTACAAAGATGTACCGGTCAGCGAAGTGCTCGTGCGCGACTCAGGCTACTATGGTTGGATCATGAATGGCGATTTTCCGCAATATACCAAGAACGTGATTGCCCGCATCAAACTACAGCAACGCCTTGCTGCCAAATAGCCGCATCTAAGATTGGCTACCAAAAGAACACCCCCATGAACAATGAATTGCACATATTAGGTTGCGGCAGTGCCCTGCCAACGTATCAGAACTCGCCTGCCTGCCAGGTGTTGGAGTTGTGTGACAAGTCGTTCATGATTGACTGCGGCGAAGGCAGCCAGATATGGTTCCGCCGAATGGCACTGAAGACGGCACGGCTATACAACATCTTCATCTCCCACCTGCACGGTGATCACTGCTTCGGTCTGATAGGACTCATTTCCACATTTGGCATGATGGGGCGCACACAACCGCTGCACATCTATGCCCACGCAGACCTGCAGAAACTGCTGCAGCCATGGCTTGATTATCATTGCGAGGAAATGGCGTATGAGGTGGTCTTCCACGCCATCAATCCGCGTAAGAGCGAAGTGATATTCGAGGACCGTACGGTTAGCGTAACCACCATTCCGCTGAAGCACAAAGTGCCGACCTGCGGATTCCTATTCACCAAACATCACCGGAACAGCGAGCCGGTGAAACGGTATGCCTATTGCTCGGATACCAAATATACGGAAACGATTATCCCTATCATAGACGGCGTCCAAACCTTGTACCACGAATCAACGTACATTGAGCAATACGCCGACCGCTGCAAGAGCACGATGCACTCCACCGCAGCCGAAGCTGCACTGATTGCACAAAAGGCACATGCCGGACAACTGATCATCGGTCATTATTCGGCACGTATAGATGACCACACAGAGTTTCTGCGCGAAGCAAAAGCCGTGTTCGAGAATACGATTATGGCACGTGAGTGCACGAAATATGTCATCTGATTTAAGTTTATACCTGTGAAAGCAACTGTCACATACGTATGCAGCAACTGCGGTGCCAAGGCGTCGCAGATGTTAGGTCGCTGTCCTGTGTGCGGCGAGTGGGGAACGATGGTAGAAGAGGTAGTGCAGAGTGCGGTAGCCGGTAAGGGTGTGCGCCAGCGCAGCGGATCGATGGTACAGAAGCTGCAAGATGTGAGCGTACAAGAAGACAGGCGCATCGACATGCGCAGCGTGGAGCTGAACCGCGTACTGGGTGGCGGACTGGTGCCCGGATCACTTGTGCTGTTAGGCGGTGAACCAGGGATAGGCAAGTCAACCCTCGCCCTGCAGGTGCTGATGCAAATGGGGAATGCCGTCACACTATACGCCAGCGGAGAAGAATCCGTCAAGCAGATCAAACTACGCTCCGAGCGTATAGCCGGAGAGCCTGAGAATCTGTACATCGTAGCCGAAACATCGCTCGAAAAGATCCTTGAGCACGCCAAACAACTCAAGCCCGAGGTAGTAGTAGTGGATTCCATCCAGACCATAGGCACAGAGTCGATTGAGGCAACCATCGGCTCGCTATCACAAGTAAGGGAGTGTGCGGCACGTATCCTACAGTATGCCAAGGAGACAAACACGCCGTTCATCATAGTGGGTCATATAACCAAGGAAGGTTCACTCGCCGGCCCGAAGGTGCTGGAGCATATAGTAGATACCGTATTGCAGTTCGAAGGCGACCAACACTACATGTACCGTGTGCTGCGCGCACAGAAGAACCGATTCGGTTCAACCTCAGAGATAGGTATATTTGAGATGCAGCAAGACGGCCTGCGCGAGGTGACCAACCCCTCAGAGCTATTGCTCAGTTCGAACAGAGAGGGACTGTCCGGCATCTCGATTGCGGTAGCAGTGGAGGGTGTTCGTCCGCTACTGATTGAGGTGCAAGCCCTTACATCCTCAGCCGCCTACGGCACCCCGCAACGTTCGTCCACAGGTTTTGACTCACGCCGGCTGAACATGCTACTTGCCGTATTGGAGAAGCGTATAGGATTCAAGTTGCTGCAAAAAGATGTATTCCTGAACATTGCCGGTGGACTACGAGTGAATGATCCCGCCATTGATTTGGCGGTACTGGTGGCGGTACTGTCATCATCGATGGACATATCTCTGCCCACAGACTGCTGCATGACCGGTGAGGTAGGTTTGGCAGGCGAGATACGTCCGGTCAACCGCATTGACCAGCGCATAGGCGAAGCACGCAAACTCGGATTCTCGCGTATACTGATTCCTGCCGGACAGAAACATCAGGCCGTAAAAGGCATACAGATTGTAGAAGTATCCCGTGTGACCGATGCCGTACGGCTGCTATTCAAGCAAAACTGACATCACGTATCTGATTACAGATATCTGATTTCTGACTACAGACAATGGATATAATCAAACATTTCGGAGAATATTGGCTACTGATGGCTCGCGTGTTCCGCTGGCCCGACCGCCGGCGTATGTTCTGGCAGCAGTATAGCCGCGAATTGGAAAAGCAGGGCTTGCAGTCGTTGCCTATCGTGATTATCATCTCGCTATTTATCGGTGCCATTCTGACTATCCAAGCCAAGATCAATACAGAGAACCCCCTGTTACCCACCTACACCGTAGGTCTGCTGACGCGTGAGACACTGCTATTGGAGTTCTCGTCCACTATTCTCTGCCTCATTCTGGCAGGTAAAGTGGGCTCGAACATCGCCTCAGAGATTGGAACGATGCGCATCACCGAGCAGATAGATGCCATGGAAATCATGGGCGTAAACTCCGCCAATTACCTTATTCTGCCCAAGATTCTCGCCTTCATGACGATGATGCCGATGTTGGTCATCCTGTCAACCGCCATCGGCTTGCTGGGTGGCTGGGCGGTAGGTCAGTTTACGGACATCATCACCGTTGCGGATTATCTGGTGGGTGTACAATACGCCTTCAATCCATACTACGTATGGTACGGCATCATCAAATCGCTATTCTTCGCCTACGTGATAGCCTCGCTATCGTCGTACTACGGCTACAGTGCCCGAGGCGGTGCGCTGGAGGTGGGTAAAGCATCAACCAACGCAGTGGTAAACTCGAATATACTGATTCTGCTACTGGATCTCGTGCTATCACGCCTGCTGCTGTGAGCCATCACTCCCGATAGACAAATAATATGATTCAAGCCACAGACATAGTTAAATCGTTTGACAACCTGCGCGTGCTCGACCACGTTAATGCCACGTTTGAGGATGGCAAGGTAAATATGATAATCGGGCAATCGGGCAGTGGCAAGACAGTGTTGCTGAAGTCACTGTTGGGTATCCACGCCATTGACTCCGGTCGCATTGAGTACGACGGGCGCAACCTGCCGGATATGAAGGAGCACGAAGTGCGTATGCTGCACCGTGAGGTAGGCGTGCTATTTCAAGGCTCGGCACTGTTTGACTCGATGACCGTGCTGGAGAACGTACTATTCCCCCTGCAGATGTTCGGCAATATGAGCGACGAGGAGATGGAGCAGCGTGCACGGTTCTGCCTTGAGCGAGTACAGATTGCCGAACATGCACTCAGCCTCATGCCAGCCGAGATATCCGGCGGTATGCAAAAACGTGTAGCTATTGCACGTGCAATAGCATTGAATCCCAAATACTTGTTCTGCGATGAGCCTAACTCGGGATTAGACCCTCAGACCTCCCTCGTGATAGATCAACTGATTCAAGACATAACGCAAGAATACAACATCTGCACCATTGTAAATACCCACGACATGAACTCAATCATGGAGGTGGGTGATAACATAATCTTCCTGAAGAATGGCAAGAAGGAATGGCAAGGCTCACGTCATGACATCTTTCGTTCGGATAACGAGGCTCTGAATCATTTTGTGTTTGCCTCGCAACTATATCAGCAGATACGCAAGGTGCATGAGTAACAGGCAGCAGCCTATGTACAGTAACAATTGAACGATAACAAACATAGTTCACATGAAAAAGATTCTATTTATACTATTTACCCTGGCAGGCATCTTAGCCGGCATACAAGCCCAGCATCCTGCTCGCGTACCCGCTTATCCGGGCGTGATTACACGCGTACAACCGAATGGTGACACGTTGCACGTTTATCTGCGTGGAGATGAACATTACCACTACATGATGACTACTGACGGTTGGCAAGTAATGGAGAAAGACAACGGCAAGATTTGCTACTGTCGTATGAAGACGCGCAAGGTGGAGGGCGAGAAGAAACAAGTAGCCGTGCCGACCTGCCGTACAGCCCATGATGCCGACAAGCGCAGCAAATGCGAGCAACGGTGGCTCAGCAAGCACGGCATACAAAAGATACGACAAGAGTAAGGGTACGCATAAAAATTCCACGTTATAGAAACAACTCAACAAGCACACTGATGCGCAAAATTTTAACCGTCCTCCTATTGTGCTACTCTGTAAGTAGTTTGGCACTCGTTCCTCCGCGTGATCCGTCGCGTTGGGAAGAGTGGCAGTTGCAATATGCCACACAACAGTCAGCTGTTACAGAAGCGCCCATTGCCGGACCGAACCGCATGCCGGCAGCGACTATGGCTATAGGCTCGCGCACCATTATCCCGAGGATACTGGTCATCATGGTAAACTTTGCGGACTACGAGTTGCTATCCACCAAAGCAGATGTGGACTCGATGTTCAACGGACAAAACTGGACGAAAGATGGTGCGACAGGCAGTGTGCGCCAATACTTCTACGACCAGTCAATGGGCGCATACGATCCGCAGTTTGACATTGTAGGACCGGTAACCCTATCCGGTGGATATGCCAGCTACGGATCGTCGAACACAGCTGTAGGAATGGTAAAAGAAGCGTGCACGCTGGTAGATGACAGTGTGGATTTTGCACTATACGACACGGACAACGACGGTGTGGTGGAGTTGGTATATGCCTTCTACGCGGGCTTTGGTGAGAATGATCCGCCGAGCGAAGACCTCATACCCAACAGCGAAGTTCTTGTGTGGCCACAGTTCGTAAGCAACATATCCGGCGGCACATACGACGGCAAGCGCGTAACAGCGTGCGAGTACAGCAACGAATTGGACGGCTACTATTCGACAGCCGAGAAGAGTGTGATAGCCGGCATAGGTGTAGCATGTCATGAGTTTGGGCACGCATTGGGTATACCAGACTTTTATGCCACCAATGGCACAAACCACAAGTTGTTAGGCGCATGGGATCTGATGTGCTACGGTCCGTACAACAATGATATGCATTCGCCCCCATCGCTGACCGCATACGAGCGATTCTATATGGGCTGGCTTACCCCGACTCTGATCACCAAGGCAGACACGCTGAGTCTGGAGCACATAGCGTTGAGCAACGAGGCCTTCATGATTACGGAGAATGACAGCCATAATCTGGACGGCGTCAATCCTGACACGACCGTATTCTACCTGCTGGAGAACAGACAGCAGCAGGGCTGGGATATAGGTATCCCGGGTAACGGGCTAATGATTACCCGCGTGGATTACCAGCCGGCACTGTGGCGCAGCAATATCCTTAACAACAATCCCAGCCGCTTAGGTTACGACCTGATTGAAGCAGACGGATTGACTCCTGCAACCGATACCAATGCCGGCTATTTCGGCAAGCCGGGTGACGTATTCCCTGAGGGTGCGACCGAATACACCGACATCCCCGACCATGCCATTACAGACATCAGTATGACGGATGGTGTGATAACCTTCGTATATCGTGGAGGCATTCAGCCGACAGATACAGACTCGATCACCACACCTGTTCAGGTATCTGCCGTCACGCAGTCAACGCCACTGAAGGCATACAAGACCTTGAGCAACGGACAATTGCTTATACACAGCAACGGGCGCACCTATTCCATCTACGGAATAAAGCAAGACGACTAATCAAATAATCATCCCTATGAAACGATATATATACATACTATTCGTACTCTGTACGGTAAGCCTTGGCATGCATGCCAAACCTGCCCGCCGTACTGCAATACGCCTCACTCAACCCGACGGGACGCAAGTGACCGCGTACCTGCATGGTGATGCGTACTATCACTACTACACCACCCCTGAGGGGCAAATGCTGCAACGCGACGCCAAGGGGTACTACCAAGCCACAAGAATGCCTTCAGCTGAAGAGTTGCAGGCGCGGCGTAATAGCAGTCCACGCCGCGTGGCGATGCAGAAACAGGATGGCATCAAGCTGAACTTAGCTCCACGCGGACTAATCATCCTTGTCAACTTTGCCGACCTGACATTTCAGACATCTGCAGCGGAGATTGACTCCATGATCAACGGGCAGCATTACACACGCACTTACTCATACAGGACACAAACGGGAATGGTGCGTGTAAGTTCATCAGGCAGCGCCAGACAATATTTCCATGACACCTCATACGGCAAATACAATCCGACGTTTGATGTTATGGGTCCTGTCACCCTGTCGCATAACTACAGTTACTATGGCGCGAACAACGCCAATGATGAAGACAAGAACCCCGAGGCAATGATCAAGGAGGCATGCCAGCTGGTGGATGACGAGGTCGACTTCAGCATTTATGACAACAATGGCGACGGTTATGTAGATTTTGTGTATGTCATTTATGCGGGTTATGGCGAATCAGATGGTGCAGGTGATGACTACATCTGGCCGCACAATTATAACCTATGGACATATAGCCGCGTGAACTGCACCGTTGACGGGCTAAAAGTGGATAGCTATGCATGCTCGAACGAACTTGACTACTTCAGCGACAAACACGATGGTATAGGCACTTTCTGCCACGAGTTTTCGCACGTGCTTGGTCTGCCCGACTTATATAGCACCAACAATGGCACACACAAGACCATGGGAATGTGGGACATTCTGGATTACGGACCATATAACAACGAAGGCAACACGCCCCCCCACTACTCGGCGTACGAGCGATTCTTTATGGGGTGGCTCAAGCCAACGGTGGTCAGCCAAGCCTGCGATATTGAGTTGCCGGCTATGCCCAAGGCTAACGCTGCGGCGCTGCTGACGGCAACGGGAACGCATAATCTGGTAGGCAACAATCCAAGCCCGGCAACGTTCTACCTGTTGGAAAATCGCCAAAAGGAGGGCTGGGACAAATATCTGCCGGGCAGCGGTATGCTGATAACGAAGATCAGTTTCAGCCAAAGCAAATGGGAAGGGAACACCGTTAATAACACACGATATGCAATGGGTGTAGATCTGATTGAAGCTGACGGCAAGACTCCGGCGTATAGCGAAAATAATCCCGATAACGGTTATGCCGGCAAGGCAGGCGATGCCTATCCTGCAGGTTCGGATAGCTTCACCGAAATAGAAGCATTCCAAGTTACTGATATTCAGGAAACAGACGGGGTAATATACTTCAAAGTAAACGGTGGAGGCGAGCAGATACTGCTGTCAGCAGAAGAGACTATGATGCCTACAACAGAAAGGACAAAGAAGGTATTCCGCAATGGTCAAATCCTGATTGAGCACAACGGCATTTACTACGATTTGTTAGGCAACATGCACTAATGGAATGGGACACTGAATACGCATTGCGAAATATATAAGAACTAACGAATGGTATAAGAACTTACAAATTATGAAACTGATCTCCTACAATGTCAACGGCATTCGTTCTGCGCTAAGCAAGGGGCTAATGGATTGGTTGCAGAGCGCCAACCCCGATATATTCTGTATTCAGGAGAGCAAAGCGCAACCTGATCAGATAGACACAACCGCCTTTGCGGAATTAGGATATACCAGTTATATCCACTCTGCCGAGAAGAAAGGCTACTCGGGAGTATGCATCTTCAGCAAGCAGCCGGCCGATACCATTGTAGCCGGCATGGGGAATGAGCGCTACGACCGCGAGGGGCGCGTGCTGCGTGCCGATTATGGCGACCTGACTGTGGTATGCGTATATGTACCAAGCGGTACGACAGGTGATATACGTCAGGAGTTCAAGATGGATTTTTTAGAGGTTTTTCTCAAGTGGCTTTGTGAATTGCGTAAGGAAAGAAAGAACGTGATTATCTGTGGGGACTTCAATATATGCCACAAGCCTATAGATATCAATCATCCCGAACGTCAGATTGGCGTGAGCGGTTTTCTGCCGGAGGAGCGTGAGTGGATGGATCGCTGGCAAGAGTCGGGACTGATAGACACGTTCCGTGAGTTCTGCCAAGCGCCGGAGATGTACAGCTGGTGGAGTTACCGCGCCGGTGCCCGAGCACATAATGCAGGTTGGCGTATAGATTATTTCTGGGTAAGCGAACCGCTACGCGGCCGGTTGCGCGACGCTCGCATCCACAGCGAAGCAGTACACAGCGACCATTGTCCCGTATCGCTGGAGATTGAAGATTGAAATTAACATCTTATGCAAACACTACGAACAGAACACTTATATAAGAAATACGGCAAACGTACCGTAGTAAATGATGTGAGCATCCATCTGGAGCAAGGTGAGATAGTAGGGTTGCTCGGCCCGAACGGTGCAGGCAAGACAACTACGTTCTATATGACCACCGGTCTGGTGACAGCCAACAGCGGCAAGATATTCCTTGACGACACGGATATCACCTCCTACCCGATGTACAAGCGTGCCCAACTCGGTATAGGCTATCTGCCACAAGAGGCATCGGTGTTCCGCAAGATGACTGTGGAAGACAATATTCTGTCGGTACTTGAGATGACCCGATTCAGCAAGGACTATCAGCGCGAGAAGTTGGAACAACTGATCAAGGAGTTTAATCTTGAGCATGTGCGCACCAACCTTGGCGACCGCCTGAGCGGTGGCGAGCGCCGTCGCACAGAGATTGCACGCTGTCTGGCTATTGAGCCAAAGTTCGTTATGCTGGACGAGCCGTTTGCGGGCGTTGACCCAATTGCCGTACAAGAGATTCAGGATGTAGTGTGGCGGCTGAAAGACAAGAACATCGGCATCCTGATAACCGACCATAATGTGGATGAGACATTGTCCATCACCGACCGCGCCTATCTGCTGTTTGAAGGCAAGATACTATTCCACGGCACGCCTGAGGAGCTGGCAGCCAACCCCATCGTGCGCAAGAACTATCTGGGTAGAGACTTTGAGTTGAAACGCAAGTCCAAACAAGCCGAGGAATAAGCTGTATGAGACGCGTTGTCAGTATACTCATTCTTACTGTGACCATATTTTGCAGTTGTCAGTCCCGTCCCGAGACAGAATTGACGGTGCATTCGTGCGCGGCCTTGCCAGAAGGTCGCGCTTGTGCTACCTGTTTCGTAGTGAACGGTGAGGCATACATCTTTGCCGGGCGTGACAGCAGCGGGACATGCACCAATGACCTGTGGCGTTACAATCCGGCAAGCGACCATTGGACACATGTGGGATCAACTCCGCTGTCGGCGCGAGTAAACGCCACGGCATGCGTGCATGGAGAGCAAGTGTATATAGGTCTTGGCTTCAATGGCCGGTACGGCGTTGACAGCACCTACCTGCAAGACTGGTGGAGTTATACTCCTGCGACAGATACGTGGCAGCGACTTGCCGATTATCCCAACAGCTATACCGATGCAGCGACAGCATTTGCAGACACAGACGAGTTATATGTAGGATACGGATTCTGCTGGAACTACCGCCGAGATATGTTCCGCTACACGATAGCGGAGAACCGCTGGGATTCGATTGATGTGAAGGCGTCGTTTGACGGCTACCCTACTCGTTCGTTCGGCGGCACGGGTTGCAGTTGTGCAGGACGGCACTATATGGGCACGGGTTATCGTCGCAAGAGCCTAAGCTGGTGGGCAGAGTTGGTGGACGGCAATCATTGGGAGCAACGCGCAGCGGTACCCGGTCCGGCACGTACGCTGGCAGCCTCAGCAGCTACGGCATCCTCTATCTACCTGTGCGGAGGGCTGCATTATGGCGGCGTGAATACCACAGGCGAGGTACTGCAAGACGTGCGCCGTTATGATCCCGCCACCGACCGATGGACGTACGTGGCAGTAATGCCCGAACGCTTGTGCAACCATATATGTTTTGCCATACATGACAAGGTATATTTCGGGCTGGGAGAAAATGAGGATTGGCAAGTGAGCAACAGACTGTACTATATTGAACAATAGCCGAAATAGAAGACATTGAACAACAGCCGAAACATAGTATATCGGATTTTGGTAGCGGCTATCATATTGCTGCCAAGCATTAGGATGAATGCGCTCGATCTGAGTTGGGACTGGTGGCCTACGGGCATCCGTTCCGACGCGCCGGCAGGTGCGGATACCTTGCGCTATAGTATAGGCGTAAAGGCTGTAGCCTCCGGCGGCAGATTTGCGCCGTTCTGGCTACAAAGCAACACCCACGGCGATGTGAGTAGCAGTCCGTACAGCGGCAACCTGACAGCCGGCATATACAAGGAAGCCGTACACCCTGAGCGCTGGTGGGATTATGAGTTTGCCGTTCGAATGACCGGACGCCTGCAATCACCTATAGCAGGCAGTGCGTTCAGCATACAACAGCGGATGGCAACCGCGTACTTTAACTTGGCATACGCGCACCTGAGATTATACATCTTTGACATTACAGCCGGCATCAAACCGATGATATATGAGACGCAGGACACCCTGCTGAGTGCAGGAAGTCTGGTATTCTCAGGCAATAGTCAGCCTATACCACGCGTAACAGTGGGCATAGACCGCTACGTATCCTTACCCGGGTGCTACGGGTATGCAGAAATCAAAGGCGGTCTGACACACGCCTGGATGGTTGACAATATTTACATGCGTGGCAGCTATATACACTACAAATGGTTAGGTTTGCGTTTGGGCGGACGCCTGCCAATCAACATCAGCTACGAACTGCATCACGCTGCACAATGGGGAGGAATAAATCCTGTGTATGGTGATATAGGCAGCGATTGGCAATCGTACAAGAACGTGTTTCTCGCCCGTTCAGGCGGAGTGATGCGCAATGACCAGCTGAATGCCCAAGGCAACCACTTGGGCAGTCAGCAGCTGATGCTGACCGGCAAAGGCGAGGGGTGGGAAGTGAGTGCCTATTGGCAGAACCTATTTGAGGACAACTTTGCCGCCATAGGTGACGGACAGAATTTATCAGACGGCTTATGGGGTATCAGCCTCAAACTGAGCCGCTGGCCATACATACAAGGCATCACGTATGAACTACTGAACACGACCGACCAGTCAGGTCCTTGGCACGACAGAGACGGTCTGTGCTATGCAGGCAATGACAGTTATTACCAAAACGGGATATTCCTAAACGGCTGGAATTATTGGTACCGCACAATCGGTACACCGTTCATCACATCACCTTTATACAACGCCGATGGTACAATATACACACTTAACAGCCGCGTGCGCGTGCATCATGCCGGCATACGCGGCAATATATATGGTTACCGCTACCTGGCCAAGGTCAGCTATGCGCGCAACTACGGGAACAATAACAGCCGTCGCCAAGTGCTGAGCGACAACACCGCAGTGCTATTAGAGGTACAGAAACACGTAGAGCAGGCGTGGGGATTGGATTTCGGAATACGGTTGGCAGGGGACTTCGGCACACAATGGGGTAATCAGTTAGGTGCACAAATAACCATCAGCAAACAAGGGATTATAACACAGTGGTAAATGTCCCGAACGCAAATGAGAAATGGAAAATAACCCAAACGTACATATCGTTATGCCTGTGAAGGACTCTATTTCGACAGCCGAGGAGTCCATTCGCGCCATTGTGCAGAGTGGCTATACACTGACCGTATATGATGACAACTCGACAGCAGAAAACGCAGCCCGACTGGACACTTTGGCAACAGAGCTGGGGATAAACGTTATACACATACGTGACTACACCGATCATCCGTCGCCCAACTACCGCTGGGTGCTGATTGATGCGCAGGACAAATGCCTAAAGAACGGTGAAAATCTGCTGATTATAGAAAGTGATGTAATAGTAAAGAAATCAACCATTAACAAACTTTGCGAAAAAGTAAAGCCTAGGATTGGTCTGATAGCAGCAGCTACTACCTCCGAAAACGGCACGATCAATTTCCCTTACGAGTACGCCCGAGGTATAAAAGAGGACGGCGTATGCAAGAAGCGAATCTCATTCTGCTGCACGCTACTGACAAACGAACTGCTGCAGGCGTACGACTTTAATCAGCTGGACCCAAGCAAGAACTGGTATGATGTACATATCAGCCATGTGTCGCGGAAATTAGGGTTTGACAATATACTGCAAGTGAGTAATCCCGTACTGCACAAGCCACACTCCAGCCGCCCGTGGAAGCAACAGAAATATACAAACCCATTGCTCTACTATTGGCGGAAAATAACACAACGCAAAGACAAGATTTAATTGAAAGTTGAAAGAGGTTGATAGTTAAAAGGGGAAAATGAAAGGTGAAAGGTGAAAGGTTAAAGGTGACTGCATGAAAGAGCTTGTATCCGTCATAGTACCGATGTACAACGCTGCGCCCTATATAGGCGAGGCGTTGGAGAGCATTGTGGCGTCCACGTACCATCCGATAGAAGTGGTGGTGGTAGATGACGGTTCGACAGATGACAGTTTGGCTGTGGCACAAGCGTTTGCGGCAAAACATCCTGAGGTACGCGTAGTACATCAGGCCAACGCCGGCGTGAGCGCAGCACGTAATAACGCCATCCGTGAGGCGAAAGGCGAATATATCCTGCCTGTAGATGCGGATGACAAGATTGGTGCGACCTATATTGCGCACGCTGTGGAGGCGATGGGTAGCGGAGTGCGAGTGGTGGGCTGCCGAGCAGAATACATCGGAGCAAAACAAGGTGAGTGGCAGTTGGCGGAGTATAGCCCCGAATTGTTAGCACGCAAAAACATGATACACGCCTGCAGCATGTTCCGCAAAGCGGATTGGTTGCAGGTAGGCGGCTATTGCGAAGAGGAGATTTATCGTGAGGATTGGGACTTCTGGCTGAGTATGATGGAGTTAGGGGGAAAGTATGTACGACTGGCAGAGACCGGATTGTACTACCGCGTGCAAGGTGGCGGACGCCGCCGCATGGCAAAGCAGCAGAAGCGCGCAATTGTGGATGCCATCAACCGCCGCCATCCGGCATATATGCAACGCTATTTAGGCGGTCCGCTTCACTACCATCGCTCGTGGTCGAAATGGCTGAACAAACTTCGCTCGGTAAAGCAGGTAGGGGATTTTGCACGATGGACTGCGGGCGATGTCATCTTCAGCCGAAGGAATACACTCCGCCTGACAGATGGCGTTGTGGTGAAACAGTTTGCCACCCCCAACTTGTTGCGCGGATTGTGGTACGGCTTACTCGGTAAAAGCAAGGCGCGTCGCAGTTATGAATATGCCGTGCAGATGAAGGGGCTGACGCCTGCACCGATAGCCTACCGTGAAGAACGCGTCATGGGCGTGCTACGCGAGAGTTGGTACGCCTGCCGTCAATCAGCGTGCACACACACCTTTAACGAGCTGATAGGTGCACCTGACTATCCGAACAGGCAGACCATATTAGCAGCTATCGGTCGATTTACCGCCATCCTGCACCAACGCGGCATAGTGCATCAGGATTATTCGGGAGGAAACATCCTGTACAACGACGACGGCAGTCGTGTAGAGGTGATAGACCTGAACAGGATCCGTTTTTGCAAACATTTGAGCCGTGAACAACGCTTGCAGAACTTTGAGAGGCTGAACATTGACAGAGAAGCATTGCGAACAATATCCACAGCCTACGCAGAAGCCATGGGCGACGATGCAGCCGGCGATGCAGAATATATCATCACGCACCGCTGGCACAAACATATCAAACAAGGAATAACAAACTTATGAACCGATATCAAGATATTATAGGCCGAGTCAACTATTGGTTGTTTTTGGCTGTTGCCTTTCTGTTGCCTTTTCCGCAACTACCGATACGCTATGCCTGTGTAGCGTGGGTAGCCGCGTGGATACTGGAGGGCAGATGGCTACGCCGCCCATTGCCGCTCAAGCAGAACAAGACGGCTATACCATTCATCTTGTTCGGTTTGTGGTACGGCTGGCAAGCATTGTCGTACTTTTGGTGCGCAGACACACATGCCTGGGGCAGCCTGATGGAACGCTACCTGACATTCGCACTGATACTGCCGATCGGCATCTGGGGCGTGAACGAGCACTACAACCTGCGTGAGGCAGGCAAAGTGCTGGTAATAGGTTGCGTAACGGCTATACCTGCCTATATGCTGTGGTTAGGGGTATTATACAACCATCCGGAAATGGGCTCTGAGCTGCATCTGGCAGAGCCGCTGAAGATGTACGATAGTTGGTGGGAATATCTGGCAGAAAACATATCGCTATTCAAACACCGGCTCTTCCTGTGCAGCGTGGAATTGTTCGGTGCGATAATGGCAATACAGTTGTGGCACAAGCAGAAGTGGCCACTATTAGTCGTGCTGCCCGTAATGTTGTCCACTATCCCTTTGACAGCCTCGCGGCAGTCCATACTAACGGTGATGGCGATGTTGGCAGTAGGTATCATCTGCATGCTGCCGCACGCGTACCGCTGGTGGGCGGGAACGGGCATCATACTGCTGGCATCGTTGGTAGGCGGCGGGATGCTGATGCTGCACCCGCGGATGCAGAAGTTTGAGATCAATGAGATAACCGAGATGCGCCATCTGAGCGGTGAGCATGAGGCACGGCTGAACATTTGGGTGCTGGCATTGGAGAACCCTGAAGATTATCTTGCACACGGCATAGGTGCCGGCCAGAGTACGAACTATCTGGTGGAGAAATATCAGCGCTTAGGCTTCAATTACTATGCATCGAAGCGATTTAACACACATAACAACTATATCGAAGTATTGCTGGAAACCGGTATCCCTGGTCTGCTGCTCTTCCTGCTGGCGTGGATGTCAGTGCCACTATTCGCCACCGGTGCAGGTCGCCGTACAGCATGGCTATTTTGCACGCTATACGGGTTCAATATGTTTACTGATGTCATGTTCGGCCGATTCTGCGGCATTGCGCTGTGGGCGGTAGGGATGCTATTTATCCTGCTGCAATCCAATGCTAAGCGTAAGCAGCAGCCCTCGGGGAATGCATAGGCTGAGCGGATAGCGATTACCGGAAACGCCTTTGCCGGTAGCTGCATCGTAGTACATGGCGTGCTCGTTGAGTTCGGTAGCAAAATCCCAGATATTGTAGCACACCGCCTGCACAGCAAACGGCACATCGCGTATGGCACCGCGATACTTGAGCCTCAGGTCGAAGTTGAAGAACGAATCCGTTCGCTCGCCGAAATTACCATCCACCACATTTATTCCTCTCGTATTCGCAGTCCAGATGATGGCCTGCTTGCCGAGCGTGCCATCGGTGAAGAGTTGCGTACGGTAGTGCGCAATAGGTGTACCATCGCGGAACTTGCCACTGAGACTGAGTTGCCAGTTGTCGGTGATGTTCACCCCTAATTGCAGGCGTGCGATGTATGCTCGATCCTGATTCAGTCGTCCGAGACGGCGTACCCCCACATCCGTTTGGCGCATGTTGGCATCGTTGAGCAAGATATTAGGCGATGCCAGCGATTCGCTGAGCACCTGTATATCCTCGGTCTGCACGCCGTTGCCCAAAGCCGATGCCCCGGACAGGCAATAACTCTGCCAGCTGAACGAGAAGAACACTTTCCGCCCATTATACGCATATTTGACCACATTGGAGGCAAAGACGGGGGTATCCCAGAAGCCTGTACCCGTTTTGGGTGCCGGCACGACCTCGTAATAGCGCGCCTCAGGATTCATGGCATATACAGCATATTGGCTTCCCTCTGCCATCACTGACAGATATCCTGATTCGCCGGACGTACGCACGGACCACGTGTTATAATACTTCTTGATGCTTGAGAGAATACTGATCTCGTGCCTACCGAACGTGAACACGACAGGTATATCCATCGCCACATATTGCGGTTGCCATAAGCCTTTGCCTAAGCTGTGATAGCGTCCGCCGGTAGTAGTGAGCAGGGAGGTTGTACCGGCGTAGTTGACCTGCGCGCTAAGGTAGCTGTCGCTAAGGAACTGAATCTGCCCGTAGGTATAAGGTATACGATAATTGGCGGCAATCATATCCATCTTGAACCACGTAGCAGGCTCGATGTGTATATCCGCCTTTGCCTCCCACGAGGGCGTAACCATCGAGCGGCCATGTAGTAATATACCATCTAATGTGGCGGCGACACTGCCCTTGATACGCAGCCAAGGCAGCACGGGATAATCCGCCTCCAGCGCCACGCTATTCTCAAGCATGCCTGAGGTGAACGCCGCGCTCTGCCAATAGTAATCGTACAACATAAGCGGCTCAGGCATATTCAGTCCCTGCAGATACACGCTGTTCTGCCACTCGCGTTGCAGCGGAGCAAAGGTGAGCAGTGAATTGTAGGCATCTACGTGCACATGGAGCCAAGGCAGGATAGAATAGCGATAATCGAGCGCCCAGTTGAGTTCGTGGGTATGTCCATCGGGATACCATGGCTCAAACGCTTCGCCATCCATATCCAGGCAGTTACGGCTGA
>JAFSPC010000133.1 GCA_017443075.1 Paludibacteraceae bacterium
ACGAACACGGAGGTACACGGAACCCCACGGAATACTGAGAATACTCTGCTCCGTGCTAATCAGTGAAAGTCCGTGTAGCATAAAAGTAACGAATACGGAGTAACCAACACAAAGTCACCAACACGAAGTTATCAACAGCGAAGCTTACCAACACGTAGTTATCAACAGCCACAGGCTTACCAACACGAAGTTACCAACAGCGAAGCTTACCAACACGTAGTTATCAACACGAAGTTATATTTTATTAACACTTAATCCTACGAAGCTTATGGAAAACGAGAGCCCGAAATCTGCTTTGCAATTGCGTACGGAACGCGGTTTGGCGAAGTATTTTCTGTTGGGCTTGATTACCTTTGGTATCTATCCGCTGGTGGTTGAGTCGCACATCTCCGAGGAGTTGAACCTCGTTGTTTCTCCATACGACGGCAAGCGTACGATGCATTTCTGCCTGATTGTGTTCATCTTCTCATGGCTGACATTGTACATTGTGCCTGTCGTATGGTATCACCGCACCTCAGCGCGTATGGGTGATGAATTGGTACGCCGCCGGATTGACTATAGTTTTGGTGCAGCGGACTTCTGGCTGTGGAATGTATTGGGATCGTTCATCCTTGTCGGTCCGTTCATTTACATCTACAAGCGAATGAAGGCAATGAACCTGATAAATGCGGATTACAACGAGAAGGGATGCTAAAAAGCACTCTACAGCATGGTATTTGTGGAGGGAGTGTGGAAGAACATCCCACATGGCATCTGTATCCGGTGATTGGTCAAGGTGTGTGCAGTGCATTTGCGCACACCTTTTTGTGGCATATCGTGAAGCAAAATATAAATAGGTTATATACTGACGAAACAATTCGTTATTTGTCTTGCAGCCGTGCTTATGCTGACAGAGAACGCCTATACCGATGCACGTATCACGTGTTTGTCCGCAAAACGCAAGTTTGAGGAATATAACAAGTAAATCTATCCTTCAACCCGGCTCTGTTGGCCGTAGCTGAAAGATACTCTCTCCACGCATACTCCAGGGAGCGCGTGGCGAGTTTTTTGTGTGCTAAACGGATAGTAACTATATACAATATAATCAAATAACAAAAAAATCAAATAGTATGGAAAAACCCGTTAATGCTTTTGTGCCCAATTTCCTGCTTGGTATGGCAGGGGGTATTCAATATCTGAAACTCAAATCAGTGAGCCGTAACCCTCGTCGCACGAGTGAGCAAACTCTGCGTGGTATTCTCAATTATGCCAAAGATACCGTCTATGGTCGCGAGCATCATTTTGCTGAGATCTTGTCTGCCAAGAATGACAAGGAACTATATGCGTTGTATCAGCAGTATGTACCCGCACAGGAGTATGAGGCCCTTCGTCCGTATGTCGAGCGACATAAGCATGGCGAAGCGAACGTTCTCTTTCCCGGCAAACCCATCATGTATGCCACCACCTCCGGCACAACCAAAGAGCCGAAGTGGGTGCCGATTACCAATGTGTATCTGAACTCCGTCTATGGCAAGATGACTAAGGTATGGCTGTTCAACTTTATCAAGAACCGCCCGAAGGTGTTCACCGGCAAGATAGTGAGCATTGTAGGCAAAGTGATTGAGGGCTACGCTCCCGATGGTACGGTGTTCGGTTCGGTGAGCGGTGTTACGCAGCGCGACTGTCCGAAGTTCGTAAAGAAACTATATGCCTCACCGGCAGATGTGTTCTCTATCACCGATTATACAGCGCGTTACTATGCTATCATGCGTATGGGCATTGAGCGGAACATCACCCTGATCGTTACCGCCAACCCCTCTACCATCGTTGAGATGCAGAACAATGTGAACGAGTATTATGACCAGTATGTGGAAGATATAGAACACGGCACGCTCAACAAGGACCTCAATATCTCCCCGGAGATCCGCGCAGCTATTCAGCCTTACCTCAAGCCCAATCCCGAGCGTGCTGCCGAACTGCGGGCACTCAAGCAGAAGTACGGCACCGTGCTGCCTAAGCACTACTGGCCTAACTTGCAGATCCTGAACACATGGAAATGTGGCAACACGAAAGTCTATCTGGACAAGTTCAAGGATTCTTTCCCTGCGCAGATGCTGCATCAGGAGTTTGGTTACTTCTCATCCGAGTGCCGCTTCGGCTTGGTGCTGGATGATACCAACAATACGGTGCTTTTCCCCCACTTTCATTACTATGAGTTCATCGAAGAGCATGAGTTGGAGAGCGAGCATCCGCATTTCCTCCAGCTACACGAACTGCAACAAGGCAAACGGTATTGCCCGTTCGTAACCACGTATGCCGGATTGTACAGGTACAACATGAACGTTTTGGTAGAGGTTGGACCGTCGTTTGTGAACACGCCTACTGTCCACATGATTCAGAAGGTGAACGGTATAGTAACGATGACGGGTGAGAAACTTCACGAGCGTCAGTTCATCGAGGCTGTACGTGCTGCAGAGCAGGAGCTCGGGATGCCGGTTAAGTTCTTTGTAGGGTTTGCCGACCTCAGCATTTCCGCTTACCATTTCTATTACGAGTTTGAGAACCTCGATACCACGCAGCAGCAGGCCGAGCAGTTTACTCACAAGGTTGATGAGGTGCTCAGGCAGAGTAACATCGAATATAAGGCCAAACGGGAATCTTTCCGTGTCAAAGATCCTGTTACCCACCGTCTGCAGCGAGATGCGTTCGAGCACTTCAAGGCACAGTGTATTGCCGAAGGCGCACGCGACGGGCAGTTCAAGATGAACCTGCTCATGCAGGACGACAAGCGCCACGCCAAGTTCAAGTTGCTGGTGATGGACTAGCCGGTAATAAATAGATGTACCTGTTCAGTACATGAAAACGAACATCCCATGTCATATTCGCATGACATGGGATGTTGCATTTCGTACCGCGAGTGGGACTTTCTTCGTAAGTCCCACCGCAGCTCTCGGGTAAACAAAAGAATAGACAAAACCTGTTGGTCTTGCCTATTCTTCCGCTTACAGTACCGCGAGTGGGACTTGAACCCACACAGCCGTTTCGGGCCAAAGGATTTTCATACAAACCGAAGTTTGCTTGGACTATGTCTTAACCATATCCGTACGGACGTAGGCTGTGGGTATATAGTCTCTACACATTTAGGAATTCCTTCCACTTAGCTCGGCGTTCTTTGCATTTATCAGGCTGCAACATTCACCGAATTAGCCCACTTCTACTTCAGGCGTTTCCGCCTGAGCACTCTTTACCTTGTTTTTTCCTCGATAATTTTTAGTCATGGCGTGGCAGTTAGGGCACAAAATCTTGAGGTTTTCAAGTCTTTGATCATCCCTTATACCATTTACATGATGCAATTCCAGTGCGATAGGTTTACCCATCCACTCGGAGTTACCGCAGCATTCACATCTTCTTGCCTTCACACCCTCTGCAATCAATCGCTCGCGCAGATGATTGGCATTGATGAATGTCGAATGCTCCACTAATATCTCATGTAACGGTTGCTTGGTCTTAAGCGGACGATATCGCTCGCCTTTGTTCCAAACCTTTCCCGTTAAGTGAGATGCATCGAGCCCGAGTTCACGAATCTTCCGCTTGACCATCTCGTAATTACTCCCCGCAACGCGCAAACCTAATTTATCTATTATTTGCGCATACGAAAGAGAACTCTTAACAGCTTCAACAAATTCTTCGTCTGTCCATGTGCGTCTGCTCATATCGTACAGTTGAACTCGTAAAAAACGATTCTTTCAAAGTCCTTCGTGTCTACCGATTCCACCATCGCGGCATCAAAAAACGGCGCAAAGATACAATATTTTATTGAAATTTGCAAATTTTTGAACAAAAATAATAAAAAAATATGCTCATATTTGCAAATTTCGGAATTTTTATGTAACTTTGTAGGCTTTTATGGCTAGAAATAGACCGCTGCGGTCTTTCGACTTTCGACTAACGACTTTCGACTAAAAAAAATAAAATAGTATGCAAAAATCACCATTACAAATTGCCAGAGGCAGTTATCAACCTAAGATGCCGGTAGCATTAGCCGGTCACGTGCGTCTGTCTGAGGGTGCTGCAACGCAGAGTGTTGCAGACCAGGATGAGATAAAAAAACTATTTCCGAACACCTACGGTCTGCCCGTCATCACGATGGAGCCAAGTGCAGACGCCCCCGAAGCGTTGCCAACGATGAATGTGGGGGTTATCCTGTCGGGTGGTCAGGCTCCTGGCGGACACAACGTCATCAGCGGACTGTTTGACGGGCTGAAGAAGCTGAACGCCGAGAACAAACTGTACGGTTTTCTGGGCGGTCCTTCAGGTCTGATTGAAGGCAAGTATCAAGAGCTGACGAAGGAGATAATCGACGAGTACCGCAACACCGGCGGATTTGATATCATCGGTTCGGGGCGTACCAAGCTGGAAGAAACCTGGCAGTTTGATAACGGCATTGAGGTGTGCAAGAAGTTAGGCATCAAGGCTATCGTTATCATCGGTGGTGACGACTCGAACACCAATGCCTGCGTGCTGGCGGAATATTACCTGCAAAAGCAATGCGGCATACAGGTTATCGGTTGTCCGAAGACCATTGACGGTGACCTGAAGAACGAGATGATCGAGACCTCGTTTGGTTTTGACACCGCATGCAAGGTCTATAGCGAGCTGATAGGTAACATCCAGCGCGATGCCAACTCTGCGAAGAAATATTGGCACTTCATCCGCCTGATGGGGCGTAGTGCCAGCCATATAGCGTTGGAGTGCGCGTTGCAGTCTCAGCCGAACATCTGCCTTATCAGCGAGGAGGTAGAGGCGAAGAACATGACGCTGAACGATATCGTTGAGCAGATTGTAGAGGTGATCGTTGACCGCGCCAACCATGGTCTGAACTTCGGTACGGTACTTATTCCGGAAGGACTGATTGAGTTTATCCCTGCGATGCGCATACTCATTCAGGAGCTGAACGACCTGTTGGCTCAGAACGAGGAGTTTGCCGGTTTGGAGGGCGATGATGCCAAGCGTGAGTATGTCAAGTCGATGCTCTCGCCGGCCAGTTGCGAACTCTACCGCTCGCTGCCGAAGGGCATAGCGCGTCAGCTGACGCTCGACCGCGACCCACACGGCAACGTGATGGTTAGCCAGATCGAGACCGAGAAACTGCTGATAGAGATGGTAGGCAAGCGTCTCGCCCAACTCAAGGCTGCCGGCACGTACAAAGGTAAGTTCTCCGCACTGAACCATTTCTTCGGCTACGAGGGTCGCTGCGCCATACCTTCCAACTTCGATGCCGACTACTGCTACTCGATCGGCATAACCGCCACGCACCTTATTGCCGCCGGCAAGACGGGGTACATGTCGCTGGTACGCAATCTGACCAAGCCTGCTGCCGAGTGGATAGCCGGTGGTGTGCCCATCACGATGATGATGAACATGGAGAAACGTAACGGCAAGATGAAGCCTGTTATACAAAAGGCGCTGGTTGACCTGAACGGTGCACCGTTCAAGTACCTGCAGGCTCACCGCGCCGAGTGGGCGGACTCCAACACGAGTTACATCTACCCGGGGCCGATCCAGTATTACGGCCCGACGGAGGTATGCGACCAGCCGACTCACACACTCAAACTCGAGCAGGAAGGCAAGTGATGCTGCATAGCAGGACTGCTATATCGTTGGCCTTTGCATGGGTGCTGCTTTTGCCCATCGGAGTACAGGCGCAATCCGCTGAGCAGTGCGCCTACTCCGACAGGCAGTTGTTTGACGCCTATATGGCCGGCGACATGCAGTTGTGGAAGGAATATATCGACCACGCCGGTTTTGACACCTTGCCTGCACAAGAGCAGGAGCGCCGGTTGTATTACGAGTACGGTTATGCTGCATCGTTGATAGATACCGACAAACGTGCAGCCAAGCCGTACATCCGTCAGTTCGGCGCCCATATCGAGCAGTTGAAAGACCAGCTTCCTGCCGTGTTGGTGCACGTCTATTCGGCGGCGTACCAGACCTACGATCTGGCGGTCACGCCACTACGCGTGGCACGCCACAGCCAGCTCATCTTCCACCACGCGCAGCAGGCAGTGATCACCGATGCCCGGCATCCTTTGGCGTGGGGCATACAGGCGAACGTGCACTTCTATGCGCCGCGTATGATGGGGGGCGACAAACAGTTGGCTATGCAGGAATACGAACGTGCAGACAGCCTGTTTGCCGCCACGGCGGCGCAGCGCGCACTCGACTGGACGTATGTGGCGCAGACCCTGAGCCTCGTGCAGTGCTACGACAAGTTGGGCAAGACCGAGCTTGCGCTACAAAAAGCCCGTCAGGCACTGGCACGATGGCCCGAGTATGACTACCTGAGGCAGTATGTGCTGCAACTGGAAGAAAGAAACAAGAAATAACCTATATATTAACCATTTAATCTAAAACTTATGGCTAAAGTTTATCATGCAAATGAGATCAAGAACATCGCCTTGATGGGAGGCAGTGGTTCCGGTAAGACCACGCTGATGGAGGCAATGCTCTTTGAGAGCGGAGTTATCAAACGCCGCGGTACGGTAGAGGCTAAATCCACCGTAAGCGACTATTTCCCTGTTGAGAAAGAGTATGGTTACTCGGTATTCTCTACCGTTTGTAACATCGAGTACGCGGGTAAGAAACTGAACATCATCGACTGCCCGGGCTCGGATGACTTCTGCGGGGGTGCTATCTCTGCCTTGCACGTATGCGATACGGCTATCATCACCCTGACCGCCAACGGCGGAGTGGAGGTAGGTACGCAGAATAACTTCCGTATGGCGGAGAAAGCCAACAAACCCGTGGTGTTCCTCGTCAACAAGTGTGACCACGAAAACGCAAATATCGACCGCACGCTCGAGGGGCTGAAAGAGAACTACGGCAACAAGGTCGTTGTGCTGCAGTACCCCGTCAACCCGGGCGCCGAGTTCAATAAGGCTATCGATGTGCTGAAGCGCAAGATGCTCGTCTGGAAAGCCGAGGGCGGTGCGCCCGAACTACAAGACATACCTGCCGACGAACAAGCCAAGGCAGAAGAGATGCTGGCCAACGTCATGGAAATAGCTGCGTCCTACGACGAGGCACTGATGGAGAAATTTTTCGACCAGGGAGAACTGACCATTGACGAGACCCTGGAGGGCATACGTAACACATTCAAGGAAGGTGGTATCTACCCTGTTATCTGTGCTTCGGGTGTACGCGACATGGGCGTACGCCGACTCATGGAGTTCCTCGGCGAGATGGCACCGGCCGTGGCTGACGCACCCAAGCCGCTCTCTGTTGAGGGCGAAGAGGTTGCCCCTGTGGACGATGCGCCCACATCGATGTTCATCTTCAAGACATCCGTCGAGCCGCATATAGGCGACGTCAACTACTTCAAGGTGATGCAGGGCACGGTGCACACGGCAGACGACCTCGTTAACATCGACCGTGGCTCGAAGGAGCGCATCTCGCAGTTGTACGCTGTGGATGGTAGCATCCGCGTGCCTGTGGACGAGGTGTGCGCCGGCGATATAGCTGCCACCGTCAAACTCAAAGATACACGCACCGGCAATACGCTGAACGCGAAGGATTGTGAATTGCAGTACGAGCCGGTCAGCTATCCCGACCCCAAGTACCGCCGCGCTATCCGTCCGAACAACGAGCAGGAAGCTGAGAAACTGAGTGCACTGCTCACGCGTATGCATGAGGAAGACCCCACATGGATCGTTGAGCAGAGCAAGGAGCTCAAGCAGACGATCGTCAGCGGGCAGGGTGAGTTCCACCTGCGTACACTCAAGTGGCGTCTGGAGAACAACGACAAGATGATGGTAACGTTTGATGAGCCGAAGATCCCTTATCGTGAGACAATCACTAAGGCCGCTCGCGCCGATTACCGGCACAAGAAGCAGTCCGGCGGTTCGGGACAGTTTGGCGAGGTGCACCTGATCGTTGAGCCGTACGAGGAGGGAGTGCCCGTCAAGGAGGTTTATAAGTTCGGCAACCAGGAGTACCGCATCAGCGTCAAAGATACGCAAGAGATACCGTTGGAGTGGGGCGGCAAGCTTGTGCTGGTCAACTCTATTGTAGGCGGAGCTATCGATGCGCGCTTCATTCCTGCTATTCTGAAGGGTCTGATGGACCGCATGGAACAAGGTCCGCTCACGGGTTCGTATGCGCGTGATGTGCGCGTGATCATCTATGATGGTAAGATGCACCCGGTGGACTCCAACGAGATATCGTTCCGCTTGGCCGGCCGCAATGCGTTTGCCGAGGCGTTCCGCAACGCCAATCCGAAGGTACTTGAGCCGATCTATGATGTGGAGGTCTTTGTGCCGTCGGACATGATGGGTGATGTTATGTCCGATATCACGGGTCGCCGTGGCATGGTGCTGGGCATGCATACCGAGAAGAACTTCACCCGCCTGAGTGCGCAAGTGCCTCTGGCAGAGATGGGGTCGTACTCGACCACGTTGTCGTCACTGACCGGCGGTCGTGCGACGTTCACGATGAAGTTCAAGGATTATGAGCTGGTGCCGGGCGATGTGCAGGACAAACTGCTGAAGGCCTACCAGGAGAGCCAGAAGGAAGACGAGTAAGACGGTCTTCTACGCGAAAAGCAGCCGAGCGCTTAGCCCGGCTGCTTTTTTGTTGGTTACCGCTGCGCGCTGTTGGTCACTGCGTGTTGGTTACCACTACGCGGTGTTAGTGACTGCGTGTTAACGGCCGTCAGGCTAAACAACAGCGAAGCTTAATAACAGCCGCAGGCTTATCAACATGTAGTTATCAACAGCGAAGCTTAATAACAGCCGCAGGCTAAACGGTATCAGGATTCCAATTTTGCCAAATCGTACCCTGCGTACTCCGACAAGTCCTGCACTTCGGTCACGTAGAGCCATTCGCGATGGCGTAATGCCTCA
>JAFSPC010000012.1 GCA_017443075.1 Paludibacteraceae bacterium
AGAAAACATATAATATGTTAGGACAAGAAATAGTAAAGTAATCATGAGACATTATCATGTATATCTGTTGAGCCTTGCAGCCATGATGGTTGCTTGTGCACCGAAGGTTGACACCGAGCGCCTCATCTGTGCCGAAGCCGATATGCAGGAGTTCCCCTATCAGCGTGACGGACTGCATGTGGTCAAGCAGCAGACTGTGACGAATGTGGACGGAGTGCCGGGATTGCAGGTGGTAGAGACGCAGTTCATCAATCTGGGCAAACCAGTCACGGTCAAAGCCTACGAGCTGTGCCGCACACAGATTGAGCCTAAGGATACCGTTGTATGGTCGCTTCAGCCGAGCAGCACAAGCGCACGTATGGACTGGGTGCTGCCGGTGAAGGAGGGATTCCAGAAGGACAACTACCTTGGCATGAACAACACCGATTACGGCGGAGGTATACCTGTTGTAGATCTCTGGCAGCGTGACGGTGGTCAGGCTATCGGTCTGTTTGAGCCGGTGCTGCGAATGATATCAATGCCGGTTGAGTGGAAGCGCTACGACAACAAAGTGACCATGGCGCTGCATTATAACCTGCCTCAGTCGGTAGAGTTGGCTCAAGGCGATACGTTGAAATGCTTCAAGGCTTTCCACCTCAGCCATAAGGGTGACTACTTCAATACTCTGCGCATCTTCTCCGACTATATGCAGGCTAACGAAGGCGTGCAGATGAAACCGTCGGAGCCGCAGGCGTTTGAGCCTGTATGGTGCGCATGGGGTTACGGTCGTCCGTTTGAAATGAAGATGGTGTTAGGCACACTGGACAAGGTGGCTGAATTAGGTTTCACTTGGGTGGATATAGACGACGGTTACCAGATTGCCGAAGGCGACTGGAACACCAACGAGTTGTTCCCCGGCGGTGACAAAGATATGCGTCACATAACCGACGAGTGCCACAAGCGCGGATTGAAAGCCAAACTGTGGTGGGCACCGCTGGCAGCCGACCCTGATACAAAGTTGGTGAAAGAGCACCCTGAATATTTGCTCAAGACAGAGGAGTGGGCTCACGAATATATCACTTGGTGGGACAGTTGGTACTTGTCGCCTGTGAATCCGGGTGTTGATGCCTATACGAAAGACCTGTTGGATATGTTCCTGAACAGATGGAACTTCGACGGTTTGAAGATTGACGGTCAGCACCTGAACTGCTGTCTGCCCGACTATAACGAGACGTCCTCATTGGAGAGCCCGTGGGATGCGCCGGAGCAGATGCCTACGTACTTCGGCAAGATATATGACCAGGCCCGTCAGTACAAACCCGATGCTGTTATTCAGGTTTGCCCCTGCGGCTGCGCCATCAACTATTTCCTGATTCCTGAGATAAATCAGGCAGTGGCTTCTGACCCGATGAGTTCGCGTCAGGTACGTATGAAGCGCAAAGCATACGCCGCTATGGCTCCCGGGCTCGCGTATTACGGCGACCATGTGGAACTCACGGATGGCGGCAACGATTTTGCTTCGCAGATTGGTACGGGTTCGGTTATCGGCACGAAGTTCACATGGCCGAAAGACAACCCCGACTGGAATGAGGGTCCGTTCCTGCTCACGCCGGGGAAAGAGCAACTGATACGCAAGTGGATGAAGATATATAAGGACAACAACCTCGCCCGCGGCGAATATCTGAACCTATACACATGGGGCTACGATTATCCCGAGGCGCATGTTATCCGCCAGAATGGCGCAATGTATTATGCGTTCTACGTTGATCCTATTGCTCCGGAAGGTGCGATGGATCCGGCGCATGTGGATGCGGCAACGGTGCCTGTTCCTACTTATAAAGGAACGCTGGAACTTCGCGGCTTGGAGCAGGGCAAGACTTATACCGCTATCGAGTATGCCGCCGATGAACCGCGCGAGTTCACAGTGGACGGTAGCAACCCGACGATTGAAGTCAACTTCACACGGAATTACCTGCTGAAGGTGGTGGAGAAATAATAGACAACTTCGCTCAAAGACGATAGACTTAACACTAACCAAAATATTTAATCTCATGAAACGATTACCAGCAATCCTATTGAGCCTGCTGCTTGCTGCATCAGCATTTGCTGACATCAACGTAAAAGGCAAGGTTATCGATGCCGATGGCTCGGAACCACTGATTGGTGTTAGTATCCTCGTGCAGGGTACGACACAAGGTACTGTAACAGACTTTGACGGTAACTTCGAAATCGCAGTGCCGGACAAGGCTGTGCTGCAATTCTCGTACATCGGCTACAAGACAATCGAAGTGCGTGCCGTAGCGAGCATGCAGGTTATCATGGAGGCGGATGCGCAGCAACTGGAGGAGGTCGTATCCCTTGGTTACTCGGCTGTGAAGCGTGCCGAATTGAGTTCAGCAGTAGTAACTGTATCAGCCGACCAACTTACGGATGTTACCACGAATGATATAGGTAACATGTTGCAGGGTAAGGTGGCAGGTCTGTTCGTAAGCAATGCCGGCGGTCAGCCGGGTGATGCAGCGCAGATCCGAATCCGTGGCACAGGTTCCATCACCGCTGGTAGCCAACCGGCATACGTCGTGGATGGCGTGATGGGTGGTACATTCAATCCGAACGATGTTGAGACGATCTCCGTGTTGAAGGATGCCGGCTCAACGGGTATCTATGGTGCTGCAGGTGCAGGTGGCGTAATTGTTGTTACTACCAAGTCGGGAAAGAAAGGCAACAAGGTACATGTGGATTTGAGTGCCAAGGCAGGTGCCAAGCAGGCATTGTTTGGTAATTTCCGCATGATGAAGTCTGAGGAGCTCTACAATTTCCATAGCCAACTGTTCTCACCAACCGTGTTCAAACTAACTTATCCCCAGAGTTTGTTGGAGCAGGATTGCAACTGGCAGAATGAGTTCTTCAAGACCGGTGTGATTCAGAACTACAACGTAGCCGTTCATGGTGGCTCGGAGCACATAGGATACTATGTATCGCTCGACTACTTCGGTGAGGAAGGTACACTCAAGACCACGGGTATGCAGAAGGTGAGCGGTCACGCTTCTTTGCGCGCTGATATCACCAAGTGGTTGGATATGAATGTCAAGGTGGATTTCAGCAAATCAACTGTTAGCTATCCGTCCAGCTGGACGATGCTGGGTGATGCATTCTTTAAGATGCCGTGGGATAACCCCTACGCATACGATGAGAATGGTAACCTGACCAACCAATATGTATTTATCTCCAGTGCCACCCGTCCTGACAATGGCCAGAAGTGGTGGAGCCAAGAGACGTGGAACTCGCTGCACGGCACGCAGTACAACTATACGAAGTCGGATAACTTTGATTTCTCAGGCGTGCTGCAGTTAGGTGTGCACTTCACCGATTGGTTGCACTTCACAACTACGAATACGTTTGGCGCAGGCCACTGGCTGTCGTCATCATTCATTGATCCGCGTACGTACGATTCAACGTACAAAGACGGATATCTGGGCAAGGATGTAGGCATGAGCAAATCGTTTGGTACGACCAATATCCTGAAGGGTGGCTATCAGTGGGATAAGCATAGCTTCAATGCCATGATCGGTCAGGAGTTCGGCACATGGAGCACCGAATATACCTCTGCTTCCGGCTACGGCATGCCGAACGCTGTTGATGCCCTTAACTCGTCGGCTCCGTTAGCTAACGGCGGATATATCATCCCGGGTAAGAGTTGGGCAGCATTCATCCAGGCCAGCTACGATTATGGCAAGCGTTATTTCATCACCGCTTCGTATCGTACGGAAGGTAGCTCGCTGTTCGCCAGCAAGACTCGCGTTGGTCACTTCCCGTCTGTAGCAGCCAGCTGGCTGATTAGCAACGAGGAGTTCATGAAGGGGCAGGATGTGGTCAGCTTCTTCAAGCTGCGTGCATCGTACGGATTGACGGGTAATAATAATATACCCGCGTTCCAGTACCTTGGTACGTATGCTCTGAATAAGCTCTATCAGAACCAAGTAGCCGGTAGCCCGAGCCGTCCTGCTAACGATTATCTGCACTGGGAGGCAGCCCAAATGGCATCCGTCGGTGTTGACCTCACGTTCATCAAGCGCGTTGAGATGACTATCGACCTGTATCAGACCGACAATACCGAGTTGCTGCTCTACAAGCCGCTGGCTCCATCAACGGGTTTCTATCAGCGTATGGAGAATGTAGGTAGGGTGCGCAACCGTGGTGTAGAATTCAGCATCAATGCCAACATCATCAACCAAAACAAGTGGCGTTGGGATCTGGGCTTCAATATCGGCATGAACCAGAACCGCGTAACCTACCTGCCGAATCATGAGCCGTTCCTGCAGACCGCATCGTCTGTCAACCAGATTGTTAAGGAGGGCGAAGATATCTATTCATGGTACATGAAGGAGTGGGCAGGCGTTGACCCCGCCAATGGTGACCCGCTATGGTATGTTGTAGATGCTTCAGGCAACTATGTGCTGGATGCTGATGGCAACAAGACCACAACCAATGATTACAACGCTACGCAAGCGCGCATCGTAGGCAAGGCTACACCTCTGTTCTCGGGCGGCTTGAATACGCAGGTTAGCTGGAACGGCATATTCCTGAATATCAATACTAACTTCCAGTACGGCAACAAGATTTACAACTACACCCGTCACTCATCCGATGCCGACGGTGCCTACTTAGGCTACAACCAACTTTCGGTTACCGATTCGCCTCTGGGTTGGAAACGTTGGACTGCCGAGGACCCGAATGGCGCTACGCACCCGAAGGCAACCTTGAATGGCAACAAGAACGCCAATCAGATTTCTTCTCGTTATCTGGAGGACGGCTCGTACTTCCGTATCAAGAACCTGACGGTTGGTTACGATTTCCCGACCAAGCTCATCAGCAAGGCGCACATGACCAAGTGCCGTATCTATTTCACGGCAGACAACCTCTGGACAGCATCACGCTTCTCAGGTATGGACCCCGAGATTACGCTTGAGAAGTCCACATACAGCCTCGCTGGTTTCTATTCCGAGAACTATCCTGTAGGCCGCTCGTTCATGGGCGGATTGGAGATATCATTCTAATCGCAGGTCATCGAAATATCGGAATATCGAAATGTTGAATAACCGAAACAAAGAAAAATCATGAAGATTATGAAAACAAAAGCATTATATTTGATCGCAGCACTGGGATTGGTGTTCGGTCTGAATAGTTGCAACCTCGACGTTTTCCCATCGGATGAGTTGAACGGCGATCTGTTGCTGCAAGATGCCAAGGGTGCCGAGTATATCATGGATGGTTGCTATGCGTTGCTGAAGGACGAGATTGACTTCCTTGGCTATGCCAGCGGTAATACCTATATCCGTCACTATTTCCAGTTGGCAGAGTTCCCTGGTGACAACACCTGCCTGTCGTCACACACTACTGACCCTCTCTATGAGGCTACAGCGTATATGATGACCGACGGACTGAAGAACGTGGGTACCCTGTGGATGATTGCCTACAAGGCCATCTATATGTGCAATACGGTGATTGGTGCGCTCGACGAGAACGACCCGAACAACAAGCAGGTTCTGGGCGAGGCATACTTCATGCGCGGCCTGCTGCACCTGCATCTCGTTACGCTATACGCTCGCCCCTATAGCCATGGCCGCGATAACCTGGGCGTGCCTCTGCGTACCTCAACCAGCTCGCCTGAGACCAAGCGTAACTCCGTTGGCGAGGTGTACGACCAGATCGTGCTTGACCTGCAGAAGGCTGGCGAACTGATGGGCAAGTCGCGCGGCAACGCAGGATACCCCAGCCACGATGCGGCACTCGGATTGCTCTCACGCGTATATCTGTACATGGAGCAGTATGACAAGTGTATAGCCATTGCCAACGAGATTTTGGGCTCTAACCCCGCTGACAAGATCGTTTCTGCAGCCGAGTATCCTGACTATTTCTCGCATACCAAGAATTCGAAGGAGACTTTGTTCTGCATAGCAGTTGAACTTACCGAGTCCACCGGTCAGTCGTCTGCCGGATCGATGTATCTGAAGGATGGTATAGGTTGGGGCGAGATCTATCCCTCCGTGCCCCTGCAGAACCTGTATGACCGCTATCCTACTGATATTCGTGCTACGGAGATCTTCGTGCCGCAGGTTCAGGACGCATCGGCAAGATACGTTTACTTCCCCGACCCGGCTACACCCGATGACCAATCAGGGCGTATGAACCTGAAGTTCGCGCTTACGAAGGCTGGCGACGACTATCAGTTCACGGATGGTGGCACCACCTATACGGTGCAGAAGCGTACTGTTAATGGCGAATATACCGAGTATTATGTCAATTACGGTGGTGAGGAATGCACGGCACGTATCATGCCGAAGATGCTGGAGCGCAACACGCACCCTGTGATTTATATGAATAAGTTCAGTTATCAGGATGGCGACCCGATGCTTTGCTCACCGGTTATGCTCCGCTGGGCTGAGGTTATCCTCAACCGCGCTGAGGCATACGCCCGTACGGGCAAGGATGCCGAGGCTTTGGCTGACGTCAATGTTATACGTACGCGTGCCAATATCCCTGCTGAGGGCTTGTTCTCCACCGGCAATATGCACGGCTACGCCAATGCTGCCGATGTAGTGATGGATGAGCGCCGCTTGGAGCTGGCGTTTGAGGGACACCGCGTGTTCGATGTATATCGCAACAAACTGGATATGGACCGCCGCTACCCGGGTGCGCAACCTTGGAAGATTGTTTCTTACAATGATCCGCACATCGTTTATCCTATTCCTAACAACGAATGGACGGTAAGCGGTATTCAACAGAACCCTGGATATTAATAATTCAACCAATCAACATTATACATTAACCCATTAAAACACTAACGTTATGAAAGCAAACAAAATTATTGCTGCAGCTCTTGCTGTGCTGACATTAGGTTTCGTTGCATGCAATCCCAATGGCAATGATCCTGATCAGAAGCTGACGATCACTCCGGCTCAAGCCGAAGTTGCTGTCGGTGCTACCGTTCAGTTGAGCGCCAACATGGATGTTACTTGGTCATCGAGCGATGCTAACATTGCTGCTGTTAATGACAAAGGTTTGGTAACAGGTAACGCTAAGGGCGAAGTTACTATTACCGCCAAGGCTGTTAAATCCAATGCTACTGCTACGTGCAAAGTAACTGTAAAAGAGGGTGGTGTAACTCCTTCTTCTGTACCCGAGGTCAATGTTGCCGACAAATCATTGGCTGATTGGGATGCTCTGCCTGCAGAGTATGTTGTTTCCGCAGTTTGCCCTGATGGCGCATCGATGCTCGGTCTGAAGAGTGTTAAGGTGTATGCCACCGAGATGTACATCAGCATTCTCGCTGAGCCGAACTTTGATGACATCACCGACTTCGAATGGGTTCCGTTCCACGTGTATATCGACTCTGACAACAGCGATCAGACCGGTGGCTATGGCGACGAATTCACGGATGCCAATGCGGACATTCTTTGCGAGTCCGGTATCTTCGCTTGGGATTATGAAGCCAACCCGAATGGTCCTGCTACTCCTGCAGAAGCAGCTAACGCTTACAATCCTGCCGTATTCAAATGGTGGGGTGAAGTAGGTGGCTCTGGTTGGAATTGGACTGATCCTGCTGTATCTCATGATGCTTCTGACTTCTGGGGTGCAATCATCGGTGAAGGTCAACTTCCTGTCGGCAACAGCCAGTTCGTTGACGGCAAGGTTGAGATTCAACTCCTCCGTGAGTTGCTCGGCACCGTATTCGCAATGAACGATAGCGAGTTCGGTATCGGCTTCGATATCCAACAGAACTGGAACTCTGTAGGTATTCTGCCTATTGGCGAGGATACCGATGCTAACCCCGGTGGCCACGTTGCCAAGCTGAAAGTTAAGATTAACAAATAATCCGGATTTTGTTATTTTGACCAACAACACCAATTAAGGGCACTTCTAAAAATTACTTTATGCTGATTTTGAGTTTTATCTTGAGTAGATTTTTGATTTGTGCGAGGGCGCAATGCGAGCATTGTAACTAAGCGCAAATCAAAAAGATACCAAGAGAAAGCCAAAAGCAGTATAAAAGTACCAAAAATTATATAAATCGGGCTATTTTCTAAAAACGTGGAATTTTTAGAAGTGCCCTTAAGCTTAATCAATGTTGATTGAAGGTGCCGGTGTGGTGGCACACCGCTGCCACATTGGCACCGTTTTTATTCCGAACGATATGAGACAACTATTCCCCATAGCTCTATGTTTCCTGCTGCTTGCAGCATGCAACCCGAATAATAATCCTGAACCTGAAGGCGTTACAATACAGTTCACCGAATCGGATTCTATTTTCACGAATCCCGAACGCGGACTGTTTGTGCAAATCTATTACACCTCGGCGGATCTTGAATCACGTGCATCCGCCGCAACGATTAACCGTAACCGCGAATCAGCGGCTAAGCTGTCACTCTATCTCCACTCCTATTACCTGACCGATTATATGGAGAGTGATATTCCCCAAGAATTCTTGGACCGTTTACAAGCCAACATGGATGCCCTGCGCGAAGGCGGTGCTAAAGTCGTCTTGCGCTTCTCATATAAGAGTAGCATGAGTAGAAATGACCAACCGTGGAATGCTTCCGCGGAGTGGATTCATAGGCATATTGACCAAATAACCCCTTATCTCCAGCGAAATGCGGATGTCATCTATTGTGCGCAATGCGGATGGCTTGGCTCGTGGGGCGAATGGTATTATGTGGACTCCGGATTTAAGTTCAACCCCTCCAGAGATGTTGATTTCGAGCCGCGATGGGAGGTGCTGGAGCACTTTATGCGCGCAGTGCCTGAAGATAGGCAGATAGGATTGCGCATCCCTGCCTACAAGATGCGTTATATCAAGATGCAGGGCGATACCGCTATGTCACCCCTCACTGCCGAAGAGGCTTTCAAACCTACCATCAAGGCGCGTATATGCGGACATAACGATTGCTTCGTGTCGTCGGCTAACGATGTAGGTACATACGGCATGACATACAATGCCAATCGTGAGCGGAACTTCTGGGCTGAAGATACCAAGTACACCATCATGGGGGGCGAGACGTGCGAGAAGTGCAGTCGTTCGGAGGGCGAGACGGCTATAGCAGAGATGGAGCGCTTCCACTGGTCTTATCTCAATCGCGATTATCGCGAGTCTGTAACCGGCATGTGGCGTGCCGACGGCACAATGAATGAGGTATTACGCCGCCTTGGCTATCGTCTGGCTATTGACAAGATTATCGTTACTCCGCAACCGAAGGTGGGCAAGAAGTTGGATGTTTATTTCCAATTGCATAACAGCGGTTTTGCTGCGCCGATGAACAAGCGTGATGTTGAACTGATACTTGTTGATGCCGCTGATGCAAGCAAGAAGTACGTGTACAAGCAGAATGTTGACCCGCGCTACTGGCTACCGGGCGACTCGCACAAGTTTACACTGACCTGTACACCCGAACAAGCCGGCGAGTACAAGGTGTATATCAACCTGCCAGACCCATACGAGTCGCTGCATAACGACCCGCGATTCTCTATCCGTCTGGCTAACGAGAATGTCTGGGAGGAGGCTACCGGCTACAACTACCTGACCACGGTTACAGTAGAGTAGAGACCGCAAGCACTGCTTGCTCAAAGACGAAAGACCGCACTACGTGCGCAAAGACGAACTCATTATGAAACGAATAGTATATATCCTGTTGCTTATCTCCGCTACAGCCGGTGCACAGAGCTGGTGGGGCGCTGCCGTGGGACTGGGGCACGAACAGCCATATACCGACCAAGCGCTGTTCGACCTCAATACGCAGGATGCCAACAATCAGTTGGTGCCCTTGTTCCTGTCCTCCGATGGCGAATATATGTGGAGCGACAAACCGTTTAACTTCACCGTGAAGGGTGGCACGATTCGCACTTCGCATCCCATCGTGCCCGTCAAGGCTGGCAACACGCTGCGTGAGGCATACATGGCGGCACAGGCACGCTACTTCCCCTCTAATGGACAACTGCCCGACACCCTGTTCTTCACCCGTCCGCAATACAATACGTGGATCGAACTGATGTACAACCAAAATCAGGCGGATATCCTGCGTTATGCCCATGCCATCATCGACAACGGCTTTCCTGCCGGCGTGCTGATGATCGACGACAACTGGCAGCGGTACTATGGCAATTTCCAGTTCAAGGCGGAGCGTTTCCCTGATGCCAAGGCGATGATCGACGAGCTGCATGCGCTGGGCTTCAAGGTCATGGTGTGGATATGTCCGTTTGTCAGTCCTGACTCGCCCGAGTACCGTGACCTGGAGGCGAAAGGGTACCTGCTGCGCAGCCGTGACGGCGGTGCGGCAATACTGAACTGGTGGAACGGCTACTCAGCCTGCTATGACCTGACTAACCCCAAGGCGGCGGAGCACTTTGTCAGCGTGCTCAGGCAGGCGCAGCAGGAGTATGGCATCGATGGCTTCAAGTTCGACGCAGGCGACAACAACTGCTATGCCTCGGCGCCCTACGTGGCGTACGACCGCAAGGCAACGAATGTCGATCATACAGCCTCGTGGGCGAAGATAGGATTGCAGTTCCCCGTCAACGAGTATCGCGCCTGCTGGAAGATGGGCGGCATGCCGCTCGTACAACGCCTCGGCGACAAGGACTACAGTTGGGCTGCCGTGCAGCAACTGATTCCACAGATGTGTGTGGCTGGACTGCTCGGTTATGCCTACGCCTGCCCGGATATGGTAGGTGGCGGACAGTTTGCCGCGTTCCTCAACATCAGGGACGACGAGTTCGACCAGGCACTCATCGTGCGTTCGGCGCAGGTACATGCCCTGATGCCGATGATGCAGTTCTCCGTAGCCCCATGGCGTATACTGAACAATGATAATCTCGCCATCGTGCAGCGCATGGCACAGCTGCACACCGAGTTCGGACCGTACATCATGCAGTATGCGCGTCAGGCTGCCAAGACCGGCGAGCCTATCGTCCGGCTGATGGAGTACCAGTTCCCTCACCAAGGGCTGGCGGATGTCAAGGATCAGTTCATGCTCGGCGACCGTTATCTCGTCGCACCTGTCGTGGACACCGCCCTTGAGCGCGATGTGCGTCTGCCGAAAGGCACGTGGCGCGACGAGCGGGGCAAGAAGTACCAGGGGGGCAAGACCTATCACATCGATGTACCCCTCGACCGCCTGCCGTATTTTGAGAAAATCAAATAACCAGTAGCCAAGCTTGGCTACTCCAATCAATATGCAACAATGAAAGACAAACTTTGGTTAGTATTTATCCTCATTACCGTTGTGACATGGGGTATATGGGGTGCGTTCTCAGGCTATCAGATTCAGAACGGCATCCCTGATACCATAGTGTATATCGTTTGGGCGCTGTCGATGATACCGTGTGCTATTGCAGCACTGGTCATCAATAAGGGCAAGTTCATGCACGATTGGCGCTCCGCCCTGTTAGGCTGCACCGTAGGCCTGTTAGGCGCAGGCGGTCAGCTCGTGCTGTTCAAGGCGCTCACGCTCGGCCCATCGTATATCATCTATCCGTTCATCTCGATGTCGCCCGTGATTGTTATCACGCTTGCTGCCGTCTTCCTCAGGGAGAAAGCCTCCGGCTGGCAGATTGCTGGTATAGCCGTTGCGCTGGTAGCTATCCTGCTCCTATCGCTGGAGACAGGGCAGGAGGGCAGCCCCGTCAGCGGATGGCTGTGGATCGTGTTGGCTATACTTGTGTTGCTCGCGTGGGGCATACAAGGCTTCTTCATGAAGTTCGCCAACAATACGATGGACGCTGAATCAATCTTCATCTGGATGGCACTAAGTGCGGTGATCCTCATACCCGTGGCATACTACATGGACGGCTCGGCTGCCGCGTTTATGCAGACTGACAACGCCGTACCGCAGTGCTGGGCGTCGTTCGGCATACAGATCCTGAACTCCATCGGTGCGCTCACTCTCGTATATGCCTACCGCTATGGCAAGGCGGTGGTCGTATCGCCTATGGAGGGCTTGTCGCCTATGGTCACGGTGCTGCTGTCGCTCATCATACTGCAGGTTATACCCAACCCGCTGCAGATTGCAGGTATATGCTGCGCCGCCTTTGCTATGTATGCGTTGTCTAAATAAGATTATCGTGAATAATAGTTCTCGCTTATGTCAATTCGTCAGCTTGCTATATGTTGCATGATGCTATTGGGCATCAGTGCTTGTCATTCCGCTCCGCGTCTGGTGTATAACGGTGATACCTTGCAATGGAACAAGGATTGGGTAAAAAGGCAATGCGGCACATTGGATATTGCCGCAACCATTAAAGAGGTCTCGGGCATCGCGTGCTCGCGTGTCACCCCGGGATATATCTGGATGCAGAGCGATGACTATGAGAGTTATATCGTTGCCTCTGACGACAAGGGCGACAAACGCTACGCCAAGGTCAGTTTTACCAAATCCATCCGCTGGGATTGGGAGGACATGTCCGGTGGTATCTACGATGGCAAGCACTATCTGTTCATCGGTGCTTTTGGCGACAACAACGAGACGGACGGCAACTACTCCATCGTATATTTCGAAGAGCCGGCTATCGACCCTGCCAACCCCAACATTTCCGTTACTCCCTCGCAGATCAAGTATGTCTATCCCGATGGCAAGAAGCATAATGCCGAGGCGCTGATGTACGATAATATCGATCAAACGATCTATGTCATCACCAAGGTCTATTACGATGTATGCCAAGTCTTCAGCCTGCCCATGAGCCTTGATTATGGCGATGAGCAGCAGACCCTCACCTACGTATGTGACCTGGGCGTGAAGTCTGACCTCGGCAGTGGCAGTAAGCCCTACAAAGGGTTTCACCTCGTTACGGCTGCTGACATATCACCTGACGGCAAGTATATCCTCATCAAGAACCACAACAATATCGTCGCAACGTATTCGTGGATACTGCTCTTCACCCGTGAGGAAGGCGAGAGCGTGGCGGAAACCTTAATCAGGCAGACGCACCCCGAACCGCTCTACTGCTATAACTACGAATGGCAGGGCGAAGCCGTGTGTTGGCTCGACTCCACAACGTTCTACACCACCAGCGATGCCGATGACGGCAATCCGCCTATCTATAGGTACACTCGCAAGAACACCTCTGCCGTGCCCACCGTCCAAACGGATGCCATGCCTATCGGCAAGCAACTCGTGATGATCGGTAACGTCATGTACATCCGCAGCAAGGATCGTTTGTTCACCCTCGACGGCCGACTGGTGCGCTAACCATTGCCGCCATACCCATACAAAGAAGGAAGCCAAGCTTGGCTTCCTTTTGTTTGCGGTGCCGACGAGACTCGAAAATTGTCCCGGACAATAATCGACAGAACGCAGTGGCGGAGAACTCGCGCGAGTTTGAGCCCGTCGCGCACAAAAAAAGAACCACACTCGTGATTCTTTTTGCGGTGCCGACGAGACTCGAACTCGCGACCTCCGGCGTGACAGGCCGATATTCTAACCAACTGAACTACAGCACCGTGTTGTTGTGGGCGTTTACGGATTCGAACCGCAGACCCTCTGCTTGTAAGGCAGATGCTCTAAACCAGCTGAGCTAAACGCCCGATGCGTAATCTTTTTTGAACGCGTGCTTTGTTTTGCGAAAGCGGATGCAAAGGTACGACATTTTTCTTAATTATGCAAATATTTGCAAAAAAATCACTAAAAATTTGCTTTTTTCGTATCTTTTTTGTATCTTTGCATTGCAAAACGGTATAAATGCCCCCTCTGGTCTCCATTGCTGGCAACCAATGGCAGACCGTTGGCATCTGACCCCGACAACTGATATATAACAATAGTATGATTACATTTCTTGTAGCACTCGTAGTGCTTGTTCTTGGATTCGTGCTGTACGGCACGTTTGTTGAAAAGGTGTTTGGCATCGACCCCAAAGCCCAGACACCTGCTGTTACCAAAGCCGATGGCGTGGACTTCGTTCCGATGTCTGGTTGGCGTATTTTCCTTGTGCAGTTCCTCAATATCGCCGGCCTGGGGCCTATCTTCGGTGCAATCATGGGTATCTTCTTCGGTCCCTCAGCGTTCCTGTGGATAGTGTTCGGTACAATCTTTGCCGGTGGCGTGCACGATTACCTGAGTGGCATGCTCTCCTTGCGCAAGGGTGGGGTGTCGCTGCCTGAGATCGTGGGCAGCGAGTTAGGTTCGGGCGTGCGCGTGTTCATGCGCGTGCTATCCTTAGTGTTGTTACTGTTGCTTACCACCACGTTCCTCTCCGGTCCTGCAACGCTGCTGCAGGGCCTGGCTCCGCTCGGCACGATGCCTTTCCACGGCAGGGCGCTGCCGATAGTCTGGGTGCTGATTATCTTCGCTTACTATGCCCTGGCTACCGTTTTGCCTGTGGATAAACTGATCGGCCGCTTCTATCCCATCTTCGGCGGCATGCTGCTGTTCATGGGCATAGGCATAGCTGGGGTGATGCTCGCTAAGCATGGCAGTGCCATGCCCGAACTGACCGACGGACTCTACAACCGCAAGGCGGACGGTCTGCCTATCTTCCCGATGATGTTCGTCAGCATCGCCTGCGGTGCTATATCCGGTTTCCATGGCACGCAGTCGCCTATCATGGCGCGCTGTCTGACCAACGAACGTCAGGGGCGGTGGATCTTCTACGGCGCTATGGTGGCTGAAGGCATACTCGCGCTCATCTGGGCGGCTGCGGCAGGTACGTTCTTCGCTGACCCCGAGCAGGGCTTGTACGGCATCGACGGATTGCAGGCGTTTGCTGCGCAACACAAGGGCGAGAACATTGCTGCCCTGGTGGTTGACGTCGTCTCGCGCTCGTGGCTGGGCACGATTGGTGGCATCCTCGCCATCATCGGAGTGATTGCTGCACCTATCACTTCCGGTGACACCGCCTTGCGCTCGGCACGGCTCATCGTGGCTGACTTCCTGCATATCGACCAGCGCCCGCAACTCAAGCGTCTGGCTATCGCGTTGCCCTTGTTTGCCTGCGTGTTTGGTATGGTGTTCGTCAATTTCGACATCGTTTGGCGCTATTTCTCCTGGACCAACCAGACCCTTGCCGTCTTCACCCTCTGGGCGGGTACCGTATGGCTCTACAAGAACGGCCGGCAATCCCGCAGCGCGTACAGCTGGGGGTACCTCATAGCGCTCATCCCGGCATTGTTCATGACGATGGTCAGCTCCTCGTATATCTTTATCGCTCCCGAGGGCTTCCACCTGCCCGAGCAGTACCGCTGGATCGGTTACGCCGTTGCCGCTGTCGTTACTATAGGTCTGCTGGTGCTGTTCGCCAATTGGACTAAAAATGTAAAATCAACCAAGTAGCATTCCGCCGTGAAAATGCCGTGTCAGAAGATAGGGCACCTCACGACCCCCGTTTGCAACGTGCAAGTGCAAAAAAATAATCAATAGACATGTATTATGCCGATTTTTAAGAAAAGATTTGCTTAATTAATTATAATTTTGTAACTTTGCATGCTTTTGTGGCCTATGTGCCGGCTACGCCTGCAAACGGATGCGCACAAAAGTAAAATTGTATTAATAATCAGGACCTCGTGTAGGTCCGCATAAACTAACAACTAACATTATGGTAAATCATTACGAGACCGTTTTCGTTCTTACCCCCGTTTTGTCTGAGCCACAGATGAAGGAAGCGGTCGACAAATTCGAGAACCTTCTCACGCAGAATGGCGGCACCATCCTGAACCGTGAGGAGTGGGGCTTGCGCAAGCTCGCTTACCCTATCCAAGCTAAGACGTCCGGATTCTACTGCGTGCTGCAGTATGATGTCGAGACTGCCTTCATTGCAAAGCTCGAGACTGAGTTCACACGTGATGAGCGCGTGCTTCGCTTCCTCACAACCCGTCTTGACAAGTATGCTTTTGAGTATGCTGAGAAACGTCGTAACCACACTAAAAAAGAGGAGGCTTAATCATGGCACAGAATGAAGAGATTCGCTACCTGACCCCGAAACAGACGGATCAGAAGAAGAAAAAGTACTGCCGCTTCAAGAAGGCCGGTATCAAGTACGTCGACTACAAGGACCCTGAGTTCCTCAAGAAGTTCCTCAACGAGCAAGGCAAGATCCTGCCCCGCCGTATCACCGGTACTTCGCTCAAGTTCCAGCGCAAAGTCGCTCAGGCTGTTAAGAAAGCTCGCCACCTGGCTCTGCTGCCTTACGTAACGGATATGATGAAGTAATCATCAGAGGTAATTTTAATTTTTAATGCTTAATTTTTAATTTCTCAAGATTATGGAAATCATTCTGATTCAAGACGTAGCCAACCTGGGCTACAAAAACGATATCGTTAAGGTACGTGACGGCTACGGTCGCAACTATCTGCTGCCTAACAAGCTGGCTATCATCGCTAACGAGAGCAACCGCAAGCAACTGGCTGAGAACCTCAAGCAGCAGGCTCACAAGCTCGCCAAGCTGCTGGCTGACGCTCAGGCTCTGGCTGAGAAACTGGCTGCTACGGTTATCACCGTTCCCGCCAAGGCTAACGAGGATGGCAAGATCTTCGGTACAGTTACCACACAGCAGATCGCTGACGCTCTGGCTGCACAAGGCATCGAGGTGGACAAGAAGGTCATCACCGTTGAGCCTATCAAGCAACTCGGTGAGTACGAGGCAACCGCACGTCTGCACCGCGAGGTTAAGGCTGCAATCAAGATTAACGTAGTAGCTGAGGCTGCTGAATAATTAACATTCGAAAAATTATGAAAAAAGGAATTCATCCCGAGAACTACCGTGTGGTAGTATTCAAAGATATGTCGGATGGTACTCAGTTCTTCAGCCGCTCATGCGCTAACACGAAGGATACCATCGAGATTGATGGCGAGACCTATCCGCTTATCAAGTTGGAGATCTCCAACACGTCGCACCCCTTCTATACCGGCAAGTCCAAGCTTGTTGATACGGCAGGTCGCGTTGATAAGTTCATGTCACGCTACGGCAACCGCAAGCGTAACTAATCATGCAGCAACGAGGCGAGCACTACGCTCGCCTCGCGCTTTACTAAAGATGTCAGCCATGCTTGGCTGACTATGATAAGTCGTCAGCCATGCTTGGCTGACTATGATAAGCCGTTAGCCATGCTTGGCTGACGCATCCGTCACATGAAACGCAAGAACAACACCACATTGCGAGCCACTGCATCCTCCACGCTGCTTGAACTCATGCAGGCCAAGCTTGGAGGTATGACCCCTACCAGCATCAAGCTGTTGCTGCACGCGCGACGTGTGCAGGTCAATGGCGTGATCATTACGCGGGGCGATCATGCCGTCAGTGCCGGCGACGAGGTCACGATTCTCGCCCAGGCTGGCACAACCACGCTGCATCATCCCAAACTGTCACTCGTCTACGAGGACTATTATTTGATCGTCGTCAACAAGAAACAAGGTCTGCTCACTGTGCCGACCAATCCTGACAGTGCTGAGACGACCGCACTGTCCATACTCAAGGCTTACGTACGCAGGCAGCACCCGCGCAACAATGTCTACGTCGTCCATCGCTTGGATAGGGAAACGAGCGGCCTGCTCGTCTTCGCCAAGACGCCGCAGATGCAGGAGTATATGCGCTCCTATTGGCGCCAGCTCGTTACCAAGCGCACGTATGTCGCTCTCGCGGAAGGCACGTTTGCCGAACCCAAGGGCACCATCACCACGTGGCTCACCGAGGACAAACGCAATGCCATGGTCTATTCCTCGCCCGTTGACGACGGCGGACAAAAAGCCGTCACCCATTACGAGGTGCTCGGTACGCGCACATTGGACACCGCCAAACAGGGCGGCTCTGTCCCCGCATCTGTGCTCGACGCCGAAGGTAAGGTTTGCCTTTCGCTCGTAGCGCTCAATCTTGAAACGGGGCGCACCAACCAGATCCGAGTGCATCTGGCATCGATTGGTCATCCCGTGGTCAGCGACCGCAAGTATGGCCACGGCAACACCTTCGCGCCCGTCGACCGCCTGTGTCTGCATGCGCGAGTGCTCGAGTTCATCCACCCTGCCACTGAGCAGATAGTGCATTTCGAGACGCCCATACCGCGCGAACTCAAGATTTGACCCCTATTGCTTTGACCATGCTTGGTCAAACACCAGACAACATTGCTTTGACCACGTTTGGTCAAACACCCCATATACACCATGACTCCCATAGCAATACTCATTACCATCTTGGCTTACTTCGCCGTACTGTTTGCGGTGTCGTATCTGGCTGGGCGTAAGGCTGACAGCGCAGGTTTCTATTCCGGCAATAGGCAGAACAGTTGGGCGCTGGTGGCTATGTCCACCATCGGCGCGGCTATCTCAGGCGTGACGTTTGTCAGTGTGCCCGGCATGGTGCAGGGCGCGGCGTTCTCCTACATGCAGATGGTGCTGGGGTTTACGGTAGGGCAGATTCTGATAGCCTACGTGCTTATCCCCTTGTTCTACAGGCTGAACCTGACCAGCATCTACCAGTATCTTAATCACCGCTTCTCCGGCGTGTCGTACAAGACCAGCGCGTGGATCTTCTTTGTCAGCAAGATGCTCGGCGCAGGCGTAAGGCTGTTTGTGGTGAGTGCTGTGCTGCAGATTCTCGTGTTCACCCCCTTGGGCGTACCATTCTGGCTGAATGCCGTGCTCACAACCTTGATGGTCTATCTCATCACGTTCCGCGGAGGCGTCAAGTCTGTCGTCTGGACTGATCTGCTCAAGACCTGCTGTCTCATCTTGTCTGTCGCCTTGTGTATCTTTTTTATCATGCGCGACGGCGTCAGCTTGCATGGGCTGAAGGATAGTGAGATGGGACGCGTCTTTTTCTTCGATAATCCCAAGCAACCCACATTCTTCTGGAAGCAGTTCCTCGCCGGTATCTTCCTCGTGATTGCTACCACAGGGCTCGACCAAGATATGATGCAGCGTACGCTTAGTTGCAAGAATTTCCGTGAGAGCCAGAAGAACATGATCACCGGTGCCGTCTTGCAGATTTTTGTGATTGGGCTGTTCCTTGTGTTAGGCTATCTGCTCTACAGCTACGCCGCACAGCAGCATATCGACCTCACGGGGCTCAAGGGCGATGATGTGTTCCCCTACCTGGCTACGGGCTCCTATTTCCCGATGATCGTTGGTGTGCTCTTCATCGTGGGGTTCATTGCTGCTGCCTATTCGGCGGCCGGCAGTGCGCTCACGGCGCTGACCACTTCGTTCTGTGTCGATATATTGGACATACAGCGTTACGACGAAGCCCGCCAGACCAAGACCCGCGCCTGGGTGCATCTGGGGATGACCGTCATCATGGCTTCGCTACTCTGCGTCATCTATGCCCTCAACGATGATGCCGTTATACAGACGGTGTATAAGGTCGCATCATATACCTACGGCCCTCTGCTCGGCATGTTCTGCTTCGGTATGTTCACACGCTTCACTATTCGTGATAGATGGGTGCCGCTGGTGGTGATTGCTGCACCGCTTATCACATGGGTCATTGATGTCAACTCTGCCGCTTGGTTCGCAGGGTATCAGTTCTCCCACGAGCGACTACTGCTCAACGCCATGCTCACGTTTTTAGGAATGCTCTGCCTCGTTAATGGAAGGCAAGCAAAACTATAATAACCACAAGAATCCATTTCAACAATAAATTTATGGAGAATACTGTCACCATCTACTGCAAGAACAACAAGCAGTATTACGACATCCAGCGTGGCACGGCGCTGTTGGATGTCTATCGCCAGATTGGTTTGCAACTGCCTTATCCCGTTGTGGCTGCCAGAGTCAATTACAAGATTCAGGACCTCACGTTCCTCGTCTATAAGCCCAAGGATATCGAGTTCGTCGATGCCTCATGCCCTGCCGGCATGCGTTGCTATGTGCGTACCCTCGAGATGGTGATGGCGTATGCGGTACGTATGCTCTATCCGCGCACCGACCTGCGCGTCGAGCATCCCATATCCAAGGGGTACTACTGCACGCTGCGTAACTTTGATGGCACAACCATGGATATCAATCAGCCTACCATCGAGGCCATCAATGCCAAGATGCAGGAGATTATCATGGCGGACAAACCGATCATCACCGAGGAGAAACAGACCAAGGAGGTCATACGCCTCTTCAAGGAGTGCCACGATGCCGAGACAACGCTCTTCCAGACACTCGGCAACCCCTATTGCCGCTATTTCCGTATCGATGATTTTATCGACTATTACACCTCAGCACTTATGCCCTCTACTGGTTACCTTGGGCTCTATAAGATCGAGCAGTACCACCAGGGCATACTCCTCCGCATCCCTAATCGCAAGAATCCTACCGTACTTGAGGACAGCTGCAATCAGGATAAGATGTTCGGCATCTTCAGCGAATATACCGGCTGGAACAACCTCCTCAAGATCAGTAATGTGGGCGAGTTCAACAAGGCATGCAAGGGCAACAAGTCGTTCGAGATGATCAAGCTCTCCGAGGCCTTGCATGAGAAGAAGATTGGCCAGATAGCCGATATGATTGTCAACAAACCCGGCGGGATGCCTAAGTTCGTGCTTATATCCGGCCCCTCATCTTCCGGCAAGACTACATTCTCCAAGCGTCTGACCATTCAGATGCTCGTCAACGGCATACGACCTGTCGTCCTGTCGATGGACAACTACTTCGTCAACCGTGAGGATACACCGCTTGACGAGAACGGCGAATGGGATTTCGAGCACATCGAGGC
>JAFSPC010000134.1 GCA_017443075.1 Paludibacteraceae bacterium
GCTCGTATGCTGGCTATACAGTAATGCCACAGGTGAACTGCAACCTTGACTCTATGCAGCTGCGTTTCAAGATCAACGCTACCTACTGCAACGAGAGCTCCAAGGCTGTGACCACAACCTATGCTAAAGGTTCTTATGCGCACTCCATTAAGATAGGTTATATGACCGATCCGTATGATTACGGTACATTCCATGAGATTACAACTTATGTATATCCGGAGATCACCTCTACGGTGAAAATTGAAGATGATCCGACTGGTAATCGTTTCTATCAGGAAGTGACGATACCGTTGTATGGAGTAGGCGAAGGTAAGTATCTTGTATTCTCGACCGACTTCCCGTCCAATCAGGTATATATCGACGATGTAATCGTAGAGAAAGAAACCGGTTGTTCTGTGCCTCTGCAAGCTGCACTAATCAAGGATAGCTTGAGCTATAATTCCGCAGCCTTCAAATGGGGTAGTGGTAAAGATGCATGGGATGTGGAAATCAGCACTGCAGCCGTTGACGGCACGGATAGTGTAGTCGTCAGTGCGACAGTGAACACGTTGTTCTTCGAGGTGAATACACTTCAGGCAAAGACCGATTACACATTCCGTGTCCGCTCAAACTGCGGTAATAACGAGGTTAGTGACTGGGTTGAAGTGAAGTTTACAACGCTGTGCGTGCCGACCGAAGCATCGGCTGCCGTATGGAACTTTGAAGATAACCTTGAGGATTACTATGTTTCAAGTAGCACACATTATGCTATTCCGGGCTGTTGGACGAATGGTGTAACCGGTACGACTACCCAGTCCTACAAGCCGTATGCTATCTCGAATACATGGGGTACAACATCAGCCAAGGCGTATGCCCGCAACGATGTAGAGAACGGTCGCGCGCTGCGCTTCTATACAACTGCATCGTATTATGACGCGTACGTGGCACTGCCGGAGATGGCTTTCCCGCTCGACTCAATGACGTTGCACTTCTGGGGGCGTGCTGCTGAGTTCTACAGCACAAGTAACACGAATGCAACAGCCGATATCAAAGGGCAAGGGCGTTTGTACTCTGTCAATACCAATTACAGCCGCACGCTGATAATCGGTGTAATGAGTGATCCTGCCGATATTTCAACATTCGTGCCGATGGATACGATTATGTATGACAAGGTATGGAAAGGAACCATCAATACCAGCATGGCGGATCGTAAGATTACGGATGACAAATCCGGCAATAACTGGTGGCAAGAGTATGCTATACCTCTGGGCAAGTATGCCGGCAAGGGCAATATAGCTATTGTCGCTCCGAAGCCTACGTCTACCAGTTACTTCTATGTGGACGATATGGAGATTGTGCAGGGCACGTTCTGTACGGCTCCGAGTGGCGTACGTATATCAGAGATTGGTTCACGGTTTGCTACCATAGCATGGAATCTCCCTGATGATGCCTGCGACAGTGTGGCTGTTGAACTCTATGCAGCAAACAAAGATGGCTCAGTATCCGATACGGTACTTTATAGTGTTGACTCGCTTATCACGTCACGTCAGTTGACATTCGATAGCCTTACCCCTGCTACGAAGTATTACTACCGGATTAAGCATATCTGCTCCGCAGAAGAAGAGTCTGCATGGTCGGATATGAATGAACTCAACACCAGTTATGAGGCACCGCTCTTCACTGAGGACTTCCAAGAGGAACGTACATACCCTGTAAACTGGACCCGAGGAGGCTCAACATCAGCACCAACATCGACATCTTCAACTGCAAGTGACATTGCATCGTTCATCGCGACAGGCAAAGTGGGAGCGTTCACATCAGATGCCGCTACTAGCAATGCCGCATGGCGTCGTAACTCCGATGACCAGTATGGCATGGGCGATGGCTCGATCTACAGCATTCTTTCTACCGGAACAGGTTCGTCTGTATCATACAGTTTTGCATGGCTGTTCACACCGGTTATCTATCTTGATAACGCCCAGGCACAGAACATGATGCTTAGCTTCGACATGGGAATGTGGAATAGTACGCGCAAGAGTGCTCCGAAAGAACTGGGATTGAATGACCAATTTGTGATTCTCGTTTCAGAAGATGGCGGTGAGTCCTGGTCGATGGATAATACGTTCTCATGGAAAGCCGATGGTACGGGTGACTATGACTACAACGAGGTGCAGAATGAACGCCGCACATGGTATGTCGACATGACGAAGTATCTGGGCAAGAGCATTAAGATTGCCTTCTATGCTGAATCACGAACCTACCAAGGTGTCAATACAGGCAACTATCTCTATTTGGACAATGTACAACTCAATGCATTTACCAAGAACGAGTACGATGCTCAAATATGCCGCTGGAATGACTATGCGGATGCAACGTTCGAGATCGATGCGTACGACCTGAAAGTCGGTAAGACAACGAGGTATGACGAGTATGTTCAATCGCAGAAGAAAGAGAATCCTGACAAACTGACGATTCTCAACCTGGCTGTAGAATGTGATACCATCACCCAATTGTCCGCGACCGTTTGCGAGGGTGGAGATTACGAGGAGAATGGTTTCGTTATCCATAATGCTACGTCATCAGACACCTACAAACGCAAGTTGTCCGGCGAGAACAAGTGCGACTCGATAGTAGAATTGCAATTGAATGTTATTCCGAAGATCCGTGTCAATCTGGAAGAGACAATCTGCCAAGGTGTATACTATGAGTTCAATGGCGTGAAGTATTATACCAATACGACTATTACCGAGACATTCACCGCAACGAGCGGTTGTGATTCGATAGTAACGTTGTATCTTACCGTCGCCCCGATACTTGAAAGTGAACCGGAGGAAGTATATCTCTGCCCGGGTAAGTCGTACAACTTCACCGAGAAGTATCCTGAGATCACGGAAGCAGGAACGTATGTTGATACGCTCGTCAATGCTCGTGGCTGTGACTCGCTTGTGACACTCACGGTTCATAATGTACCTGCTGCACAGACGCTGATTCGCGCCGCTATATGTGAGGGCGGACGTTACAATGAGTATCCGTTCCGTGGCTTGCAGGACGCTGGTGATTGGACCAGTACCTTAGAGACAGCCTATGGCTGCGATTCAATCGTTACCCTGCATCTGTTGGTAGCTACACCGGATCCTGAATCACAAACGTTCCAACTCTCAGACTCAATTGCTGAGAACAAGTTGCCGTATGTGATCAATGGTGTTGAGTTGCTGCCGGTTGGTACAGAGCGTGGCATCTATGTGCGCAACCTGACCCTGCCGTGTGGCGAAGCTACAATCGTTATCAACGTCGGTAACGCAGATGGCGTGGACAACATCTTTGTCAACACGCTGGCGGTAACACCTAACCCGGTATCTGTGGGCGAAGCTATTCGCGTACTGGGGCAGTTCAGTAACGCGAAGGTGGAGGTTATCACCGCTACAGGTGCTGTGGCTTATAGCCAACACTACGGCGCAGGACAGATAACACTGCCGGGTATCGCTACATCAGGTGTTTACCTCGTTCGTCTGACCGATAGCAAGGGCGTTTACCATGCTAAACTCGTGGTAAAGTAACCTGCCGTTAGGTTTATATTCAAGACAAGCGTCCATTCGGGCGCTTGTCTTGTGCTAAAAAATCACATAGTATGCATCAACACAGTTCTGTTTCGAGTAGGCAGAAAGATATCTACCGCATAACTATCGTCGGCAGTATAGTGAATGTGCTGCTCACGGTACTCAAGTTCATCGCCGGTGTGCTTGGCGCATCAGCGGCTATGATTGCCGATGCTATGCACTCGCTCAGTGATCTGCTGACGGACTTTGTAGTCTTGCTGTTTGTCAAACTCAGCAGTCGTCCGGCCGACACCGATCATCCGTATGGTCACGGCAAGTATGAGACCTTGGCTACCACCATCGTTGCCATTGCTCTGATAGCCGCCGGCGGTGTACTGATGGCCGGGGGCATTGAGAAGATTGTTGCAGCCGTCCATGGCGAGCAACTGGTTATCCCCGGACGCATAGCGCTATGGGCGGCACTGATCAGTATAACAGCCAAGGAAGCGGTGTATTGGGCAACCGTCATTGTGGCCAGACGTGTGGACTCGACAGTCTTGCGAGCGAACGCATGGCATCACCGTACGGACGCTCTCTCTTCCGTCGCTACAGCATTGGGCATAGGCGGCGCGTTGCTGCTCGGCGGACGATGGGCTATACTCGATCCGATAGCGGCTGTGCTCGTGAGCATATTCATCATCATAGCCGCTGCGAAGATGCTCGGCGAGGCGGTGCAGGATCTGCTGGAGAAAAGTCTGCCGCCGGAGATTGAGCAGCAGATACGCGAGATAGTGCAGACAGATAGTGATATGAGTGAGATGCACCACCTGCGTACACGCCGTGTGGGTAATGTCTATTCGATCGAGATGCACCTCAGGATGCATGGCAACGTCTCCCTGTATGAAGCGCACCGCCATAGTATGCTGCTTGAGCAGCGATTGCGCGAGCGATTTGGCGACGGAACACTTATCACCATCCATATTGAGCCGCTCAAAGTAAACGGAGTCTATCAGCCTGACTGAAAGACTCCGTTCTTTTATGATAATACTCAGAATAGCCTTATCTGCTTGCGCCGGTCAAGGTAAATTCCCCTTGATCGGTTAGCACATACAGCACTCCGTCACGCATAACAACGTGCGCACGGGGTGCTGATTCTGTATAGTTGAGGGCATCCTCGATGTGCGGATCAGGCTGCTCGGGATATACCTCCTGGCTGACGATGTACAGAGTTACAACGTCCCAGTCGTAACTTACGATAGCAGTCAGTTGTGAAGACCGGTTCTCGACGAATGTAGGCAAGTTGAATTTGTTAGTCATGGCATACTCACGCCCTTTGTAGGTCAGTGTAGTCTTACCCGTAATTACTGCTGTATCCAGTACCATGTACCGGCATACATCGGCAGAGTCAATCACTGCGCCTGCCTCTTCCGGCAGTACTTCGGTGCCATGACTTATCTTGAACTGCTCCGTCGGACTGATCTCCGGCACGCCGAAGTAATTGATATAACGCCCTGTAACGCCGCTGAGTTGGTCGCCGGCCTTGACATCGGCGCCGTATCGCTTGCCCGTCTCACCGTTGCCGCGGTCGAAGAGCAGCATAGAGCCGGTGTTGTCACGAACGTAAATGTAGTTGTCGTACTTCTTGGTTACCACCACATCAGTCAGGTACACAACGGTATGATCTTCCTGCCTTACTGCTTCGCTTACGGGCATCGGATTAATGCGGTTGAGCAGTACAGCCACGCGCGACTCTGTATCGCCCGAGCGCAACACAAGCGTATCGGTATAATGCCCTGCAGCGGATATGTCGTATCTGACGGTCAGATTGTCGCCGTCACGGTCAATACTGGCTGCTGACAGACTGAACACCTCGCCCTTGACGAGTGATGCCGATATGTCTTCTGTCAGTTTGTTGGCATTGACCTGTATGGTACGGCTGCCTGTTGTGGCGATGGTTGTGCCGAAGTTCACCATCGGTGCCACGATGGCTGCTATATCGCCCATAGCCGGTACGCGGCGGTAGAGGCAGACGGGTGTCTGCGAGCGGTCCTTGTAGCAGGCAAACAGAGTGGGGCTGTTCGAGGCGTTGTACTGGATGATCTTAGCCAGGCTGTTACCCATGTTCGTGATCACAGCTTCGCCTCCGTTCACGATCTGTATGTCCCACAGTCCGTAGTTGCCGTATGTACCTTCGTCCACGACATCGTTCCACAGCGCCAGACGGTTCTTCGTCTTGCCGCCCGATGCCACGAGATATGCCTCTTCGTATCGCAACTCGTCCTGAAAGATGTATGCAGTCTGTCCGTTCAGTTCGGCTACACGCAGGGTATAGATGGCGCGTTCGTCGTGCTCAACCTGTGAGCGGTCGGCAGAGTAACGGCCATGGATAGCATGGATGTTGTTCACGCTCTCCCATTCGTCGTAATAGCCCATCACATAATCTACGCCGTCCTTATATACGCCTATGATCACCTGGTCGGAGTCCTGCAACTGGTTGATATCTGTCACAAGCTGATAGGTATCCATTGTGAATACCGAACTGCCGCCGCTTGCTGAACGGATACTGATTGTGTTGATATAGATGCCGTTCTCCGTACAGTCCACCCAGAACTTGATCCTGCCGCTTTGCGGCATCGCGAACTGTATGACCGAGTCGCGGTTCAGTGTGCCAGCGCCGCTTGTGGCAGGTTTGGCCACGCTGATGCTCTGCGGAGCGTTGTCGCCTACTTGCAAGTATATCGTACCGCGACCCTTGCTGCTGTTTTGGCAGAAATTCACCGTTACGCGTCGCACCTCGTTGAACGGGAGCACCGATGTGGCACCTGCACCGCTTGTGCTTGTCTTGACGCCCACGCCGGCACTGTTCAGCGACCCGTCGGCATAGATGCGACCGGCGTTGTACTCGGATGCTTCCTTGTTACACACCCAACCGTCGGTCGTGCCGTCACATACGGTGGCATCCACCTTACTCGCCCATTTGACGGACGTAAACGTGTAGGTCGTCACACCGGCCGACAACCTAACTGCCGCAACCAGTGCGGCCAAAAGAATAAAATATATTTTTTTCATTATGGGAGTATTGATTATTGTTTGTCGCTTGATAGTAGCAGTCGCATCACTTCAGTCGGTGCGCCGTCGTTGCTGAAGGCACCCATGTGGTAGCTACCCCAGCCGAGGGGGATATATTCTTGAGGACGCCATTCGCCGTAGCACTCAGGCTCCCAGTAGAAGATGCCCATACACGAGTCGATGGCGGTCGCACGCTGCACAAAATCCGTCATCACGGTGTCCGACAGGCTTGTGCCGTTATACATCCCCACCTCCGCCACCATCACCGGGCATTGCCATTGGCGTATCAGGTGGCGGATGTTCTGCTCCGCCAGTTCGTTCATCTCCTGCCAGCTCTTGCCACCGTTCCACGCGCTCATCATCGGGTAGTGCGACAACCCTATCATATCCCATTTGCCGCCATGCTCATGCATCGCCTGCCAGAACCAGTCGCGACGCTCGTAGGCGTTATCCACATGTACAATCACCGTGATGTCCTCAAATACCTCTTTTGCTGCATCGTAGCCCGCTGTCGTCAGTCCGGCATAACGCTCCCAGGCCTGTATGTTTGCGCTGTCGTTCAGCTGCTTGCTAACCTTTGCCATAGGCCATAGCATGCCGTTGGGTGTCTCGTTACCTATCTGCACCCATTCGGGCTCGATGCCGGCGTCCTTGAGGGCGTTCAGCACCTCAAGGGTATGGTTGCGTACGGCGGTGCACATCGCCGGGTAGTCGTATGCCTGCCATGCTGCGGGAATAGTCTGGTTCTGCGGGTCGGCAAAGAAGTCGGAGTAATGTATATCCACCATCAGCCGGAGCCCTTGGTTGGCTACGCGGCGTGCCAACCCAAGCATGTCCGGCAGGTTGCTCCAGCCTGTGCTATGGTTCACCCATACGCGCAGCCGGACGGCGTTCATGCCCATGCCGCTGAGTATGCTCATGCAGTCCTCCGATGTCCGCTCGCCGTCAGTCGCCGACGGGGCGTAGAACAGCATGCCGTCATGCTCCATCTCGCTCAGCCAGCTCAGGTCGGCGCCTTTCGCCCATTCGGACTGTGTGGTGCGGGCAGGCTGCTTGCTGCAGCCGGTGATGAGCAATGTGAGGGATAGGGCTAATGTAATCTTTTTCATAGTGATTGTCATGAATGGTGTGTTTGTCTTGCAGTGAGTTATGTTGCTTTGTTATCTGTTCCGCCACCATGTCATCTGCCGTTTGGCATAGTGGCGCGTGTTTGTTTGTATCTGTGTTATTGCTTCGCTCAGGCTGCATGCGCCTGCCATGTACGGCAGCAGCTCTTGGTAGCCTACGGTGCGCAGGCTGTTCGGCAGGCGTCTGAAGGCTTCGTCAGGCGACAGACTGCGGTAGTTCTCACCTATCGTCTGGCGGAACGCGCGGTCGGCTTCGTCTATCAGCCCGTTGTCAATCATCTTCACCACACGCGCGTTGATGCGCTCGTACAACTCCTCGCGCGGACGGGTGAGCACCTGCCGCTCAATGGTGAACGGACGCTCGGCTGACGGCTGACGGCTGAGCGCGTGGTTGCTTCGCTTCCTCAGTGCGGTGTACGTGCCGCCCGTCGTGCGGCAGATCTCTATGCAGTGCATCAGCCGTTGCGGGTTCTGACGGTCCACCACTGCCCAGTAGTCCGGGTCGGCCTGCTCTACTGCATGCTGCAACCCATGCAAACCTTCAGCGGAGTACAACGCCTGCACCTCGCGGCGGATGGATGCCGGCACTTGGGGTATGTCGTCCAGACCATGGCACACCGCTTCGATGTACAGCATGCTGCCGCCTGACAGGATTGCTATGGGGCGGTCATCACCGGTATCTCCGGATTTTCCGGAATCTCCGAAAGCTACGGAGTCTCCGGTATCTCCTGAATCTTTATCGCCGCATAGGTCCTTGAGCACGGCCATTGCATCCCGCTCGAACATCCCGGCGTTGTACGACTCGTTCAGCGCATGTGTGCCCACAAAGTAGTGCCGCACGCGCCGCATCTCCTCGGCTGTCGGTGCTGCCGTGCCAATGGGCAGGTCGCGGTATATCTGCCGCGAGTCGGCATTCAGTATGGGTATATCCCACTGCTCGGCCAGACCGAGCGCATACTCCGTCTTACCGACCCCCGTCGGCCCGCATATAACTATCAATTTTGGCATGACATTACTTCGTGTTGGTTACCGCTGCGCGGTGTTGGTAACTGCGTGTTGATTACTTCGTGTTGATTACGGCTGCGCCGTGTTGGTAACTGCGTGTTGGTTACCGCTGCGCGGTGTTGGTAACTGCGTGTTGATTACTTCGTGTTGATTACGGCTGCGCCGTGTTGGTAACTGCGTGTTGGTTACCGCTGCGCGGTGTTGGTAACTTCGTGTTGATTACCGCTGCGCGGTGTTGGTAACTTCGTGTTGGTTACCGCTGCGCGGTGTTGATTACTTCGTGTTGGTTACCGCTGCGCGGTGTTGTTGACCGCTGCACGGTGTTGCTTATTTTGTGCCGAGAGTGTCGTGTTCACGAAGAGTGATTATAAGTGAATTTAACTTATGAGATAAGTCGGTACAACGATTGCGAAAAATCTTAGCACTCTCTTCGCTCATATACCCTAAATCTTCTGCAGTGTATAACATACTTCTGACTTCACCGCATGAGCCGTAAGCAATATTCAAGAAATTCAAAAATTGCTTATTGTCTTTTGAATTATTGCAACGCTCAAAACCTTCGGCTATATTATTCATTATAGAAACGGCGGCACGCTGAATTTGGTCATTAAATCCATAATCTCTACATTTCCCGACTGCTGAATAAACATCTTTGACAAGTGTTCTTGCCAGTTGCCAAACTACTAAATCTTCAAATTTATACACCTTCATACATCTAATTTTAATTCCCAACAGCGAAACTCCCCCCACGCAGTCCCCAACAGCCGCAGGCTAACCAACACGCAGTTATCAACAGCCGCAGGCTAAATAACAGCCGCAGGCTAACCAACACGCAGTCCTCAACAGCCGCAGGCTAAATAACAGCCGAAGGCTAACCAACACGCAGTTATCAACAGCCGCAGGCTAAATAACAGCGAAGCTCATCAACAGCCGCTGTGCGGCTTAGAACATCGTTCCGTCGTCAAACGACAGGTCTTGGAAACCCTCGGCATCAATGTCACCATCATCATAACCCGAGCCGTAGAAGTCCTCGTCCAAGTCGAGGTCACCCTTGCCGTCCTTGCCGAGTATGGCTTCCATGTTCTGCTCCGTCTCCAGTTGCTTGGGCGGCTGACCGATGTTCTCCACGCACTCCACGCCTGACATGTGCCCGGGCTTGATCTCCTTCAGGTTGCCGAAGAAGCAGCGCTCGAACATCGGGTCGAAGATGTATATCAGACGTTGTCCTTGGTCGGTCAGCAGGTCGCTCAGACGGGTCTGCTCCATGGTCATGTTGTCGTAGTCCACACCATTACCCATCTCCACCAGAGTCACCTCCTGCTCTTTCTCCCAACGGTCGTTGCAGGTGAAGAACGAGGTCATCTGATCGTCTGGATAACCTACCGACTCCAAGAGCGCCTTGTGCAACTCAAGAAACGTGGCGTCGCTGTCGGCCTCAAATACGCGACGAAAACGATTCACTTCGTCGCACGAAAATGCAATACGGTATATCATGTCTGTATAACTTGTTTGGACATCCAAAAATAGAAAATTTATGTTCTATGCACCACAAAAAAAATGCCAAACAGATAAAAAATACATAATTTTGAGCAAAAAATTAGCATAAGTATTGCATATATCAATTTTTTTTTGTACATTTGCACTCAAATTGTAATTTGCGTAAGTAGGCGAACGCTCTTTCAGCCTCGCCGATACACTAAGACATAGCCTATGGATCTATTTGACAAATGTAACTTTGATCTCTTAAACAAAGTTCGTGATTTGGGTATCTACCCGTATTTCCACTGTCTTGAGTCTCGTCAAGCGCCGGTGGTCACAATGGAAGGCAAGCGCATGATCATGCTCGGTAGCAACAATTATCTCGGTTTTACTGAGGACCCCGTGGTTGTTGAGGCAGGCATCAAAGCGCTCGAGAAATATGGTACAGGTTGCTCCGGCAGCCGCTTCCTGAACGGAACGCTTGATCTGCACCTGCAATTGGAGAAGGAGCTTGCCGAGTTCACCGGCTACGAGGAGGCGATGACCTGCTCCACCGGTTTCCAAACCAACCTCGCCATCATCTCTGCCATTTGCGGCAAGTCGGATTATATCCTGAACGACCGTGAGAACCACGCGTCTATCTACGACGCCTGCCGCCTCACCTATTCCACGGTATTGCGCTACAAGCACTCCGATATGCAGGACCTGGAGCAGAAACTGCAATCTATCCCCGAGAGTGCCGGCAAGCTGATCGTAACCGACGGCGTGTTCTCCATGCGTGGCGATATATGCAAGCTGCCGGAGATATGCGCTTTGGCTGAGAAGTATGGTGCACGCGTCATGGTGGATGATGCCCACGGCTTTGGCGTCCTCGGCGAGGGCGGACGCGGTACGGCGGCACACTTCGGGCTGACCGACAAGGTGGACATCACCATGCTCACGTTCTCCAAGTCACTCGCGTCTATCGGCGGTTGTATGCTCACCTCGCACCGCGTGGCGGACTATGTGCGCCATGTGTCAAGGCCGTTCATCTTCTCCGCCAGCCTCACACCCTGCTCAGCCGCTACCGCTTTGGCTGCCTTGCATAGGCTGATTGAGGACAATAAGCGCCCCGAGCGGCTCAACAATATTGCTGCCTATTTCCGCAAGCAGCTTATTGCCAACGATGTGCGTATCATCGAGGCGCCGACACCTATCGTGCCTATCTTCACCTACAACACCCTGGATACGCTCTATTTCGGCAAGGCGATGTTCGATGCCGGCGTGTATGTCAACCCCGTCATTGCACCCGCATGCGTCGAGGGTGAGTGCCTGCTGCGTACTACGCTCATGGCTACGCATACCGAGCCCGTGGTGGACGAGGCGGTAGGGATCATTGCCCGTGTACTCAAGGCGGGAGTAAAGATATAAATTCGGAGTAGCGTGAAGACTTTAGTTATCACTGGCGGTAGTTCGGGCATAGGCTTGGCTACCGCCATGCTTTTTTCCGACAAAGGCTGGCGCGTGTTCGAGCTGAGCCGCCACGGCGAGTCGCACGACGGCATCACGCACCTCGACTGCGATGTGGTGCAGCCCGAATCTGTTAGGCAGGCGGTGGCGGAGGTGCTACGGCAGGTGGATGGCATCGATGTGCTGATCTCCAATGCCGGCTACGGCATATCCGGTGCCGTGGAGTTCACCGCACCCGAGGATGCCAAGCGGCAGATGGATGTTAACTTCTTCGGCGCCGTGCATGCCGTCCAGGCGGTTCTGCCTGCCATGCGTGCACAGCGTGGCGGACGCATACTGTTCACCTCATCCGTGGCTGCCGTGCTGCCCGTGCCGTATCAGGCGTTCTACTCCGCATCCAAGGCTGCCATCAATGCCATGGCACTCGCGCTCGCCAACGAGGTCAGAGCGTTCGGTATACGCGTCGGATACCTCATGCCCGGCGATGTGGCTACCGGATTCACCGCAGCACGCGACAAGTCCGACAAGGGGGCAACCGTCTATCAAAACGAGACAAAGGCTATCGCTGCCATGGAGCGCGACGAACAGAACGGCATGCGACCTGAACAGATGGCGGCGATGTTCTACAAGATGGCTACACGACCTAACCCCTCGCCGTATTATGTGGGCGGACTGACATACAAGGTCTTCTGCCTGCTCAATAGGCTTCTCCCAACGCGATTCGTCAATTGGGTGGAAGGTATAATGTACTAATCTGACACATTGCTATGAATCGTTCACGCATCATTGTCTTATCCGTTGTTGCCGTGATTATGCTGGCGGCTGTCGTTGTTGTGCTTCGGGCCGACAGGATGGCTGAGGATATGGCTGCCAAGTATATCCGTCAGGCGGCCGACGGGCAACATATTGAGCTCTCATGGTCCGACCTCCATATACGTCTGCTGCATGGCTCGGTACGCATGGATAGTCTGCGCGTGCAGTTCGCCCTGCCCGACAGCTCTGCACAACATGACACCACATACCTGTCCCTCACTCTGCCGCGCGTGGATATAGGGCGTATACATTGGCTGACCCTGCTCAAGCATCGCCTCGTGCATATCGACGGGGCGCAACTGACCAATGGCGCCCTTCTGCTATCGAAGCACAACAACCATACAACCCTTGTCCTCGATTCGCTCAATCTCGCAGCACACGACCTCTGCTACAACCTCATCGACTCCACGTTCTCCTACAACGACTCTGTCTATCATCTGCACCTCTCTAATCTGGATTTTACCTCCGCCGACGGCTTGTTCCGAGCCACGGTTGGCGACCTCGCTACCACGGATGCAGGCAGCATCGTGATGCGAAACATAGCAGGTGGCAACACCGACAACAAGGAGCAGCATGCCTTCAAGATTGGCAAGCATGAGGCTACTTGGGCGCAGTTCAGGCTCAGCGAGGTGCGTACATCGCCTGTGAACATTATCCGCCTCGCGCTGGCAAAGCAGGTGCATGTCGATACCGTCGTTGTACAAGGGCAGCAGGTGGAGATCTATTACGATGCCCAGTTCCCGCCCAAGGCCCCACATCCGATGCCCCAGCAGACGCTGGCGGCTATGCCCATGCCGCTCAACGTTGGCTGCGTCACTGCCACGCTCCCAAAGATGCATGTGGGCGTCTGTCTCGACGGCAAGAACGCCGGCGCACTCGACCTTAACGGCACGCAGGCACGCATCACGAACATCTGCAACAAGCAGGGCAGCACCATGCATGTGCAACTCGCTACGCATATAGGCGGTGGCGATGTCAAGGTCACTACCGACCTCACGCTCGACAAGCAGTGCTCACTCACCTACAATGCGGACATCAACAACCTCAAGGGCAGCGACCTCAGGAGCCTGACCGAGCCGCTCGTCGGAGTGGATCTGCAGTGTCGTTTCCATTCTATCTCTACCCACTGCAAGGGCGACGGACAACAGATGCAGGGCGACTTCTGTATGACTTACGATTCGCTCAAGGTGAACCTCGACGAACACGGACCCATGAAGGACCTCGCAAGCATGGCGTGGCTCATCAACCCCTTGGCTTCAGTCGTGCTCTTCAACCGCAACCCACGCTTCGACAACCAGCAACCAGATGCCTTCAACGTCAATGTCTATTACGACCCCATGCAGCCGTTCCCTGCTTACTACATCTTTGCCGTCGCCGACGGCGTTCTGCAAACCATCCTCCCCTTCGGCATGGGCAAAGGCATGGTCGGTAAAAAGAAACAGCAGAAATAACCCCACACACCTCCGGGGAGAGATGACAGATTGATGCATCTCATGTCTTGCATGCAAGCAATTTAGGGGCACTTCTAAAAACGTGGAATTTTTAGAAGTGCCCTTAGATGATTTGTGCAAAATCATCGCCCTAAGCAAATAGATGTGCGTAATTCGCACATCTATTTTTGTAGTGTGTGCTAAAAACCTTAATTTTGTATCCGCGTCGGTCTCATCCGGCGCGGATACAATCATGACACATTACGATAAGTGCAAAAGAAAAAAAGAACCAAAAAAAGAAAAAGAAAATAGTTGTTGTTGCTAATGGCATCCCCTGTAGTCCCCTTATGCACCAGCAGCAGGCATGGTCTGCCATTAGCAACAACAACTTTTCAAAAAAAAAAAGAGAAATCATGCAGGAATACGGTCAGCGTTACGTTCGCGCCGGTGGTGTCAAACGCCCGTGATTGGTTCGATATTGGACCTATGTAGTTTCGATAATGGACCGATAATGTTTTTTCATGGAACGTTGATAACTGTGTGTTGCTTAGCCTGTGGCTGATGTTTAGCTTCGCTGTTATTTAGCCTGCGGCTGTTGATAACTGCGTGTTGTTTAGCCTGACGGCTGTTGATAACTGCGTGTTGTTTAGCCTGCGGCTGTTGATAACTGCGTGTTGTTTAGCCTGACGGCTGTTGATAACTGCGTGTTGTTTAGCCTGACGGCTGTTAACATGCAGTATTCAACACCGCGCAGCGGTCTCCAACACGGCGCAGCCGTAATCAACACGCAGTATTCAACACCGCGTAGCGGTAATCAACATGGCAAAGCCATCCCCAACACGCAGTCCCCAACACCGCGCAGCGGTCTCCAACCCTCTCTCCTACTGCAACTCCAACGCACGCACTTGGGTGATTGTTTGGCGGAGGGTCTGCTTGCGGCTGTTGATCTCGCCGGACAGGATAGGTATGCGCGCCTTGAGCGACGCACGGGTGGCGGCGTCTGCATCATAATACTGGTGGCGCAGGCTGTCAAGCATTTCCTCCGCCTGCGTCTGAGTATGTCGCAGATGCATGTACTGCTCGTAGAGCACCCGCGCCGAGTCGTTCTGAAAATCGTCGATGCTGGTATAGACATGCTCATCGTCCAGCACAAAGTATATCGAGTCGGCTATGGCTGTCGTTGAGCCTGACGGCTGTTGCTGACTGCGTGATGATAAGCCTGACGGCTGTTGCTGACTGCGTGTTGATAAGCCTGCGGCTGTTGGTGACTGCGTGTTGATTAAGCCTGCGGCTGTTGGTTCGCCTTCGGCTGTTGTGGCGGGTAGCAGCAGGCTGTCCAGTCGGGCAAGGGCTACGAGTTCGTCCTGCGCCAAGCCGCGCAGATACGTGCGGTCACCCAGTGCTATCTGATAGACCTCGACGGAGTCGGTGTCCGCACAATGGCGGTTGGTGGTGAAATACGCCGTGCCGGCATGCTCGTCAGCAGCATACAGATAATCGTCGTACGGCGAGTTGTAGGGCATGCCTATGTTCTCCGCCGGCAGCCATTCGCCCAACGCAGCGTTGTAGCGCGTCATGTAGATGTCCAGGCCGCCCAGTCCGCCCTCGCGGTCGGAGGAGAAGTACATCGTCGCGCCATCGGTCAGCACAAACGGATAGGCGTTCGTTGTGCCGCCGTTGATGACCGCTGGCAGCGTGTCGGGTGCCTCCCAGTCCTGCAACAGACGTTGCTGCCCTACCAGTATAACACGCGTGCTGTCGCTCACGGAGAAGTACCGACGGTCGGCGCGCTGTGTGGTAAACGAGCTGCCAAGCGAGTCGATACGCAGCGTGCCGTTCTCATCGCCTATGCGGTACGCGCCTGACAAAGCAGCCTTAGGCATACGCCTCACGCCTATCACCTCCACACGTGACACATGCTTCAGGTAGCGGGCTATCACTTGCGCCGATGCCATGCGTTGCAGCACTGTCTCCCGACGCTCGTTGCCCTCCTCCAGCAGCGGCAGCACAGCATCGTACGCCGCCAACGCCTCCTCCATACGCCACTGGCTGTAGTACAACTCCCCGAGGAAGAAGTTACGCAGCGGATACTTCGTCCCAGCCTTGATAAACAACTCCTCCGCAGCCTTCAGATCGCCCGTCTCCTGTGCACAGCGTGCCGCGCGGTACAGGTACAGCGGATGGTTAGGCTGACGCCTGACCAACGCATCGTATATGGCGCGTGCCTGCTCGTATTCGCGAGCGTTGAACAACTCATCTGCCTGCTTCGCACTCTGACCGAATGCGCACAGACTGAATGCCAGCAGTAGGGCTGTCAGATATGTAACGGTACGGGACATGTAATCAATTAAGAGTGTTTAACTGCAAAAAACGCCTGCAAAGATACGACAATTTATTCGAATTTGCAAATTTTTTGAGAAATAATTGCCTATTCTGTAAAAAAGTGCAAATAAATTTGCAAAAGTCGAATATATTTTGTATCTTTGTGGCGTAATTTGGTATATAAGATACCAACGAATCATTACCATTGAAAAATATTTATATTTTTGCTATGAATAAGTCTTCTCATTTCTTGTGCCTTATTATTGCTGCGGTGCTGCTTGAGCCGCTGTGCTGCTCATGGCTGCGTGCATCGTCCCCCAAGCGTGAGATGCGTTCAACGTGGCTGACCACGGTGCGCAACGTGGACTGGCCTGTGCAGGGTGCCGGTGCCGTCTCGCAGAAGCAGGACCTCATCCGTATGCTCGACTCGCTGCATACCCTCAACCTCAATACCGTTGCTTTTCAGGTGCGCTGCAACGCTGATGCTTTCTATCAGTCCGCCTATGAGCCATGGTCGGCCCTGCTGACCGGGACACGCGGCAAGGACCCCGGCTTCGACCCGCTGCAGTTCTGCATCGACGAGTGCCGCAAGCGCGGCATGGCGTGCCACGCGTGGCTTAATCCTTACCGTTACAACAACAAGAAAGCCTTATGGAACGACGGCTGCGAGATGGGCTATGAATATACCCATCCTGAATGGCTGTTTATCGCGCCCAATGACAACTGCGTGGTAATGGATCCGGGGTTGCCCGAGGTGCGTATGCGCGTCAAGCAGGTGGTGGGCGACATACTTGGCAAGTATGATGTTGACGGAATCATCTTCGACGACTATTTCTACCCCTACGGCGGCACGGGCAGCCAGGACATCGCTTCGCAGCAACTGTACAAACCTGCCGACATGAACGTCGGCGACTGGCGGCGGCAGAACGTGCTTGATATGGTGCGGGATGTGTACGACACCATACAGGCGGTCAAGCCTTACGTCACGTTCGGCATCTCGCCCTTCGGCATCTGGACCACCGACTGGAGCGTGGCATGGGCGGAGGACATCAACCTGCCTCGAGGTATAGACGGAGGCAATATGTATGCCGAGATTTACTGCGACCCCGTCAGCTGGCTGAAAGCCGGAGTGGTGGACTATATATCCCCGCAGCTCTACTGGACCACGCAGCACAAGGCCCAGAAATATGATGTGCTGTGCAAGTGGTGGGCGGACCTCGCCAATCGTTTCGGCGTGCATTTCTACAGCTCCATGTCGCTTGACAGTTACTCGCGCGGCGTGGCTAACTACACCCTGCAGGAGATGCGCAAGCAGATGAACTTCAACCGTACGTCGGGTACGGACGGCGCTTTCGGCTTCATTTATTTCAACACCAAGGCTTATTGTTACAAAGACGAGTTCCGCACTAATTTCAAGAAGATAATTCTCCACTATCCTGCTCTGCAGCCTGCCATCAACTGGAAGCCTGTGCCGGAGCGGCAGATGGTGGATAACCTGCAGGTCAGCGGCAGCACCGTGACCTGGACTCATCCAGACTCAGATGTCCGTTTCGTGGTATATGCCGTTCCTGTGGCTTCGCGGTATGACACGGCCGTGTTCTCCGTGGGCGAGTCGCTGCTCGGGCAGACATACACCTGCTCCTACACGCTGCCGGCAGGCGTGACCACAGCAACGCACAAGATAGGCGTCTCCGTTCTGGACCGCTATAACAACGAATATGCACTGCGCATCTTTGACGAGCCGCTCGGTACGCCCGAGGCTACCATGCTCAGTCTGCCCTCCGACGGAGCGACGAAGGCACTTCCCTTCACCTTCCGCTGGCAGAGCGTGCAGGGTGCCGACTCGTATATCATTCAGTTTGCGCGTGACGAGGCTTTTCAGGATATAGTGTTCGCGCAGGAGGTGACGGGCACGACATTCGATTCGGCTAACCGCATCAATCTCAAGTACCTGCCGCACGGCACCTATTGGTGGCGCGTAAAGACTCGTATCCCCAACGCCGGTGACACATGGAGTGAGGCGTTTGCTGTGACCCTTTCGGATACGGACGCCCTTGAGGAGATACATCCACAGACGGCTGCCGTGCAGGGCATATATACCGTCCTTGGCATCCCTGTCGCTGAAGCCGACCACCTGCCCCACGGCGTGTATGTCATGGCAGGGAAGAAAATAATAAGATAAGGTGACGACATCCCGATATTCCTATGTTCCGACAGTTTAACTTTAGCCCCAAACATCATATTATCATGAAAAAAATTACACTTTTTCTTGCGCTATGTGTGGCAATGACCCTCACTGCGCAGACAATGGTGGAGATTGAGAACCAGAAGATGGTACTCACTAACCACGGCGTTACCACCGTCCTCGCCCCGCAGGGTGATGACGAGAGTTATTACTGGGCGAGCATCTCGCCCGACGGCGAGCGTCTGCTCTATGCCACTGCACATCACGGTGTGTTCATCACCGACCTGCAGGGCAACGTACTCCGCTCACTCGGTAACCTTGATGCCCCCAAATGGATGGACAATGAAACCATCGGCGGCATGAATGAGGTCTATACCGAGACGGGTATCCTCTCGCATTACTTGTTCAAGTGCGTCAATCCTGACGGCACGCAGCGCGAACTCACCGCTGAGGAGACAGGCGAATTTATCCGCCTTGAGAACGAGCGCCGCCTTGAGCTGACACGCCGCCATGCTCTCCGTGCTCCGGCACGTGCTGCCGACGGTCAGGAAGGACTGGCAGGACTGAAGATCTACCTCAACCCGGGTCACGGCGGCTACGACGCCAACGACCGCTCTTGCTGGACGGTCAACGTACCCGAGACATGGAAGCACCCAGAAGGATACTGGGAGAGCAAGTCTAACCTTGTGAAGGGACTCTTCCTTCGCGATATGCTGCAGAAGGCCGGCGCAACGGTCATCATCTCCCGCACCACCAACAACAGCGGCGAGCGTGATATACAGTACTATCCCAACGCAACAGCAGAGGAACGTGCCGCCATCATGGCGGGTGACGACCGCGACCTGACGGCTATCGCAGAGGAAGCTAATGCCAACGAGGTGGACCACTTCCTCTCCATCCACTCCAACGCCCTCAACGCGCAGACCAACTACCTGCTCATGCTTTACCACGGCGAGCAGGGCAAACCGACTGTATCGCCGTCTGACCAGATGGCGACTCAGGCAGGATCGATACAGATACAGAACCAACTAACAGTCTGGACAAGCCCCAACCCGCTCATTCGCGGCGACATAACGTTCTATGGCGACAGTCCTACCGACCCGTATGCAGGTCTGGGCGTGCTCCGTCCGCTGACCGTTCCCGGTCACCTGTCCGAAGGCTCTTTCCACGACTACCCGCCCGAGACGCATCGTCTGATGAACGACAACTACTGCAAAATCGAGGCACTCCGTATGTTCCAGTATTTCCATCGCTACTATAATCGCCAGCTCCCGCAGACGGCATGTATCAGCGGTTGGGTGAAGAGCGGCAACGAGAAAGTGGACGTCCTCGGCGAACCCAAGTTCACCTATGTGAAGAACTCCGACGACCAGTGGCTGCCCCTCAACGGCGCGAAAGTTGTGCTTATCGACGCTAACGGCGCACGCATCGACTCGCTCGTGACCGACAACGAGTACAACGGCGTGTTCGCCTTCTTCGACCTTAACCCGGGAACGTACTCCGTGGAGGTCAGCAAGCAGAAATATGAGACCCTGAAAGAGACCGTCACTGTTGATGCGGAGCAGATTGCCGGACTGAAGATACGTCCGAACAATATACGTCTCGAAGTGGAGGACTTCCAGAACGGCGGTGGCGACGCGATGCCTCTTGACAATTACCTCTTCGAGACCGTGTCAGACCTGACTACTATTCCTGTTGGCGTAACACGCATAGCGTACAGAGACGGATATGTGTATATGATTCAGAACGGCAGTCTGGTGCGTCAGGCTTTGGCCGGCGGTGCTCTTGAGGCTCTGCCGATGCCCGACGGTGTCAAATATGCTGACCTCGCTTTCTCTGCTGACGGCTACCTCCTTGCCCGTACAATCGATACCGACGCTCTCACCGTCTATTCCTACGACTCGCAGTTCACAGCAGCTGATCTCCTTTTCAGTAAGGCGCAGGCTGGGCTTGGTACCGCAATGGCTGTGCAGGGACCGCTCTGGAAGGCTAAGGTGTATGCTCCGATGGCTGACAACCTCCTCTGCGTGACCTATGATGCTGACGCTCCTGCTAACATAGCCGCTACTACTGTCGCTGCTGCCGGTATGACGGCTGCCGACCGTATAGTCCTTACTCCGGCAGGCAACATTGAGGCATCGCAGGGAGAGAGCTGGCTCAAGTATGCCGGTGTCAACTACAAGGCTGTGCCTGTTCTTGACAATGGCGCTGCCGCCGGTTTTATGCTATATAACGAACAGAACGCCGCCGTCTCCGCCAAGTATCCTGAAGCAGGTCTCGGTACGGTCGCAGCCCAGTGGGCACAGGCACTCGTCTGGTCGGAAGGTTATGAGATACATGTCATCATCGCCGCTGAAGGCGAAGGTATGCAACATTTCCGCACTATTGCGCAGCCCGTGGCTAACATCTACGCCGCTGAGTGCCGCTTTGACAGCCTGACAAACAAGTTCTCTTTTCGCCTGAACGAAGATGCCACAGCCGTCGTGCTCTCCATAGAGAAGGACGGCGAGATGTCTGACTCGCGTTCGTATGGAGCCATGACCAAAGGTCTGCACACGGTGGATAATCCGTTCGTCGGAGCAGAGTTCGACGCTTGGTCGGTATCGGCAGCAGCACGTCCCGTGTCGTATCCCGTCAAGATAAGCGATGACTCGGAGAAGTTCCAGTTCTGGTCACCACGCTCGGTGGAGATTGACAAGACCCCGACCAGTCCGTATTTCGGACGTGTGTATGTGGGCGAGAGTGCCGGCGGCGCATGCGAGGGCGGCAGAACGACCACACGCGGTATGTATATCATGGGCTCTGACTTTACTGACATTACGTCGCAGGGCAATATCGCTTACGACGGCGGCTTCAACTGGGGAACGAACGAAGGACCTTACGGCGCTGCTTTCCGAGGTATTGCTGTAGCCCCTGACGGAGATGTGTATATATCCAGTTCATCAGCCACTACTGTGGGTGTCTATAAGATGAACCCTGCCAACCCCTCTGATGCTTTTGTCAACGTGCTTGCCGGATCGAAGAAGAAACATGTTGATCCCGAGACGGGCGAGTATGTGTATGACGGACAGTTGGTGAAGAAGTCAACCGTCATTTGCGACGCCGTACAGGACCTTGCCGTACAGGGTACCGGCAGGAACCTCAAGCTCTATACTTATGACCGTGCTGTGTCGGGCGAAGAGGGCAACAGCAATATCTGGCGCTACGATATAGGCACACTGGACAGTCTGCCGTGGAACGATGCCCCGTCCGCTGTGGAGTTCAACAACCTCAATAATGAGAACCACGTGCGTAACGGCTTCGGACAGATGGCGTATGACGGACACGGCGGATGGTGGATTAGCCAGTACCGCTACAACAACTCGTATGCTGTGCCGGGACTTATGCACATAACAAGCGGAATGATTGACTTCAATCTCGGCTCGTCGTCCTTCATTACCGAAGACAAGGTGGACGGTGTGTTCCGTGGCGGTATGGCAGTGTCGTTGGACGGCAGCGTGGTGGCTCTCGGCACCGCGCTCGGTACCGTAAGGGTGTTCAATGCTGAATATGATGCCAACAATGCTCCTGTCCTCACCGACAAGTGCAAGATTGAGTGGGCTAACAACGTCGGCAACACCACCAGTATGGATTTTGACCCTGCAGGCAACCTCTATATTGTGTCGGAGTCGAACGAGCGCCTGATGGTCTATTCCCTGCCAAACCAGAACAACGTATATACCACACGCATCCCGCTCCGTAACAAGGAGGTGATTGACGCAGTGGAAAATGTAAGCGGTGTGAATGTGTTTGTCTATCCTAATCCCGCAACCGAATATCTCCATATTGACGGCAACATTACCGCTTACCAGTTGTACTCCCTCAACGGCACTATGCTCCGTTCGGAGAAAGTCAGCGGCTCGACTGTGCTCAATGTGGCAGGGTTGGCGGAAGGTACGTATATCGTACGTACCGAAGATGCCGACGGTGCACAGGTGTTCTCCTTTGTTAAGAAATAACAAGAAATAACCTTATAAATCTTATATAACGATGAAAAAACTATTGGTATGTGTGGCTGCGTGCCTCATGGCACTGACCACGTTCGCAGCAGAACTCAACATCTATGCTTCCGGTCTGAAAGCCGGCGGTATGAGTGCTGACAAGAAAGTGCAGGTGGAATACCTGCTCAACGCTCCGGCAACGACCCTCACCATCGAGGTGCTCAATGCTGACGAGTCTGTGGCGCTCTCGGTGCCCGTCACCGAAGCTGCCGGCCTGACCAAGGGACGTCATACCGTAACCCTCGACCTCGCCGCTCTCGCCGAGGGTGCCTATGCGTGGCGCGTAACAGCCGCTGCTGAGGCAAGAACAGAGGTAGAGATGGTTTCTGACAATAGTGCCAGCTATATCTTGTACGCCCCGAAGGGTGTTGCGGTAAACGTTTATCCTGACACTGAGGATTTCGGAACCGTCTATGTGTCAATGCCAAGCAATGGCGCAGATGATGGTGGCTCTCAAACATCCAAAACACAACAGATGGGTATATTCGTATGGAATGCCCTTCTTGAACTTCAGAACGCAGGCAATGCCGGTTACAAAGGTGGTGTTGAATGGGCTGCAGGAAGTCCATTCCGTGTACAAGTGGCTGAGGATGGTAAGGTGTTTGTAGATGGATACAACGATAACCTTCACGGCGTGTGGATGATTGACGGCAAAATGGCAGGTGATTTCCAGAAAGTGCTTACCAACACCGGCAAATGCTATGGCTTCGATGTGGAGAAATCTGCTAACGGATACAGCTTCTATACAATGGAGGATATTGTATATCAGACTACCGGTTCTGTTAAGAAGTATGTGGACGTTCAGGTACCTTATAACGACGAAGGTGTTGAAATAGCCGACATCAAGAATCTGTGGGCGCAGACATGGTCGAATCTCGCTCTTGACGGCAAGGGTGGTATGTTCCTTAGTCAGTACCGCGGTGCCGACGCAACAAATCTGCCTATTCTGGCGCACCTTTCAGCGGCAGGCGAGTTCGATTGGTTCTCTGCTACAGCCAACTTGGGGCTGGCAACCACCACCCGTGGCGCTATGGCTATTAACAAAAACAAGACCCTCCTTGCAGCAGGCAACAGGGCTAATGGCAACAAGGTAAGCGTGTTCAATATCACATGGAATGAAGGTGTTCCTGTTCTTACACTTGCATACGAGACTCCTGCTTTTGCCGGAGGCAACAACGATGGTGTAGCATTCGACTATGCCGACAACCTGTATAGTGTCAACTCAGGTAGCGAGTTGCTGTATGTGTGGGCAACTCCCAAGGCCGTCAACTCTGCCGTTACTCCCGCTCCTGCAGCGCAGGCTATCGTTGTCACCAACACCGTTGTCAACGTCACCGGCGTTACTCTTGATGCCGCTACTGCCGACATGAAGGTAGGTGAGCAGAAGACCCTTGTCGCTACCGTGGCTCCCGACAACGCTACCAACAAGAGCGTCACATGGTCCACATCCGACGAGACCCTTGCCACCGTCACCTCCGAAGGTCAGGTCAGCGCCCTCAAGGCAGGCACCGTCACCATCACCGTGACAACAGCCGACGGCGCAAAGACCGCTGAGTGCGTCATCACCATCACCAATGTCGATGTCGAGAGTGTTGCACTCAACCGCTCGCACATCTATATCTATCCGGGTGACAACAACCAGTTGACAGCCACCGTTGCTCCCGCTAACGCCACCGTCAAGGATGTTACCTATGCTTCGTCTGACACTGCCGTGGCTACCGTCACTGCCGAAGGATTGATTACGGCTGTCGCTGTCGGCGAGGCTGTTGTCACCGTCACCACTGTTGACGGCGGTAAGACTGCCGAATGTGCCGTTACCGTTCAGGAACCTGAATATCCCAACGTCATGGCATACGGCTTGAAACTGGTCGAGGGCGAGGCGCTCACCGTCGGCTTCAACCTTAACGCTCCCGCTACGGAGGTACAGGTTATCGCTTACGATACCTTGGGTACGGAGTATGTGGTAGCTACTGCCGCAAATCTCGCTCCCGAATATCAGACTCTTGCCATCAATACCGATGAACTGCCTGCCGGCACATACACATGGGCGGTCAAGGCTAACGGTGTGGAAGACGAAGAGATGTTTGAGCCCGTGCTTGTGCATGCATATACCACTCCCAAGTTCGTCAAACCGCGCGGCGTGGCAATGGACAACAACTATAACAGTCCCTATTTCGGCCAGATTTATGTTGCCGATGCAGGTTCGACTGTAGAGAACGCCGGCTTGTATGTATTCGACCCTGTGCTGACAGGTGACGGCGAAATCTATACCTCAGGCTGGAGTGCTTCTCCCGCAAGCCCGATGCGCCCGTTTGTCGGCGAGGACGGACTCGTTTATGTCACTGACTGGTCGGACAACGAAGGCAATATCCATATCTTCGACCCAGCTATGCCTGATTCGAATAGGGTGGTGTTTGGCGGAACGTTCTCTGGAGCCGGTGGTGTCTGGAACACGGAAGACGGTAAGTATATTCACGGCTCCATCTCATCCTGCTACGTCACAGGCACAGGTGCTGATCGCGTACTTTACACCTTCGACGAGGACTATACTCCGGAAGTAGGTCACGCTATGTGCATGCTCCGTTACAATATCGGTACTCTCGATACTCCGTGGGATACTGCTCCGTCGGCTGTTGCTTATAATAACGCCGATAAATTTGAGCAGAACGGTGACTCGAAGATCATCCCGTCGGTAATGGGTGGCTGGTGGATAAGCCAGGACCGTGCTGCTGACAGTCATGAAATTCCTGCCCTTATCCACGTTGCTGCTGACAGCACTGTCAACTATAACTCCGGCGGCTCTCACGGCGGACGCACCCGCGGTGCTCTCGCCTTCAATGAGGATCAGACAATCTGTGTTACCGCTGCCGACAACGCCATTCGCGTCTGGACGGTAGAGTGGTCTGCCGATAGTGTGCCGACGCTGACACCCGACCAGGGCATCACAACCACCTTCGGCTCGCAAAACTCGTCCTCGTGCTATGACATAGCCATCGACCGTGCTCTCAACGTATATGCTACCGGCGACAACAAGCCGCTCTGTATATGGGCACTTGTAAAGGACGAGAACAGCTGCATCACTCCGGCTGCCGATGCGTTGACCTTCACCGTTGAAGAGAAAAAGGACGCGCTCGATAACGTGACTGCACAGAAAGTTCTCAGTGGTGTTTACGACCTTATCGGCCGCTACCTTGGCGAGACGGTTGACAACCTGCCGAAGGGCGTGTACATCGTTAATGGCGAGAAAGTCATCAAGTAGTCGGTCGGAATGCTGATGTATCATATACCGGAATATCTGAGAAGCTAATTCTTAATTGAGATTCGTACATGAAAAGGTTGTTTATTATAGCACTGACGCTCCTTACAGGTGTTGCCCTCTGGGCGGTGCCTGTGAGCGGCGTGGTGCGCGATGCCGCAGGTGAGCCGCTGATAGGTGTGAGCGTAGTGGTGCCGGGCAGCTCGCAGGGCACCATCACCGACTTGGATGGCAACTATAGTATTGATGTTGACGCATCGCAGACACTGGAGTTCTCGTACGTGGGCTATAAGACTCGTACGGAGAAAGTGGGCGGGCGCAACATCGTCAATGTCACTCTGCAGGAGGATACCAAGCTCCTCGACGAGGTGGTCATCGTCGGTTACGATTCACAGCGCAAGGCTAACCTGACCGGTGCGGTGGCGTCGGTGAGTGTGCAGGACCAGCTCGACGGACGTCCTATTACCAACGTCGGTACAGGTTTGCAAGGCGCTACACCCGGTCTGACCGTCACCCAGAGCTCAGGACGTATAGGCTCCACGCCTACCTTCCGTATTCGTGGTGCCGTCGGTACACTGCTCAACGAGGGCGGCTCGCAGCCGCTCATACTGGTGGACGGGGTAGAGATAAGCGACATCTCGCTCATCAACCCTGACGACATCCAGGACATCTCCGTCCTGAAGGATGCCGCATCATCGTCTATCTATGGTACGCGCGCGGCCTTCGGTGTTATTCTTATCACCACCAAGGCAGGTGCAAAGAGTACCTCCAAGTTCAACGTCACGTACTCTAATAACTTCTCCTGGGCCACGCCTACCGTACTGCCCAAGGTCGCCACTTCCTATGTGGGCGCACAGATGGCACTCGATGCACGTAACAGACGTGTGCCGGGAACGACGGTCTTCAAGAACTCATGCGGACTTGTTTGGGATCAGGAAGCTATCAATGCCATGAAGGATTGGATGGACGTCTATGGCAACGCCAAGCTTGACCCCGAGATGCAGAAGGATGTGGACTTTGAGATACGTAACGGCGACCTCTATTTTTATCGTGCCTGGGATGCGGCGAGCGAGTATGTCAAGGACTTCTCTTTCTCGCAGCAGCACAACATATCCGTAGGAGGAACAGCCAACAAGACCAACTACCACCTCGGACTCGGATACATGGGTCAGGACGGAGTGGTGAAGGTCAACCCCGACAAGTACAGCCGTTACAGCGTGGATTTCTCCACCGACACCGAGGTCTTCAAGTGGCTGAGTGTACGCTCCAAGGCGATGTACACACGTACTGACCTGGAGACGCCCTTCAACTTCGGCTCAACATCCTACGACGCACTCTATTACCTCTATCGCTGGCCGGCTATCATGCCGTACGGCACATACAAAGGTGTTCCGTTCCGTAACTCGCTGACCGAAACGGCGGCGGCGAACATGGACTCCAACCTGAAGGACTACATGCGTATGTCGATAGGTGCTACCTTCCGCTTCTACGAGGACCTCTCCCTTGACGTGGACTATACCTTCAACCTCGACAACCAGAATATCACCCAGCGCGGAGGTACCGTCGGTGGCTACGACTTCTGGAACGGAGCTCCGCTCAAGGGCGGCAGCAACCTCTACGCTGTGGACAACTGGGCGGCATCGTCACGTAACAAAGTCGATAAGTATTCCTACAACCGCAAGTACCATGCAGGCAACGCCGTTCTCCGTTACAAACACACCTGGGACAATGCACATAAGTTCAGCGCCTTCGCAGGTATGAACATCGAGTACAAGGAGGTGGAATATATGAACGGCGAGAAACGCAACCTGCTTGACCAGAATAAACCCGAGATTCCGCTTGCCGTGGGTGATGATTTCCTCTATGGTTCGCACACCTCATGGGCTATCATGGGATTCTTCGCACGTGTCAACTATGCCTACAAGGACAAGTATCTTATTGAGCTGAACGGACGCGTGGACGGCTCTTCACGTTTCCCTACCAATCAGCAGTGGGGCTTCTTCCCGTCAGGCTCGATTGGATGGGTGGCATCGGAGGAGGATTTCTTCGAGGCGCTTAAGCCGTGGTGGTCGTTCGCCAAGATTCGCGCTTCGTATGGCTCGGTGGGTAATCAGGATATAGGCAACAATCGCTTCCGCGCTATCATGTCATCCTACAACTCCGGATGGATTGTGGGAAGTGACAACAAGCTGTCGTTCACCATTCCTACAGCACTCGCCGACGGCTTCACATGGGAGACCATCAAGACCATCGATGCGGGTGTTGATACGCGTTTCTTCAACGATGACTTCGGCGTGTCGTTCGACTGGTACCGCCGTATCAACGACGGCATGGTGGTCGGTGGTGCCGAACTGCCGTCCACCTATGGAGCTACGGCTCCATACGAGAACGCCGCACAGCTGACAACCGACGGATGGGAGCTCTCACTCGACTATCGGCATAAGTTCTCCAACGGACTCAAACTGACTGCTTCGTTCAACCTCGCTGATGCAATCACCAAGGTCACCAAGCACCCGAGAAAGGCTACCTCTATCATCGACGGAAGCAACTACGAGGGAAAGATTTACGGCGAGATATGGGGCTTTGAGACCGACCGTCTCTTCCAACAGGACGATTTCCACAGCGTCACCACTACCGACGCCAAGGGGCGCACCCATACTACACTTGTCCTCAACGACGGTATTCCTACGCAGGAGTATTTCGAGAAGTCAAGTGGCTACGGCTACACCTACGGTCCCGGCGATGTCAAGTACAAAGACCTTGACGGCGATGGTAAGATAACTTGGGGAAGCAAGACCGTGGCTGACCACGGCGACCTCAAGCGTATAGGTAACACAACGCCCCGCTTTGAGTATAACTTCCGCATCGGACTCGACTGGTACGGCGTGGACCTCTCACTCTTCTTCCAGGGCGTCGGCAAGCGAGACTACTGGGGCACAGGCACCATGATGATCCCCGGATGGAACTTCTCCGAGGGTACCTACTATGCCCACCAGACCGACTACTGGACCGAGGACAACACCGATGCCTTCTATCCCCGTCTCACGGAGATGAACCAGCCCGGACAATACAACGCCGCATCATTCAACTTCCTCTGTCAGACCCGTTACTTGCTGGATATGTCATATCTCAGACTGAAGAACATCACTGTCGGCTACACGCTGCCGAAACAGGTCCTCCAAAAGATGCACTTCGAGAAGTTCCGCATTTATGCCAGCTTCGAGAATGTGTGCGAGATTGACAACCTCGGCAATATGCCGATTGATCCCGAGACTGCTACATCTACCGGCGACGGAGGAGCGATGGGATTCGGACGTATTTACCCCTTCACAAGGCAGATGTCGTGCGGACTCCAGATAACACTATGATGAATGTTGAATTTTGAAAGTGGAATGATTATGAAATACTTTCTCAAATGTATCTATGTTGCGGCAACGGCACTGACGCTGACCGGGTGCTCTTTCCTTAATCAGGAGCCCTTTGACGAGTTTACCGATCTTGAGTTCTGGAAGTCCGAGGACCAGGCACGCTCCTTCATGTACGGGTTTTACACCTCGTTCTTCTCTGGCTACGGCACCGGCACTTCTCATGGTCCGTTCCTCATGGGGCAGACGCTCAACGACGATTTCTCGTCTGATGTCTCGCAGAACAACCTCCAGCCCGAGGTCATACCCGTCAGCGACGGAGCGTGGAGCTTCACCGTTGTGCGCAGGGCTAACTACGTGCTTGAGAACATCGACCGTCTCGACGCCTCAAAAGAGGTGCTCAACCATTGGCGTGGAGTCGCGCGGTTCTTCCGGGCATGCAGTTATTCCGGACTCGTATTCACGTTTGGTGACGTGCCTTGGTTTGACAAAGTGCCGTCAAGTACCGACAACGATTATCTCTATAAGGACCGCGACCCGCGTACGTTCGTCGATTCATGTATCATGGAGGACTTCCGCTATGCGATGGAAAACGTGCGCGCATCTGACGGCTCGCTCCAGGTAAACAGATTTGTTGTTGCAGGTATGGCGTCACGCTTCATGCTCCGCGAGGGCACTTACCTCAAGTATCATTATGGCAGCGATCCGGATTGTATGGCGATGGCGGAAGAGTGCCTGAAGTTTGCCAAGGAGGCTGCCCTGATGGTCATCAACTCGGGTAACTACTCGTTAGCTTCGTCTTACAAGGAACTCTTTACATCCGATGACCTTGCCGGCAACCCCGAGGTGCTGATGTACCGCCACTATGTCGATGGCGTACTTGCGCACTCCACACTCGCATATTCCTTCACTGAAGCGCAGGCAGGGGCAAGCAGGTCCCTCGCCGAGGCGTTCCTGAATGATGACGGTACCGTATTTGCTAACGTTAAGAAGACGGCGAAAGACTTTTACACCGGTCGTGACCCCAGGCTCGCTATGTGTCTGCGTACTCTCAACGACAAGTATCTTGTCAAAGGGGAGAACAACTCGCCGTTCTCCTACGCCCTCTCCGGTTATTCGATATGCAAGTTCATGGACGATGCCAAGGCTGGAGACGGCAATCCCACGTTCGCACGCGAGAAGAACGTGACCGATGCGCCTTGTCTCCGCTATGCCGAGGTCCTGCTTAACTATGTGGAGGCGGCGTATGAACTCAATCAGATTAACCCCGCCAACACCTTCGGCCAGGGCGATATTGATATGTCGGTCAATGCACTCCGTGACCGCGCTGACGTCCATATGCCGCACCTTACCATAGGCTCCGAGCCTGCTGATGCCAAGCGCGACGCCATCGAGGCGGTGGCGGACGGCGGAGTGACACCCGCACTCCTTTGGGAGATTCGACGCGAGAGACGCGTGGAACTGTGCTTCGAAGGATTCCGGCTCAACGACCTCAAGCGATGGAAGAAACTGGACTACCTCTGGAACGACTGCAACCCAGACATACGCTATGGCGCGTATATCAAGGCAAGCGATTACTCCAACAAGGCTCCGGAAGTGGTGTTCGAGGAAGAAAAGGCAACCGAAGGATACATCCTACGCAACACCGAGAAGGCACGCGAGAGACCTGTCGAGCGTAACTACATCAGCCCCGTACCTTCCGGACAGGTGCAGCTATACGAGGCGCACGGGTACAAACTCACACAAACAAAAGAATGGCAATAATCACTAAAATTATACTGTTATGAAACAATCAATCAAACTTGCGGCACTTGTGATTGCCGCAATGGCAGTCGTCTTTTCCGGCTGCAATAGAGAGGAAGTTGAAGGAACGGTGGCCCTGCGGTCATTGGCTATCGTCAACGGTGGTTTGGCGGGTACACAGCGCTATGAGGGGGCTGTTGACGCGGAAAACAAAACCGTTGTCTTTACCAATGTGGCAGCCGAAACGGCTGTGGAGGCCATCCAGTTTGAATGTAAGGCGTCAAGCGGCGCGTTACTGACGCAGAGTACCTATAATTTCCTCGAAGGGAATGCCGCAGATGCTATGGAACTGAAGAAGTCCATCGTTATCCGCAATGACCGTCTCGGAGCTGAGGTGGAGTATTCGGTTGTCATCAAACTGGCTGAACCGACGGAATCCCCCATCGTAAGCGGTGTCAAGTTCAAAAAAGGGAACGGCGACGTTGTCGAACTCAAATCGACCTCCATCGTGGAGGGTTATATCCTGCTCGGTGTCGAAGAGGATGAGGTTGAACTCGTCGAACTCGTTGTGCGTCCTGCAAGAGCAACCGTCACCTATGAGAATATCAACGACAACAAGATCGCCAAAGCCAATCCCGGAAAGGCACTACTCAACTTCATGGGCATGAAGGCGGAGTATATCTTCTCCTTCGACGCTGCGCCTCCGGTAGGTGCGGACTTCGCCAATGCCAAAGTGCATGCGTGGAATGTCAATACCAACATCTATTCCGATTTTACCGGAGGCTATACGCGTGCCGCTGACATGGACGAGAACTACGTCCTCATCGTCAACGGTGCCATGACAGGTGCTGCACCGCACCCCTATCTGTTGCGCGTCGATGACCTCTTGAACGACAATGCCGACAATAAGATTGACCTTAGCATCGAAGGTATCGTTGAGAACGACGTTGACGTCTATAACGGCGAAGACCTCGTAACGGCGAAAAGTACGTTCTACGTGTCCGCTGGCCGACTCACGCAGGGACATATCTATATCTGCAACCTGCGCACGGCTGACAACCAGAACCTCAAGGTTTATCACTGGGCTTCGCCAACTGCCAAGCCTGAACTGGTTTGCGACTGGGACGGCACATTCGATGCCGACAACTACTGGCCTCTGCGTACAGGCGACAATATGGGACTCGCGCTGGATGCAAGCGGTAACGGTTATGCGTATTTCGCTGGGCAGGAGACTGGTACGGAGCGCATCATTCGTTTCACCGTGGAGAACTTCTCCACCTTCAAGGACCCCGTTGCGCTTGCACTCCCGCAACCTTGCCAGTACTACGGCATTTGCAACAAGGTGGGCTTGAACGACGAGTATGTGTTCACCTCGGTCTTCTCAACGGTCCTCTATCTGTTTGACCACGACATGACACTCCTCCAGAAGGTTACGTTCGACGGACAGACCGACGGCGCTAACGCTACCGACCCGCGTGTCTTCGAGTTCAACCGCGCACGTTATCTCATGCTCACCAATGCGCGCCGCTTCAAGTGGTATCGCCCCGAGGCGCTGGTTATCTTCGACATTACCGAGGGTATGACCACGGCGGAGGCTCTGAAGAACCTGGATGAGAATCGTCCGCTTGACCCGAACTGGGAACCCGACCCCGACGATCCGTACGACGAGCCCGCTACGCTGCCGTTCGTGCAGGCGTACAACTATGCCTTTTCTTCAGGTGAAGAGAGCGCAGTGGGCGAATGTGCAGCCATCTGCTCCGTCGTGGAGAAGGACGGCAAGATGCTTGTCTTCACCGCTGCACCTTACGCCGGAATGGCACTTATCGAGTTCGGCAGGGCAACGAAATAACCCTTCCCCCAAAGGGCGTGTCAAATGGCACGCCCTTTTTTTTTATCTTCAATTGTTGCTAATTGCTGGAAATTGTTGACTACTGTTGTTCATCAGCAATTGTCGGTAATTGTTGGTAATTGTTGGCCCCTCTTTCCATCAAACAGTATCTTGTGTATGAATTGTGTACGAATTGTGTACACATTGAGTCGACCCGGAGTCGACCCAAAACGGGGTGATTACCGGGTTGTTTCAACGCGATTAGAGTGTGATTAGAGGGAGATTGCCCATCCGTGACGGCATCCAATACAACCTCCTTGGCACACAACTCAAATAACTTGATGCCTTTACTCTGCACAAGTCACTTGATCCCTTTACACGGTTCAAATAACTTGATGCCTTTACACCTCTTCTGCAACCACAGGCGCGCCACATAGCGCGCCTGTGTCGTTTTGTCCACTGTTGTTTTTGGCGTATAGGTCATTTTGTAGGCTAAAGTTTACCTTCCAACTACCTAAGTGTGCGGGTATGCCCAATACCAACAATAAGATTGAGGGCACGTTTACGGATTTAAAGAAGAACCTCAATAATCACAGCGGACTTACGACAGAACATAGACGACTATTTATCATAGCATACTTTCTATCGAGGCAGAAAATGCATCCTAAATATCTTTAGTTTGGGGATTGCGTAGTATGCGGCTTGGGGAGCCGCGTAAACAACCTAATCAATCAGAGAAATTGCAGCCTACTTTTTGACCTATTGACGAATACATACCTCTATGCAGCCTACTTTTTGACCTATAGACCCAAAATTACTGCTTTAAGGAATGGCGGTGGGACTTTTATGCAGGTTAATGCAGTTTAGTGCAGGATAAAGTTGGATAATGCAGGATTCTTCACTTTGTTAGGGATATATAGAAAGCACCTCGCTCATTCGCGAGGTGCTTAATGGGGATATTCATAAAGAACATTAGAACCCTCGTTCTTGACACAATGGTTCTAATTGATATACTTTCATGCCTCTGCTAAAATTTGCAGCTTCTTCAGCAGGCATACCTTCTTTGAGTATTTGATAGACGCCTAAATGTTTTATGCGTTTACCTAATATGGCATTTTGCTTATTTTCTTCCGCTACCATACCCATGTACAATAGACAAAAGACAATCTGGCATGTGAGCATATCGTTACCATATTTCTTTGAACGCCGTTTTATACGCAGCATTACATTCTTGTCTAAATGATTGGTCGTTCCATTATATATTGCGACGAAATCTTTATAAACAACGTCTGATCCATATTGTTGTCCCAATTGTTGCAAACAACTGAAATACTCTACATCTCTTGGCGCATATTTAGCTATATTGGGACGAGTAAGATAAATGCACCAATCGTCAAAAGCCCCTCTGCCATCTAAAACACTTCCATCAGAAAAAGTAATCATATCCAACTCTTTTATTTGATTCTAATGAAACTGCTCAATGGCTCAATGTGTGCAACTTGAGTATATTTCTTTTTGTGCAGGTCTATCTCTTGGTCGAAGCGAATGGACTTATTTGGGTCGAAATGCAGGACAGCGTAATAAGGAGCATTCTCAGCGCTAAAGCCTAATTCACGCAAGGCATCAGCTGTCCATATTTGAAAACATTTCTTTGTTTGTTTGAATAGTTGCGCGTTGTCGCCGTTAGCGTGCAAGCAGATGTACCCCAACCGCTCGAACCCCTCTTTGACGAGCAAAGAGCCTTTGCTGTCACCTGCACGTACGTATGTTATACCAGTTTGCATCGCCATTTCGCGGTCTTTTTCGCGCATGTGATTTACAAGTACGGTTGCCTCTTGTGCATTCTCGCGCATTTTGTCGTATAGTTTCTTACGTGCTTCAACATCCTCTAATGCATGGCGACGACGCAAAGACAGTTCTACAAACTGTGGCTCTTGCTCTATTCCGACAAACTTACGCCCAAGCAGATTAGCCGCGATACCTGTTGTAGCAGAGCCTGCAAATGGGTCAAGAACAGTATCGCCCTCGTTCGTAGAAGCCAAAATAATTCGGTACAACAAACGCAAGGTTTTTTGCGTCGGGTGCTTGCCTTGTAGTTTCTCCCATGAACTGACGGCAGGAATACGCCATACATCAGTCATCTGTGTGCCGCCGTTCAATTGTTTCATGGTTTCGTAGTTGAACTTATGTGTTTTCTTCTCCGACTTACGCGCCCAAATAATCAACTCCGTGGAAAAGTTGAAATACTTGCAAGACAAATTGGGTGGAGGATCGGTTTTCTGCCAAGTGATTGTATTCAGCACTTTGTAACCGAGTTCTTGCAAACATCGCATGACAACATGGATATTATGGTGCGTGCCACTAATCCAAATAGTGCCGTTCTCTTTCAGTTTAGGTCGGCAGAGTTCCAACCAACGGCGGTTAAACTCGTAGATATATTCGGGTGTACCGCCTTTGTCCCAATCCCCTTTGTCCACGCACACTTGTTTTCCACTATGCACACTGATGCCGCCGTTACTCAGGAAATAAGGAGGGTCGGCAAAGATTGTGTCGATAGAGTTATCCTCTATCTCTTTCAGTCGCTCCATGCAATCGCCTTGCAAGATGCGGAAGTCTTGGATTTTACATCCGTAATCAACATGTTTAAAGTGTTCGCATTCTAATGGTAACTCATCATTTTTAGTAATCATTTGGTAGCGTTTGTTATGTTTGCTACCTTGTTACTAAAATTGACTTCCCGCGGGTACAACTGTGAGCAAAGATTTGCTCACGTTGTGGCCCTCGGAAAGCCAGTAATAAGACAAATCTTGCTCACATGTACACACAGTGAACGTTACGATTTGTTCTTCTTATTACTATACTTTGAAATTTCCGAGGTTTCAACGTAAATAGAACAAATAGCAAACGCTAGTTATTAATTAGTATGATACCGCCGCTGCGGATTTTTATATCACAAATTCAAATTTTTGTTTCTCAAATTCTTGTTCGTATTGTTTACCAAGCGATTCATAACTTAAAAATGATACGCGCTTCTTCTCTGCCAATTGGTGAAATGCAGCATAACCCATTTTGCTAATAAACTCATTATGACGCTTCTCATCCGCCACGATAACCATACGAGCCGCAAAATCTTGCAAGTCATTGAATTTCAGCAAAGAGTTTTGAATGTCTGTAGAGTGCTCAATCTCAAAGAAAGAGTGAGGCATGTGACGGTCGTTAAACCAAATCACGTCAATAGTGGAACTCCGTTTGACAAGTTGAGGAAAAGAGTATTCGGGGAGTACCTGTATTGTACGCAGGTCGCCTAATTCTGCTTGATTGAGGAACTGCTTATGCTTATCTTGGTCCGGCACAAAAGTGTCTAAATGACGCATTTTGCCCATTTCTAACAATAGACCTTGATAGTAAGCGTGATTGAATGTCTTTATTGCATCGGAATCTTGGTTGTGCTCATTCTGAACAAGGATGCCATTATTCTCCAATGCCTGACGATGTGTTTCCAAAGCATATAGGCCAGGCTTTATTTTGTATATGCCGGCTGTTTGCTGAACTATTCGGCGAACACTTGCAAACGGTGTTTTCGTACGCCACTGGCAGTCGGTAATTTCAAAAATATGCTGATTAATCTGGTTGAGCGTAGCAATGCCGCCCAACATATCAATCGTTTCTATTACCGCTTGTGCTTGTGTCATACTTGAAATCCTTCCGCAGGCATTCGAAAGAAAAATTGCGTCTTATCCTCTTTGGTAGATACACAAAAATCGCCTTCCGTAATTACATCCATGCCAATGAGAACATCATAGTCAAAATCGCTGTTCGTTTCATCGCTCATTACTTGCAAATTTGCAATCTTGTAGCCGTTTTGGAAGCACAAGTCTATCGTATAAGTATTGACTTCTACGATGCCACCATAAGCAGAAATAGATGCTTTTCCTGTCGGTTGCAGACCAAGAACCTTGACTATCTCAGGGGAAATAATGGTATTTGTTGCACCTGTATCCCAAGCTGCATTCTCAATATGACAATACTTGCGATTACCATCTTTATCTTTTACGCCTTCGGGCATAACAACAAAGCAATCTGTTATGATTGCGTCTGCACGGAAGTCAAACGTCTTCGTCAAAATGCTCATTGCGCCAGAACTTGTGCTTCGATTATACGTGGTTGACGAACTCGTGTGCTTACAGGACGAAACGAAGTGACACGTGCTACATGGTTTGCAGGCCAAGGCTTAGCCTCAACTGTCAAAGTGATGTTTGGAAAACGAATATCTTTCATAATCAATCTTATTTGAGTGGCAAAGATA